>JAYWFI010000147.1:0-1845 GCA_043778865.1 Sphingomonadales bacterium
TGCTTGCGTGGCTTTTGCTTGGCAGCATCGCGATGCGCGGCGCAGGATGCGTATACAATGATATCATCGACCGTGATCTGGATGCACAGGTTGCCCGCACGGCATCACGGCCCCTACCCAGCGGGAAGGTGAGCGTGCGGGCCGCATGGATGTGGCTTGTGGTATTGTGCCTCACCGGCCTTACCGTTTTACTGCAACTGCGCTGGCAGGCGCAGGTGATGGCATTGAGCAGCCTTGCACTTGTGGCGGCATACCCGTTTATGAAACGGATAACCTGGTGGCCGCAAGCATGGCTTGGCATGGTATTCAGCTGGGGCGCGCCGGTCGCTTGGATCGCGGTAACAGCCCAGCTTGATGCCGCCATGCTGTGGCTCTACACAGGCTGCATCTTCTGGGTCATCGGATACGATACCATCTATGCCATGCAAGACCGCGAAGACGATGCAATAGCCGGCATCCGGTCCAGCGCGCTGCGGTTGGGTGGGCGCTTGCGCGGCGGGTTGGCGGTGTTTTATATACTGGCGATTGCGGGCTGGGCCATGGCAATATGGACCGTACGCCCGCAAATGCTCGCGCTAGTCGCGCTGATCCCGGCGGCGCTGCATTTGGCGTGGCAGGCAGTGACTTTACAGACAGACGGCAGCAACGCGCTTGACCTGTTTCGCGCCAACCGCATGGCAGGGTTACTTATGGCGATGGCATGCTTAGCCGTGGGCAGCAGCTAACACTGTTTGTGAAATATACGCTGATAGATGCACAGCTGGAAAGTCACACTAAAGTCACACCTGAAACGCCCAGCAGACCTTGCTTTTTTGGGATTTTTAACGCTCCACTTCCGCGCGGCTCTGTTACCGTAGAATGGTGATGCGCGAAAACATCAAGTCGCCAATATTATCCTACATTGCAAGATGGAAAGTGTCGCGAGGTAATATGCCTCCTTATGCAGGTAGCCATAATTCAAAAGCCATCGGTAATATGCTCCAAAATAACCATGCGAGACTCCGTGCCGTCGGTGATGCCGCGTTTATCATTCACGGTCACGCCGGGTCCGCCGCCAACAATTCCTCTGCACCGCCAAGGTCGACGCTGACCAGACGCGATACGCCTTGTTCGGCCATGGTCACTCCGAACAGTCGGTGCATACGGCTCATGGTGACAGCGTTGTGGGTTACGATCAGGTACCGCGTGTCGGTCTCGCGCGTCATCACGTCGAGCAGGTCACAAAACCGTTCGATGTTGGCATCGTCCAACGGCGCGTCCACTTCGTCCAGCACGCAAATTGGCGCAGGGTTGGTCAGGAACAGGCCGAATATGAGCGCGACCGCGGTCAACGCCTGTTCCCCGCCCGACAACAGCGTGAGCGAGGCGAGTTTTTTGCCCGGCGGCTGCGCCATAATTTCAAGGCCGGCCTCCAGCGGATCATCGCTATCGATCAGCTCCAGATGCGCCGCGCCGCCGTTAAACAAGGTTGTGAACAGGCGGCGGAAATGGCCATCGACGGCCTCAAAAGCAGCGCGCAAACGGATGCGGCCCTCGCGGTTTAAGCTGCCGATGGAACCGCGCAGGCGACCCACAGCCTCGTTTAATTCGGCGCTGCCTGCTGTGCCCTTGGCTTGCTCGGTTTCCAATTCAGTCAGCTCGTCAGCCGCGATCAAGTTGACAGGGCCGATACGCTCACGGTCCAATTGCAAACGGTCAAGCCGCGCCGATTCCGCAGGTGCGCTTTCTAAATCTGCTTCATCAAAACCCATTTTTTCGGGCAGTACCGGCGGCGGGCATTCGAAACGCTCGCCCGATACGCGGCCCATTTCCACACGGCGCAGTTCTTGATTTTCGGCGCGCGCT
>JAYWFI010000148.1:0-18476 GCA_043778865.1 Sphingomonadales bacterium
GTGACGTATGGGATTAAAACCATCGGAAACAACGCCCGCATCTTCACGCTGGCCCGTAAGATCAACAATGGCAGAACCAAATATAGACCAGTACCGCGCAATTTTTGCCCGTCCGCCAACGCGAATTTCTTCACGGTCCGCCAAATCTTCGATGCTGGGGCCAATGTTGCGGTTAAGCAGTAAGTAACCTGCTTGAAAATATGTACCGCGCGTCCCAACCGTAACATCCACTTCGTTGCGCCGTATGGCCTGATTATTTTTATCTAACCGGTACCTGTGCGTCAGCTTTACTAAATCTTTGAAACGAACCTCGGTACGGCCAACAATGTCAGACAATTTTTCCGACAGGCCTGTACCAACTGGAAAGATAGTCGCACGGTTTAGCAACCGATAGCTTTGCCCAATATTAGCCTCAACAGTTACATTTTTTGCGCGAAAGGCCCAATCTGCTCCATACGTTAAGCGGTAGTTATCCTCAAACCTGTCATATCCAGGAAAGCGATTAAGCGCGAATAGATTGCTATCTTCTAAATCAATTGCGCGCGAATCTTCGTTGGGAACTAGCAGGTTTGAATTGGTAATTGGCGCTGCGACAATTTGAATTCGCGGCGTTAGAATTTGCGTGCCGCCAAAAAGTGTTCCGACAAGCGGCCAGCGCACATCAACGGCAGCTGCAAAGATCCCGCGCGCGCGCCATCCTTTTTCTCCGCGGTATATAGCCGTGATGGTATTTTCATTTTCATCACTATGGTACACATCGCTGCGGCCAAAAACGGTCAGGTTTATGTCTTGCCCCATGCGCGTGATCGTACGCAGATCCCATTTGGCAGATGCAAATGCACGCTGGGTATCTTGCCCTGCGGTACGGCCAATAAATAGGGTGTTAGCCTGCAATTGAACTTTGCCGCCAAGCACAGGATTGGCAAGACGCAAGCGGTAATCAATTTCAGGCAAATCAATCGGAGTAAATCCCTGACGGTCACCAATGCGCAATGTCTGCACAGCCCAACCAGCGATTGATAAATAACTATTGGAATCGATACGCTCGGCAGCGATTGTGGAACGAAGCCTGTCATCGCGGCTAATGTCATAGCGGCGTAAGAAAGTTCGGTCTGATACTAACCGAATAGAACCGCTAACAGACCAAGCAGGGGTAAGTTGAAACTTGCCGATAGCGTCGACATATCCGCGCAATTCGCGGCTGCTTACCGGAGCACCAATTGTGTTAATGCGCGTGCTATAAGTAGCGTAGCCTCCAATTTTGAAACCACCATTTTTTTCAAGGTCCCGAAACTCCGCTTGGAACAGCGGGGCGACTCTTGAAAAAACAGTAGCCGAAACTTTCAAATCACGATTAGGTGCAAGACGCCAATAATAAGGAATTTCAACTTCCGCTCCGTTATTACGAGAATATTGGATGTTAGGTACCAAAACTCCGGTTGCGGCCTTTATTCCAACGGGGCTGGATAGAAACGGGAGCGGTATGACGGGCAAACCAAATAATTCGATACGCGCTCGGTCAAATTTAACACGTTTTTTTACAGGATCATAATTCACCCGCACAGCTTTTACCTGCCAGCTGGGGTTTTTGGGGCAACCACCGGCATCCTCAACCGCACATGGCGAATATGCTGCATAATCAAGGTCAATTATGCCGTTAGTACGTGAACCTTTTTGTGCAGCCAAACGCGAGCCATCTTCTAATACTAGCAGCATGTTTTCGACCATGCCGTCCTTTAGGCTATCGGTTAGGACAATCGAATCTCCGTATGCGGTTTCGCCTTTTGGTCCGGTTGATCGAATGTTTCCTTGCGCAGTTACTTGGCCAGATTTTCGGTTCCATACTACGGTATCTGCCCTCAGCCGGTATCCATCGCGTATTAAAATCACATCGCCGGTCGCGGTAACTACATTCCCCACGGAATCGTAATCGACTTTTTCTGCAGAGAACTCGATCTCGTCTGCCGCGACTTTTTTGGTGCTTGGCTCAGGCATACTGGGTGCGGCTTGTTCGGTTTCAGGCGGCGGTGCATCTTGGGCTATACAAACGGCGGGACGCAGTGCTGCGGATACCGTAAGGCCAACTATAATCAGCCGCTTTAGGCCAAAGGGTATATGCAAGGCGTCCATAACAATGCAGTATCCCTTATAGGCCGTATCGCGACTGGTCCACCCCTGAACATCAAGTCAGTCATGCTGATTACCGTTATTGCACGTTATCGCAATCATTGTGCAGCATGTTTTACTTTAATCCTGATACGAATTGCGCTTATACATAGGCAAAGCCGCAGCGCAGCTTCTGGCGGTCGCGGTGTTTTTTTCGAAATATTAAAGGCTAATATCAGCATGAATATAGAATTTGTTGCAACGCGTTCCGATACGGCAGACGTGATTGGATTTATCATACCAAAAAGCAGCTTTGCTGATTTTGTTTTCCCACTTGATAAGCCTGAAGAGATTACCGAAACCGCAAAGCTTGCGCGGTTTGAGGGCGGGGCAGGGCAGTCCTTCATACTGATATCTTCGCAAAGCGGCCGGATGACGCGCATCGTGTTGATCGGGGTCGCCGATAATGCATCGGCGCTTGATTATCAAAAAGCGGGCGGAGATATCCTTGCTAAAGTGCAAACATGCGGCGCAAAAACGATCGCGATTCACGCTGCCAACCTGACAGCAGAAATGGCAGCAGAGGCAGCTTACGGTGCATTACAACGCGATTGGCGTTTTGATAAATACCGCACCAAGCTTGCCGAAACATCCAAACCAACGATTACTGATGTTGCCATTGTTGGTGCGCCCGCCGCCGCCGCCGAAATTTGGCCGCGTTATGCCGCGATATCAGACGGTCTTACGCTGACGCGCGAATTGGTCGCGGAACCCGCCAACGTAATTTATCCCGAAAGCTTTGTTGAGCGGTGCATGCACCTGACGAACCTGGGTGTGAAGATCACGGTGCTTGATGATACCGAAATGGCAAAGCTTGGTATGGGAGCGTTGCTTGGTGTGGCGCAAGGTTCACGTAAGCCTGCACGCATGCTGGTGATGGAATGGGACGGCACAGATGGCACGCAAAAGCGTCCCGTTGCGTTTGTCGGCAAGGGCGTGACGTTTGATACAGGCGGTATCTCGATCAAACCTGCGGCCGGTATGGAAGATATGAAGTGGGATATGGGCGGCGCAGGCGCAGTTGCAGGCGCGATGAAGGCGCTGGCCGGGCGTAAAGCAAAAGCGCGCGTTGTCGGCGTATGCGGGCTGGTCGAGAATATGCCCGATGGCAATGCGCAACGTCCAGGCGATGTGGTAACATCGATGTCCGGCCAAACAATTGAAGTGATTAACACTGACGCCGAAGGACGGCTGGTGCTGTGTGATGCGCTGCATTGGGTGCAGGAAGTGTATAATCCAGAGTATATTGTAGATTTGGCCACGCTCACAGGTGCGATTATTATCAGCCTTGCGCATGAATATGCTGGGCTGTTCTCCAACGATGACGATCTGGCTGCAAAACTAACAGCAGCAGGTATAGCGTCGGGCGATCCGCTATGGCGTTTGCCCATGGGTAAAGCATATGACAAGATGATCGATAGCCCGATTGCAGACATGAAAAATGTTGGCGCGCGCGGCGGCGGATCGATCACAGCGGCGCAATTTTTGGAACGGTTTATCAAAGACGGCGTAAAATGGGCGCATCTGGACATCGCCGGAACCGCATGGTCGGACAAAGACGGACCTACCTATGCCAAAGGCGCAACCGGATATGGTGTGCGGCTGCTCGACCGGTTTATCGCCGATAACTTTGAGGGATGACGCCGCAAAAATATGCAAGCTGATTTCTATCAACTCACCCGTGATCCCGCAGAGAATGTACTTCCTGCGATTGCCCAGAAAATAATCGATAGCGGTGGGCGGTTGCTAATCGTTAGCGATGATACCGAGCTATTAAAGCATATTTCGGCTGCGCTGTGGAATTACCGCCCTGAGAGCTTTTTGGCGCATGGGATCAGCGGGCAGGGACGGCAGGATGGGAGTGACGATAGTGTCCAACCTATCCTGTTATCCGCCGACTGTGACGCCGCAAACGGCGCGCGGATGATAGCCTTGGCCGATGGCATCTGGCGCGATGCGGCTTTGGAATTTGACCGAGCATTTTACCTGTTTCCTCCCGACCGAACCGACGATGCGCGCACGGCTTGGCGCGCCTTGGCCGATCAGGATGGCGTTACCCGCAATTACTGGCGGCAAGACGGCGGGCGCTGGGTAAAGGGTCCTTAAGATCATGGCAAAAGAACAAGAAGTGCTGCGCATGAAGGCCGATGGGACTTATGAAATCATCATGGCTAGCGAAGTAAAGCCTGGTGATGAAATCACACGTTTTTTTGATGAGGAAGAAGGTGATTTCGGCTTTGAAATGCCCGGCGCAAAAATGACAATGCGAACTGAATTTACAGACAATACTATTCCAACGCTACCATTTGAATTTGGGCTTTATCCCAATGCAACGATTGTCAATTATTTAGAATATCAAACCGGCAATAATATGTCCAAAGGGCTGACTATGTATAGCGATGCTATGATAGACGATATCGTCAAATATTATCATAGGCACGCTCAAAATCAGGGTTTTGAAGGCACGCCAGAAGAGTTTGAAATTGATGAGGATGATGGCACTAAAGGGATCGTAATTCATGCATCTCATACAGATGGGCATCAATGCAGCCTAACTTTTGCGCCAATGCGTTATGAAGATAGCGAACATATTGAGATTAGTCTGACTATTGTTGAGTAAGCGTCTAGCGCCCTTGCCTTATAGCTGTTGCAACGTTAAGTGCGCGCTAATCATCTAACTCAAAAGGATTTCTCCCATGGCGGTTACCCGTACATTTTCAATCATTAAACCCGATGCAACCCGCCGCAATATTACAGGCGCAGTTACAACAATGCTGGAAAACGCGGGCCTGCGCGTTGTTGCTTCAAAACGTATTCATATGACTAAAGAGCAGGCTGAGGGATTTTACGCGGTACACAGCGCGCGCCCGTTCTTTGGCGATCTGGTATCTTTCATGATCTCCGGCCCCGTTATCGTCCAAGTTCTTGAAGGCGAAAATGCTATGCAAGCCAACCGCGACATCATGGGCGCCACCAACCCCGCCGATGCTGCACCCGGCACAATCCGCAAAGAGCTTGCCGAAAGCCTAGAAGCCAACACCGTACACGGCAGCGACAGCGACGAAAACGCCGCGATCGAAATCGCCTATTTCTTTAAGCCTGAAGAGATTGTTGGTTAAGCGCACTTTTATCGGCATCTAGTGCAGCAGACATATCCGTTTGTTGCCACTCATGATAAGTCTTCGATATACCTTTTACCTTCCACTCTAAACGTCCGTTGCTGTTGCGATCTAGCACTACAGCAGCGGCCGCAGAGGGGCTGTTAAAGCTGTAGGGTTTGGCAAAAACGTACATTTCATTCGTTCCTTCAACAAGAACGCCTAGTTTAATGAGGTTTGCTTTTAAGCTTCCATAGCTTTGTTGGACATATCCGGTATTAATTAGTGCTTGCGACCCTTCAAGCACAATGAACTCCCCGTCTTCTTCGACTGCTTGCGCTTTTACTCCTGACCTATGTCTAATCTCAAACGTTGTTTCGTGTGCGGTTCGCTGTTCTACTGGTGTATTAGCCATTGCAACAGCACGCGGCTGTGGTTTCAATAAATCGAGGCCTACAACGGGCAAAATGATCTTTAAGTTAGCAAGGAACTGTTCCATATTAGCTTGGTCAGCCTCTGGTAAGCGGCGCCTGTCTCCTGCGGGGCTAGTGCTATTATCTAGGGTAACACGATTAGCGATATGCGCCATTTCGATAAGACGTGCCTCAAGATACTCAACGTGCCCTTTTGATAAATCATCATCACTTGTAGTAACAGCAATTGCAGTTTCCCAGAAATCTCTTTCTTGTCCGCTTTTCTTTATGCGTTCGCGGACGCTGTTTGCGGATCCAATGTATGTGCGTGTTGTGCCGACTGCTTCTGCATCGGGTCCAGAAAGTATATAAATGCCTGTACGATCAAGTTCTGTTCTTGCAGTTAAGGCCGAGAAGGTAGCACCAGTTGCGACAAAGGTTATACCTGTCCATCCATGTATTGTTGCCTTGCGAAGCCCATTTGGGGTTCCATCAACTAAGAAAAGCTGAATTGTGCGGCCAAATTGATCCATTTTAATCCCCAGCGATGAAATAACTTATCTGCCAACCCGCCGCTTTGCGTTCAAAACCGATACGATAATCGGTTTGGTTGCGTAGATAATCATTGCGGATGTACCCACTTTTGCCGTCGGTTGTTTTTACTGCGGTCCATGCGCCGCTGGGATCTTTTTCGCCGAGTTCGACCGCTTCCCAGTTTATAACTGCTTTTATCGCGGTGGAAGTGGACGGGCCAGTGCGCAATTTAACCTCTGGTCCCAGCACTAATGCGGTTGATCCTATACCTTGCTTGCCCGGTATATCTTGCGCAAAGAAATGCGGCATGGTCACGTACTTACCTTCATTGGTACAGCCCAAGCGTAGGATTTTATCTAGCTCTGCCCATATGGGCGATGTTTTTCCGGTTTCCATTTTCCATTTGGAAGCAAAGGTTTGTGTTCCTTCTTCTCCGCCAAAACTCCATTTGGTATCAGCATTTACCATGGCCAATAACGCTTTACTGTCGCGGCGCTGTACTATGCTTTCAAATTTCTGGCGCAGTTCGAAATAGCCATCGATATGCAGGCATTCATCTTTGGGCGGAAACCGTTTTGCAGGCGCGGCATAAGCCGTAGATGCCAATGAACCAATCATAACTGCCATAATAGGGTACAGTATTTTTACACGCATATCACTCTCCTAAAACTTCTGTAATTCATGTGCCACATCCAATGATCGGGTAAAAGCTTTTCCAGCTTTGCAGCATATTGAGCCTTTTATTATCAGGCAAGGCATGGTATTTTTTTCAATGGCAGAAACACGTGTAACAAATCAGCGCTTCATTGATCTTTCCATTTCCATCACGAACGATGTGATATCTGACCCGCCCGTCATGCGCCCCAACATTACCTATATGACGCATGAAAACACGTGGCAGCAGATTGCGTCTTTCTTTCCCGGATTGACGCAGGATGACTTGCCAGATGGCGAGGGCTGGGCGGTGGAAAGCGTGACGTTGAGCACCCATAACGGCACACATATGGACGCCCCGTGGCATTATCATTCAACCACCGATGGCGGTACGGCCGCAGCACCATCGATTGATGAAGCGCCTTTAGATTTGTTTTTAAGGCCGGGGGTAAAGCTTGATTTTGCGCATTTTTCTGCTGGCCATGTGATAAGCGGCGCAGAGGTTGAGGCAGAGCTTGCGCGGATTGGCTATACGCTGCAACCGCTTGACATTGTGCTTGTTCAATCAGGCGCGGTGTACGGTACCGAAAATTTCACCGATCAAGGATGCGGCATGGGCGCAGAGGCGACGCTTTACCTTACGGAACGCGGTGTACAAGTGGTGGGTACCGATGCCTGGAGCTGGGATGCGCCATTTAGCCATACCGCGCGGCGCTGGGCCGAAACCCGCGATCCGGCCATCATATGGGAGGGGCATAAGGCAGGACGAATACGGCCCTATTATCAAATAGAAAAACTAGCCAACTTGGCTGCGCTACCGCCCTATGGATTTATGGTCAGCTGTTTTCCAGTGAAAATTGAACGCGCCAGTGCAGGGTGGATACGGGCGGTGGCGATACTTGACGTATAGCGGCGGCTGATATCAAAACTGCTCTGCTGCATTTCGTAATTTGGTTAGGCTTTTTGGTGCGACGCTGAACCAGCTTCGTTCCAGCCATTCTGCAATATGGTCCCAATCCACATTGGCGCGGTTCAGACGAATGCCCGCCCATCCCGATGCCCCCCAATAAGCGGGCTTCCAATAGATATCCGGTTGATCTTCACACAAGCTAAGCAGTTCATCCATGCCGCTGGTTTTGACAAGCACGCCAATTGCGTCGCTGCCATGATGCCGGTCGCTGAAATAGGCGAAATATTTACCCGCCTTCTCGGTACCTGCGCGCCAACCCGGCGTCCCGTGACTTTCGCGCTCATGTGTTTGCGGCAGAGTAAGGGCCAGCTTACGAATTTTGTGCAGCAGCCAATCGGCGCTATGTTCACGGCTCACATATTCGGCCAAGATACGCGGATAGAGTTGATGTTCCGCCATTTTAACACGCGTAGCCAAGGTTGCGGCGGTGTCGCCTTTTAGAATAGCAACCTTAATTTTGCCCAGCACGGGGCCGTCATCCAGCGCGGGCGTTACCACATGCACGCTGCAGCCTGCATATCTGTCGCCTGCATCTATGGCGGATTGATGCGTATTCAACCCCTTATATTTGGGCAGCAGGGAAGGGTGAATGTTCAGCATTCGGCCCTGCCATTGGTTTACAAAGCCGTCCGATAAAATCCGCATGTACCCCGCCAGCGCGATATATTCTGAGCCCGATGACATAATCGCTTCATACATCACCGCGTCATGATCGGCCCGCGTCATGGCCATGTGCGCGTGCGCAAACGTTGTTATGCCCTCGGCTTCGGCGAGTTTTAATCCTGGTGCTTGCGGATTGTTGCTTGCAACTAACGCGATTTCGTAGGAGCAACTGGGATTCTGTGCGGCATACAGCAATGCCGCCATGTTAGTACCTTGGCCTGAGATAAGGATGGCGACACGGGCCTTAGCCACTTAATCCTCCAGCCAAACCGTCATGCTGAAATAAGTTCAGGGTGACGGGAATGTGGTTACCCTGCATGGGTCGCTGTCCAATCGCTCATTCCGCCCCAAGTTTCTATGCTGCCTGATACTGTGCAGCCTTTTACGCCCGCCGCGATATGGCCAATGTGGTGCACGCTTTCACCCGCAGCCACCAACTCGGCAGATACATCAATAACATCACACTGTGCGACCGCAATCACCATGCCAATGCCGCAATTGAATGTACGCGCCATCTCGTGGGGTTCGATATTCCCCTGTGCCTGCAGGAATGCCATCAAGCGCGGTTGTTGCCAGCTATCTGCATTAACATGCGCATGCAGGTTATTGGGCAGTACGCGCGGGATATTCTCAAGCAATCCGCCACCTGTAATATGCGCCATCGCATGAATTTTGCCAGAGCGAACCAACGGCAGCAGCGATCTGACATATATTTTGGTGGGTGCCATCAAAGCATCGATCAGCATGACGTTCTGATCAAACAGGGCAGGGCGATCAAGCTTCCATCCCTTATCCGCCGCCAAACGCCGTACAAGCGAAAAACCGTTGCTATGGATGCCGGATGAGGCAAGGCCAAGCAGCACATCACCGTCCGTAATTTTATCCGCGGTCAACACATCACCGCGCTCCACCGCGCCTACACAAAATCCGGCTAAATCATAATCGTCGCCGCCGTACATACCGGGCATTTCCGCTGTCTCGCCGCCAATCAGCGCGCATCCTGCCATTTTGCATCCTTCGGCGATACCTGCAACCACAGCGGTGGCAACATTTAGGTCGAGTTTCCCCGTCGCATAATAATCAAGAAAGAACAATGGCTCTGCGCCCTGTACGATCAAATCGTTGACGCACATCGCGACCAAATCGATGCCAACGCCGTCATGCCTTCCCGAATCAATTGCAAGTTTTAATTTTGTACCCACCCCGTCATTTGCGGCAACGAGCAATGGATCATTAAACCCGGCAGCTTTCAAATCAAAAAACCCGCCAAATCCGCCGAGCTCCGCGTTGGCACCCGCGCGCCGTGTTGCCTTTGCCAATGGTGCAATTGCACGCACCAACGCATTGCCCGCATCAATGGATACGCCTGCTTTAGCGTAAGTGTACGTTTCGGTTTCGTTATGCTTATAACTCATAGTTATCTCGCTAGCTGAAATTTCTTATCGGGTCGATACGCGCCTTGATCAAAATATTCGGTAGCCTACCAACAATGCGCTTGGAATTTTGATGTAATGCCGTCAAAAGACACCCGATGAAAACAAGGTTAACAGTGTGGGCCGGAAAATACGGTATTTATGCGGCTTTCGGCGTACCATTGCTGCTTGCAAGTAGCGTAATAGTCTATGCGCAAATCGAAGGTCCTAAGCGCGGCATCGCTCCAATTGCTAGCACGGGTGATTTCGAAATAGCAGGTATCCGTGTTGAAACCACGGGCAAGGATGCAGACGAAGCACGTCATGCCGGCTGGGAGGAGGCGCAACGTCAAGCCTGGAGCAAATTGTGGGCGCGAAATCATGGCGGTAGTGGCAGCTCATTGTCTGACTCGACATTAAACGGCATCGTATCTGCGATCGTAGTGGAACAAGAAGAGATGGGCCCGCATCGTTATGTTGCCACATTGGGCGTCGTATTCGACCGCGCAAGGGCTGGACAGTTGCTTGGTGTAAAAGGAATAACGCGGCGTTCTGCACCGCTGATGATATTACCCGTAATGTGGGATGGCGGCGCGCCGATTGTTTTTGAACAACGCAATGCATGGCAGAACGCGTGGGCGAAATTCAGCACATCTGAAAGCCGTATCGATTATGTTCGGCCAAGCGGCGCAGGTAGCGAATCGTTATTGTTGAACGCTGGGCAAATTGAAAGGCGCAGCCGCAATTGGTGGCGCACAATCCTTGATCAGTTCGGCGCGGCTGATGTTATTATTCCGATAGTACGCATCGAACGGCAATATCCTGGCGGGCCGGTAACAGCGCAGTTCACGGCAAGATATGGTCCAGATAACAAATTTCTAGGTAGCTTCTTGCTGCGCGCACAAAACAACGCGGGTATTCCGGCCATGATGAAGGACGGCGTTGTTAAAATGGATGCATTGTTCCAAGAGGCTCTGTCTGCCGGGCGGCTTCGCGCGGATAGCTCGCTAGTACTTGAACAGGCAGTAGTTGAAGAAGAGTCACTAGACGAAATTCCAGCTGTAATATCGGCACCGAACCCCAATGAAAATCAGCGCAGGTTGCCTACAGAATCAATTGATATTCTGGACCGTGCAGTCAACGACATAACGAATGGTAGAACGGTCACGCCGGCTGGTCCGGCTGTTCCGCAAAGGCCGCCCGCGATTACACCGCCGCCAGTGCCTGTTATGACCGAAAAAGAGGCAAAAGAATTCGATAAGCAGAGGCGTAAGCAAGAAAAAGAGCGTGAGAAAGAAGAGAAAAAACGCCGTAAAGAGGAAGAGCGCCGCCAAAAGGAAGAGCGCAAACGAAATGAAGGCAACTAAGCCTATCCGTCCTAATACTAGCGATAATCCGTGAAACAAATTGCATTGCCTCTTGATGAAATTCGGCCTGGTATTGTTTCTAGCTTAATAATATCTAGCGCAAATGTAGAAGCTGTAGAGGCGCTGGCGTCATCACACACTTGGCTCAGCCACTGCGCAATACTATGCGGCCCGGCACGAAGCGGCAAAACCCTGATGGCGGAATATTTTAGCGGTATATCGAGCGCTGGATTTGTTATCGATAATGCAGAATGTGTTGGCGAAGAGGCGCTGTTCAACGCGTGGAACCGCGCGCAAGAATTGAAACAGTCATTGCTTTTGGTATCGCGGTTTCAGCTTAGCGATTGGCAGATAGCACTCCCAGATTTGCGATCTCGTCTCGCAAGCGCAATATTGTTACAAGTTTTGCCGCCGGACGATGAGCTTATTTCTCAGCTAATTCAAAAGCATCTTGCGGATCGCGGCACAGTCATCGGTATGGATACACTCGCATATGTCACCAAGAGAATTGAGCGCAGTTATGCCGCATTGGAAAAGTTTGCCCGCGATGTAAATGCAGCTGCTATGGAACAGAACTGCGCTGTGAATATGTCGATGGTAAAGCTGTTTTTGAAATAGTTAGCGCTGATCCTCTTTTTGGGTACGGGTCATTACCAATTTTCCATTGACCACTGCAAATGCAAGCCTGCCTTCGACCAAATCCAGCGCGTCGCTGCCAAATTGTTCAAAACGCCAGCCTGTTAGTAATTCCAGTCCTTCGCGCTCACCGGCTGCAAGCTTTTCAAGTTCCTCTGCTTTTACAATCAAACGTGAAGCGACATTAATCTCGCGCGAGCGGATTTTAAGCAATAATTTCAGAAGGTCAGCAACTAGCGATCCGTCTTTGCCGCCGCCATTACTGCTGCGGGCGCGCTCGGGCATTTCATCACGGCTTAGCGGCTGTGCAGCGGCAATCGCGGCAATTAAGCGCTGACCAATTTCATTGTCTCGCCATGCCGGAGAAAGTCCGCGCACTTTGGTAAGGTCACTTTGCGACTTGGGCGGATGCGATGCAATGTCGGCAAGTGTTTCGTCTTTCATAATACGGCCGCGGGGAATATTTTTGCGGCGCGCTTCTAATTCGCGCCATGCGGCAATTGCCTTTAATCTTCCCATAACCTCGGGTTTACGCGACTGTATTTTTACGCGCTCCCATGCTTTGATAGGATCATTGCGGTAATTCTCGGGATCTGAAATCCGCGCCATTTCATGATCCAGCCATCCGCCGCGACCGGTATCCTTAAGCTTTTTCAGCATCATCGGGAAAATAGTCGCTAGATGCGTTACATCGGCAACTGCATAATCGAGCTGACGTTTATCCAGCGGGCGGCGCGACCAATCGGTAAAACGCGCCCCTTTATCCAATTGGATATTTAGCCAAAGGTCCACCAAATTGGAGTACCCAATCTGTTCACCTTGCCCAAGCGCCATTGCGGCGATCTGCGTATCAAACATAGGGTGCGGCGTTTTGCCCGTTAGGTGAAAGAATATTTCGATGTCCTGCCCGCCTGCGTGAAAAACCTTTAGCACGTCCTCATTCTCGGTCAAAAGATCGAGCATAGGCTTGAGATCTATACCCTCTGCCTTTGGATCAACCGCAACGGCTTCCTTACCGTCGGATAACTGAACCAAACAAAGATCAGGATAATAAGTATTTTCCCGCATAAATTCGGTGTCTACCATTACGTAAGGTGAAGCAGCCATACGGGCGCAAAACTCGGCAAGACGACTGCTGTCGGTGATAAGTGGATGAATAATCATAGCCGCAGTCTTTAGCAGCCAATCGCGGCTTGACAAAGTGCGCCGTGACTTGTGTAGCGCGAGGATAGAAATCTAACTAAATTACAGCCATCGGAATTATTATAATGCATGCCTATCGCACCCATAAATGCGCGGAATTGCGCGCCAGTCACGTTGGTCAGAGCGTACGGCTGTCGGGCTGGGTTCATAGAAAACGTGATTTTGGCGGATTGTTATTTGTCGATTTGCGCGACCATTATGGCATCACACAGATTGTCACTAATACCGGATCAGACGCTTTTGAGGTGCTGGATAAGGTCCGTTCCGAATCGGTTATTACGATTACAGGCAACGTAGTCGCTCGTGATCCGGAAACGCTTAACCCTAAACTCCCTACAGGTGAAGTTGAGGTTCGTGCGTTAAGTGTTGAGGTGCAATCCACCGCCGATGAGCTACCTCTGCCTGTATTTGGTGATCAGGAATATCCAGAGGAGACGCGCCTGAAGTATCGCTTCCTTGATTTGCGCCGTGAACGGTTACATAATAACATCGTGCTGCGTTCCAATGTGATTTCCAGCGTGCGCCGCCGGATGATTGATCAGGGGTTTACCGAATTTCAAACCCCCATCCTAACCGCATCATCCCCCGAAGGCGCGCGCGATTATTTGGTGCCAAGCCGCATACATCCGGGTAAATTCTATGCACTTCCGCAAGCGCCGCAGATGTTTAAGCAGCTATTGATGGTGGCAGGATTTGACCGTTATTTCCAAATCGCGCCGTGCTTTCGCGATGAAGACGCGCGCGCAGACCGCAGCCCCGGCGAATTTTACCAGCTTGATTTCGAAATGAGCTTTGTCACGCAAGATGATGTTTTTGCAGCCATAGAGCCTGTATTGCATGGCATCTTCGAAGAGTTTGCAAATGGCCGCAGTGTTAGCGCGATGCCTTTCCCGCGTATTCCTTACAAAGAATCGATGCTGAAATATGGCAACGATAAACCTGATCTGCGTAACCCGATTATCATTCATGACGTTGCACCGCATTTTGCCAAATCCGGCTTTGGCTTGTTTGAACGGATTGTGGGTGAGGGCGGCACGGTGCGCGCTATTCCTGCACCAAATACGGCCGAGAAAAGCCGCAAGTTTTTTGACGATATGAACGAATGGGCGCGTAGCGAAGGGCATGCCGGGCTGGGTTATGTAACGCGCAAAGGCGGTGAATTTGGCGGGCCGATCGCAAAAAATCACGGCGAGAAAGGCATGCTTGCGCTTTATGAAGCGATGGGGCTTGGCCTGGACGATGGATGTTTTTTTGCAGCGGGTAAAGAAAGCCAAGCGGTTAAACTTGCGGGCGCGGCGCGTGCACGCTGCGGTGAACAGCTCGAATTGATTGATAAGAACACATTTGAATTCTGCTGGATCGTTGATTTCCCGATGTTCGAATATGACGAAGATACCAAGAAAGTCGACTTCAGCCATAACCCATTCTCCATGCCGCAGGGCGAGATGGAGGCGCTACAAACTATGAATCCGCTGGATATCCTGGCGTATCAATACGACATTGTGTGTAATGGCATCGAGCTATCATCTGGTGCGATCCGTAACCACCGCCCGGAAATTATGTATAAGGCCTTTGAAATCGCCGGGTATACGCAGGCCGATGTCGATGAGAATTTCTCTGGCATGATTAACGCGTTCAAATTTGGCGCGCCTCCGCATGGCGGGTCAGCGCCGGGGATCGACCGCATGGTTATGCTGCTTGCCGACGAACCCAATATCCGCGAGGTCATCGTGTTCCCAATGAACCAAAATGCCGAAGATCTGATGATGAGCGCGCCGGGACCTGTATCGGCCAAGCAATTACGCGAGTTAAATATACGGGTTGTGGAACCACCAAAGGGATAGGAGTTGCGTAAACTGTGAAACTGTGCTACAAAGTTACACATGAAAAATATCACGGTAACTATTGATGATGCTACACATCACGCAGCTAGGGTAACGGCTGCTGAATTGGGTACGTCTGTTTCGGCGTTGGTTAAACAGTATCTAATTTCTATAACGCAAACAGATACTCCATATCCTGTTCCCACTGTCATGCATGCCGATGTGAATTCACTACAAGAGGTGCCAATGTTTTACTCTCCGATGGCAACTTCTCTAACATCCTCTCCCGAAACACCCACTATTGCGGCACGTCCGCCTTGGTTTATTGATGGAAAATGGGTGTACACCAAAGATGGTAAGCCGCGAAAGCCCGGGGCGATGCGCGATATGTCTGGCTGGACAGAAGATTTTGACGAATGGCCCGATGGATTCTTGGATGCGGTTTATGGCGATGATACGGTGTCATCAAACACATGGTGGTTGAATGCGAATGATGTTTTGAAAAAAAACAGTAAAAAATGAAAGTCCTGCTGGATACAAATGCTTTGATTTGGTGGATGGAGGATAATCCTAGGCTTGGACCCAAAGCCAAGTCTGTTCTTGCGCGTCCCGAAAACAATATTATCGCGACTATCGTGTCGATATGGGAAATAACGATAAAGTGGCGTGTAGATAAATATCCTTTTTGTGGGTCACGTTATATCACGTTCCTGTGCGACGAAGATGTAACGTTATTAGGCGTATTGCCAGAACATATTACCGCATTGGAATCTTTGCCGATGCACCATAAAGACCCCTTCGATCATCTCATTGTTGCGCAAGCGATGGTTGAGGGCGCCAAGATTATCACAAGCGACGCCGTTATGGCCCAATATGGGATTGGGTGCATTAACGCAGATGGGTGACAACTGTCCGTTTCTTTGTGTAAGAATTGCCTATGCCTATAGGTTTGTCTGCATATGAAACGGGAAAAAAGCTTGCCGGTAATTACGATAAGCAATTGTTACAGTTGCAAGAACAACTGGCGCAGCTGCAATCTTTACATATCGCAAGCAATGCCCGGACGCTGATTGTGTTTGAAGGATGGGATGCATCGGGAAAAGGCGGCGCGATACAATGCATCACTGCCAGTCTTGATGCCCGCTACATTCAAGCATACCCGATTGCCGCGCCAACCACCGAAGAAAAGGGCAAACATTTCCTGTCGCGGTTTTGGAGCAAGTTGCCGGGGCCAAGGCAAATGCACATTTGGGATGGAAGCCATTATGGCCGCGTCCTTTATGAGCGGGTTGAGGGCATATGCAGCGAGGCCGAGTGGCGGCGCGGATTTGACGAGATCAACGAATTTGAATCGCAGCAAGTGGATATCGGTACGGGCTTGATTAAGATATTCCTGCACGTGACGCCGGAAACGCAAGACAAGGTATTGCGCGCGAGGATGGATGACCCATCAAAACAGTGGAAGGTCACAACAAAAACCTTCCACAACCGCAGCAACCGTGCAGCATATATGTCAGCGATGACCGACATGTTTAAATTTACCGATACCCGCTGGGCCCCGTGGGCAGTGTTTGATGCGAACAATATCAAGGCCGCACAGATTGCTGTTTTGGAGCATGTGGTGAGTAAGCTGGAAAGTCATCTGCCCAAAGAGTTTCCGCAGACCGATCCGGCAATAAGTGCTCTGGCAAAAAAGGCATTTGGTAAAAAGAGTTAGCTTTTTTGTTTGCGGGTTTGGAGTTGCGTATAGTGTTGTCTCGTCAGAATGGCGATAGGCAGCAATGTTAGGGGGAGCGGATAGGCGGGTTTTGGTTGAGAACAATATAAAGCTGCCATTCGATTGCTTCTCGAATGATGTGAACATTGCAAAGCCATAATGTACAGTTTTGTTAGTGCCGTGCGAGTACCACTATTATCTCTGGTTGAAAATTGCCAAAGCGATAATTGCGACGTATATTAGATTACATGCCATCAACCTTCCTCGCGCCGCCCCTTCCAAGAAAAGGTGAGAGTTTTGTGCTCGTCACAACTCATCAAGGTAAAGACGTAACTATCATCGTTGATACTGGACGACAGCTGAAACAGAGTGACCGCCAGCTTGGTTTAGACATCTTCCTCCAATCCAATCTCCCTGATATTACTTCGGTTGATAAGCTTATCCTGACGCATGAGGATGCCGATCACTGCGAGGGCGCGCCGCAGTTTATTGCCAATTGGCTTCGAAATGGCGGCCAGATCGGTGAGGTTTGGCTTCCATCAATGTGGGCTGTCGCTGGAGCGGGTTCGCCCCGAAAAGGTTGGACCCGGAGCCGAATTGTCAAAGGTGCTTTCGAAGCCGCAAAAGAAATTTCCGATCAGGTGGAAAAACTGAGGACGGAAGTAGCCGACTCGAAACGGCGGTTGCAACACTCCGAAAATGATTTGCTGTCGAGCGAATGTATGGAAGCTGCCATCAGGAATACCGCGAAAGAAAATGAAGCATTCGCACGAATTTTCGAACCAACTCTAGGTGAAAAGCCGACAGAGGAAATCTTGATGGAGCGGTGTCTCGAAATTCAGGATAATGACGATCAACAACATTGGTGGTTCGATGATTATCACTACTGGCCGCTAATCGAAGGCGCTGTAGAAAACGAAACGTCGAATTTAGCGTCAATGCTTGAAGACAGGCACGAACTCACTCGTTGTGGCAACCTCGCAGGTTTTGCACTGCGCCTTGCAGACGGAGCGCTCGACAGCCACCCGCGCATCGCCAATACCGTTGCTGCATGCTTCGCATTTGGCTTGCCAATCCGATGGTTCGACTTCGGTCAGTTCGAAACTAACGGCTCTCCAGTAGGAGGCGATCTCAGTTTTCTTACGCCGGTGAACGCGGTTGAGGTACGCATCAAGCAGCTGTTGGTGACTCCGAAGCAAATGTTCCTCGCGCTCATGCTCTCACAGGCCAACCGTGAATGCCTTGCGTTCCTTCGACATGAAGATGGCACAGAACCAGCTGTTCTGTTCACTGGAGACTCTAGGCTTTCAACGCGACGCCATGATTTCCCGGCACCAAGTTCAGGCCTGCCGACGAACGGCAACATGTTGACTACAGCCATGCATCACGCCTCGGCTTCTAATGAACAGGGTTACTCTGTGCTGAAGTCATGGCTTGGGCTAAAATATCCACCGCTCTTCGTCCGAAACGGTGGCCAAGGCGTCAAAAAGCCTGCGGCATCATACTTAAGCGCACCGGATAAACTTTGTGTCCGATGCATCGGGAGCAAACGAGCCGATGTTACGATACGAGTAGATGCATATTGCGGACAATGGACGATGCCAAACCATCCCCCGAAATGTAGTTGTAACTGATAGTATTTTCTTGCTGAACGGCCCGTTGCAGGCTAGCTCATTTAGACGTTGAAAGGCAATCGTCGGCCTCCCTAAGCCTCCCTTAACCTTGGGGTTGTGGCTGGTTGACGCTGAGGTGCAACAACCCCCAATGATGTCCGCTTTCAAGGTCGATAATAAGTTGAACAAACGCCCGAAAACTTGTTT
>JAYWFI010000149.1:0-11664 GCA_043778865.1 Sphingomonadales bacterium
CAGGCAGGATGGGACGGCGGCGCAGGCGGTAGCGGCAAAGGCATTGCGTGTCACATCATGAACGGCAGTTATATTGCATTGATTGCCTCTGCAGTTACGGGCGCAGAAGGCGTACGGGTACGCCGTATTTCGGCAACGGTTGATTGCGGACGAATCATCAACCCGGATATTGCCCGCCAACAAATCGAAGGCGGCATCGTATTTGGCCTATCGCAAGCATTGGGCGCATCGACAGAATTTGAGGGTGGATTGCCAACCGTCCGGCGTCTGCGCGATATCGACCTGCCGTTACTGGCCGATGTGCCCGAAATCGAGATTGAATTCATTCGCAGTAATGAGCCGCCGGGCGGCATTGGTGAATTGGGTGTTCCGCCCGTTGCGCCTGCGATTGCCAATGCGCTGTTTTCTGCATCTGGCGTGCGTTTACGGGAATTGCCATTGCTGTCACGCGGGTTATAAAGATTTATGATGCAAATTCCTGCCGATCACCCTGCAATTATGGCGCGCAAAGTGGGCGTGCTGCTTGTCAATTTGGGCACGCCCGATGCGCCAACACCTTCTGCGGTTAAGCGTTACTTGAAACAGTTTTTGTCCGATCGCCGCGTCGTGGAAATTCCGCCAATCGTTTGGCAACCGATCTTGCGCGGTGTCATCCTGAATACCCGGCCCAAAAAATCGGCGCATGCATACGAAAAAGTATGGACCGATAAAGGTTCGCCGCTTGCTTGGAACACAGTGGCACAAACAGAAGCGCTGGCCCTGCGTATGGGAACGACAGCCGATGTTCGTTATGCCATGCGCTACGGTAACCCCAGCATTGATGCGCAATTAAAGGCGATGAAAGCCGATGGCTGCGAACGCATATTGATTGCGCCGCTATATCCGCAATATTCAGGAGCGACCACCGCAACCGTTATGGATGATGCGTACGCCACGCTGGCCAAAATGCGTTGGCAAATGGCGCTACGCAGCCTGCCGCCATATCATGATGATCCATTGTATATTGGCGCTTTGAAGACATCATTGGAGGCATCTTTGGCTACGTTGGATTTTGAGCCAGATGTAGTTTTGGCCAGCTTTCACGGCATGCCGCAACGCACCCATGATTTGGGAGATCCTTATCATTGCCATTGCCGCAAAACCGCGCGGTTATTATCCGAAGCGATGGGGCGGCCCTTGGAGGTGAGTTTTCAATCTCGTTTTGGCCGCGCCAAATGGCTTGATCCTGCCACCGATGCAACGATGGTTCGGCTGGCAAAAGAGGGTAAGGCAAAGCTTGCGATATTCGCGCCAGGCTTTTCGTCCGATTGCCTTGAAACACTCGAAGAACTTGCCATTCAGGGTAAGGAAGAATTTATTGAGGCAGGCGGAACGCATTTTGCCTACATGCCCTGCTTGAATGCCGATGCACCTGGCATGGACATGCTCGAGGCCCTCATACAGCGTGAACTTTCCGGCTGGATTTGAGAGGCTATGTATCGATATATGCTTAGTCTCTGTATGGAAACTTAGAACGCTTCAGGTTTTGTTGTGATTTAGGATCTGCCATTTGAGGCCAAGCGTACTTCAAGCTCCGAAAGGAGTTTTGAAATGGGTCGTTCAGGTATCACAGGTAGCCAATGGGCTAAGATGGAGCATTCATGGCCAGGGCGCAAAAGGGGGACCAAAATCAGGCCCTTCGGCGAAGCTCAGGACAGGCATTGGCAAGTCAAAGAGTGTGATGACGACCAAAATTCTAGCGCTTACCGATGCACTCGATAATCTGGGTCGGTTTCTCCTTCCTACGGGACATCGTTTTGTTACGGTTAGCGTGGCTGGTCTGATTGAGGGCGTCACGTTCAACGCACTGTTGGCCGACAAGGTCTTTGACTAAACTTGGATTATCGAAAACCTCAACAAATCCTAGTGAGCCGCTCGCGTATACTCTTCAGTTAACTACGTAGGACCAAGCGCAGCAATTGCTTATTAACAAGCACGGCATGTCTCTGTGCAGCATATTTTTGCATTTGATAAAAAAGTATGGTGCCCCAGGCCGGACTCGAACCGGCACTCCTTTCAGAACAGGATTTTGAGTCCAGCGCGTCTACCAATTCCACCACTGGGGCATTGCAATATTCATATAGCGCCGCGGTTAAAACACGCAATGTCAAAAGCGAACTATGCAACTTATTTCGTAAACTTCGGCGGCACATGTTCAGCATTGTATCCGCCTAGAGTGATCATCCAATGTTGCGCCTACGTCTGGGCCTCATCAGCAAACAGGGCTAGGATCCGCACTTCAAAATCAGCGATCGGAGCTTTTTAATCTGCTCGCGCTACCCCGAATTGCGCCAGATACCACTCCTGAAATTTCACCACGCTGCCTTCTTGTTGCGAATAGCGGCCCGGCGTGTAGCGGCTGGATAGGATACCTGCTTGATTGGCCTGAGCGATTTTTTTGTCCTGCTTTGTGGTGGCTTCATAACCCCAGATCATCTTTTCGATATCAACATCAGCGTCCTCGGCGCGGCCATCAACCAGCCAGATCATTTCGACATCCGAATGCATCGCCGATCGCGGTGTAAATAGGAACAGGATCGCAAAATGATCGTCGGCGACAATCTGGCTAAACGGGCTGAAGCTTAAGTGCATGCGTCCGCCATCAGGCGCAGTGCGCTTTCCCATCAGCGGCGCAGGCGCAGTGCCATCCTGCGTTTCAGAGGCAAAGCCCGGTTTGTTCATACGTTGCATCAGCAAGCGAAGGTGGCTGGTGTGTGCAGGCTCATCAATTGTACCCACCGGACGGCCAAGGGCAGCGGCGCTTTCTTCCCATGCCTTGACCTTGGGCGCGTAAGCGGCAATCGCATCGGCGGGGCCAGAGGCCGGCCCTGCGCCTACTGCGACAAGACTATCGGCTTCGTGCATCGAACAAAATTCAGGATGCGCAGGAACGCAGTGATAGCATTCAAAGAAGTTTTCAATAACTAGCTTCCAATTGGCGCCAGTCGGATAGCTTCCGGCATGCGCGATGCGCGCGCCCGCAATGCCGTGATAATCAAGGATCGGTCCCATATCACCAAAGGTCGCATCAAAGTCATCGGGTTCATCTTCGCTCAGATTAATAAAGACCAGCCCGTGAAATACGCGGATGTGACATGCGTGCAGGCCGTTTGCCGCCTTGTCAAAATCATCGGGCATCAACCGCGCGGCAATCAACCTGCCATCAAGTCCGAATGTCCACGCGTGATAGGGGCAAACCAATTTGGGCGCATTGCCGCTTTCGCTTGCGCAAATTGTTGAACCGCGGTGGCGGCAGACGTTAAAGAATGCCCGCACGCTGTCTGCATTTTCGCGGATGATGATAATCTGTTCACCGCCGATTTTGAACAAGACGTAATCGCCCTTGTTCGGGATGCGCGATACGTGCCCTGTCATAATCCACTTGCGGCTGATTACCCGTTCAAAATCAGCGGCGAATACCTCATCGCTTACGTAAAATGATTGTTCAAGGCTATGGCCGGGGCGTGCCGCTGCTACGCGTTGCGTCATTGTTTCGGTATGCGTCATCAGATTTTGATCCGTGTGTTCGTGGGGTCATACATGGGTTTGAGCGATGCCGTGACGGAATGGCGCACACCCGCAATCTCTATTTCATAATCATCAGCGCCAATTGGGCCAACAATGCCGCCGTCGCCTGCATCCACATAGCCAAGCCCGCACGCGCCGCCCAATGTGTGCGCATACATGCCAGACCGGATGTAACCCGCGATGCGGGCGCCCTGCCAAATCGGTTCGTTGTGATAGAGCATCGGCTCTGGTGATTTCAGAAGGAATTGAACAAGGCGTTGTTTCAGGCCCGTTTCTTTTTGCGCCAGCAACGCGCCGCGCCCGGTGAAGCCGCCGGGTTTATCCATCTTAACGGCAAAGCCAAGACCCGCCTCTAAGGGTGTATCTTCGTCGGTAATATCATGGCCCCAGTGGCGGTACCCTTTTTCCATACGCAGCGCATTTAGCGCATGATAACCGCAATGCTTCAGGCCAAATGCCCCGCCTGCCGCAACGATTTCATCATAAACGCCGGTCATGAATTCTGTGGGAATATATAGCTCCCAACCAAGTTCGCCGACATAGGTAATCCGCGAGGCACGAACGATGGCATAGCCCAGCTCAATCTCTTGGCTAGTGGCAAAGGGAAACGCCTGATGCGAGAGGTCGTTGGGGCTGATGGATTGCAGCAACGCACGGGCATTCGGCCCCATGATCGCGATAACCCCCATGCCGGACGATACGTTGGTTAGCACCGCATGTGCATCATCCGGCGTATGGCGTTTTAGCCAGTTGAAATCCTTGGTCTCGGTTTCTGCGCCCGTAACGATCATATAAGCGGTTTGGGATAGCCGCGTCACCGTTAAATCCGCCTCAATCCCGCCCTTTTCATTCAACCACTGGGTATAAACCAGTTTGCCCGGCGTAACATCAACATCATTGGCGCATACTCGGTTGAGCACGGCACAGGCATCGCGGCCTTCCAGGCGGAACTTGGCAAAGGACGACTGATCAAACAGGCCTACGCCCTCGCGCACGGCCTTGCATTCCGCTGCGTTGGCTTCGAACCAGTTTTGGCGGCCATAGCTATATTCATATTTTGGCGCGGTGCCGGGTTCGCCGTACCAATTTGCGCGTTCCCAGCCGAACGCTTCGCCAAAACACGCGCCCGCCGCCGTAAGCCGGTCATGCAGCGCCGATTTGCGAACGCCGCGTGCAGTTTCATATTGCTTGAATGGATAATGCGTCGCGTAGAGCAAGCCAAGGCTCTCGGTTACCCGTTCGCGCAAGTATTTGCGGTTCATCTGAAACGGCATGTTGCGGCGGATGTCGACGCTCCACAGATCCGCAGGCGGAATGCCGTCACGGATCCAGTCTGCCATCACCTTGCCAACGCCGCCCGCCGATTGTAGGCCGATCGAGTTAAGACCTGCTGCAACAAAGCAGCCTTTGAGCTCAGGGCTTTCGCCCAAATGATAGCGTACATCGGGTGTGAAGCTTTCGGGTCCGCAAAAGAATTTCTGGATGCCTGCTTTTTCGAGTGCAGGCACGCGGCGCATCGCATCCATAAGCAGCGGTTCGAAATGTTCAAAGCTACCGGCGATTTCATCAAAGCAGAAATCTTCGGAAATACCGTCCATGCCCCATGGCCGCGCATTGGGTTCAAACGCGCCGACAAGCAATTTGCCTGCGTCATATTTGTAATAGCCGCAATAATCATAATCGCGCAGCACAGGCAAAGTGTTGTCGATGCCTTCGACGCCTTCGAACAGTACATAATAATGCTCGCACGCATGCAAGGGCGCGGCAACGCCAATGCTCGCGGCCAAATCGCGCGTCCACATGCCGCCGCAAATCACGACATAATCGGCGTCAATGGTGCCGTCTGCTGTGTCAACGCCCGTTACGCGGTCGCCGTTGTGCCGGATGCGCGTAACTTTGGTGTTTTCAAATATCCGTGCGCCGCCTGTTCGGGCACCTTTGGCCAGTGCCTGCGTGATGTCGACCGCGTTGGCATATCCGTCGCTCGGGATATGGATGCCGCCGACAACATCATCGACGTTCACAATATGCGCCATTTCTTTGATTTGTTCGGGCGTCACAACATGGACGGGCAAGTCAAACACCTTAGCCATCGATGCGCTGCGCTTTAGCTCCTCAAACCGCTCCTGGTTGGTCGCCATAGAGATGGAGCCGCATTGCCGGTATCCCGTCGCTTGGCCTGTCTCTGCCTCTAACCCGCGATAAAGCTCGCCTGTATATTTGGCGAGCTTGGTCATGTTGATACTCGGGCGCAATTGGCCAACCAGCCCCGCCGCATGCCATGTCGTGCCGCTGGTCAGCTGTTTGCGTTCAAGCAATACAACATCATCCCAGCCGATTTTGGTCAGATGATACGCAATCGAACAGCCGATCACGCCGCCGCCGACGATAACGACTTTCGCTTTTTTGGGGAGCTCAGCCATTAGTTCAGACCTTCATCTTTGCGTTATCAGGATCATAGGCGGGATGTTCCAACACGGTTCCCGTCCGCCGTTCACCCTGTAGTATGATGTCAAAGCATGATCCCGGCGCGGCATTTTCAATCGGCACTGCGGCGAAAAACAAGCTCTTGCCAACCCGGTGGCCATATGCGCCCGATGTGGTAAGGCCGATACATGCATCGCCCACCATGCACGGTTCTGCTCCGCGCACATCAACGTCCGATGCGTCCACTTCGCCGTATACAATCCGGAAACGGTCCGGCGCGTCGAGCGTTGCTTGTTTGCCGACAAAATCTTCTTTTTTGAAGTTGATAAATCGCGGCATATCGGCCTCGATCATTGTTAGCTCGTTGGTAAGCTCTGATCCCCACGCCTTATAGCCTTTTTCCACGCGCATCGTGTTGGCAGCGTACAGGCCGTAATTGACGATGCCAAATTCCTGTCCCGCTTCCCAAATGGCTTCATACAGCGCGGCCAGATCACCCATCGCCGGATGCAATTCCCAGCCAAGCTCGCCCGCATAAGACACCCGCAGTGCGCGCATGTTGATGCCCGCGATGGTAATCTCCTGACCGCTTAGCCAGCGAAAGCCATCGTTGCTTAAGTCCGCATTTGTGAGCTTTGCCAATAGATCGCGGGAGCGCGGGCCGTTCATCACCAATACGCCCATATCCATGGTTCGGTTTCGGATCGTCACATCCTCCTCCGGCAATTTGCTTTGGATTAGCATATCCCAATCGCGCTGCTCGGCGGCGGCGGCGGACAAGCAATAGAAATGATCGTCTGCAAACCGCGTAACCGTCATTTCGCCGTAAATCCGGCCTTGCACAGATAATGGATGGACAAGCCCAATACCGCCCAGTTTCTTTGGCATACGGTTGGCACAGATGCGGTTAAGAAACGCCTCGGCATCCGGCCCTGTCACATCATATTTGGCAAAACCCGATAGGTCGAGAACACCCACGCGTTGAGTAACCGCCGTTACCTCGGCGGCAACGGCATCAAAACTGTTGGTGCGGTGATAACCGCCCACTTCGGCCGCACCGTCCAGCGCGAAATATTTCGGCCGTTCCCAGCCATATGTTTCGCCGTATACCGCGCCTGCAGATTGCAACCGGCCATAGAGCGCGCTCATTTTTTGCGGTCGGCCATCGGGTTCTTCTTCGCCTGGAAGCCGCGTGGTGAAGGTCATGCGGTAATCAAGAAACACTTTATCGCGGCAATAATCACCGCCCGCATAGGGGCCGTATCGGCGCGGATCAAATTCAGTCATGTTGATGTCGGCATCGCCGTGCACCATCCACTGAGCAAGATATTTGCCAGCGCCGCCGCCCTGCGCGATGCCAAAGCTGGTGCCGCAACAATGCCAGAAATTCGTTAGGCCCACCGCAGGCCCAAGCAGCGGACCGCCATCGGGCGTATGCGGGATTGCGCCATTAACAAACCGCCGCAGCCCAACCTCGCCAAAGATTGGCATCCGCTCTATCGCGCGTTCCAGCCAAGGCGCAATCCGCTCCAAATCTTCTGGGAAAAGTTCGCTTGATGACGCCCATTCAGGCTGGCCTTTGGGCGCCCATGCTTCGGCTAGCCCAGTGGTTTCATAAACGCCGATTAGGCCGCTTTTTTGTTCTTGCCGGAAATAACCCGAGACATGCGGACAACGCATGACGGGTATTTCCTCATCACGTTCCATGAAAGCTGGAATAGGATCCGTCACAACATAGTGATGCTCCATATTGGTCACTGGAATGTCTGTGCCCGCCATCTGCGCCACTTGCCGTGCGTAACACCCCGCGGCGTTAACCACCATTTCAGCGCGCACAGTGCCTTGATCCGTCACCACATCCCATTCGCCGCTGGGCAGCTGTGACAGGCCAGTGACCAATGTGCTGCGAACGATCTTTGCACCCATGGTCTTTGCGCCAATGGCAAGCGCGTTGCATATGCCCGATGGATCCGCATGGCCGTCTTCGGTAGTCCGCGCTCCTGCGATCACGCCGTCCAATGTCATGAACGGATTATGACGCAGTATTTCTGCGGGCGGGATAATCTCCATATCGAACCCGATAATCTGGGAGAAACCCTGAATATAATGCATCCACGCCAGTTCGCGTTCATTGGTGGCAAGACGAATGCCGCCCGATTTATGCCAGCTAACATATTGCCCCGTCAGGCCTTCTAAACGCGGATAAAGATCATTGCTGTAGGCATGCATTTTGGCGAGATTGAAGCTGCCCGTAATATTTGGGCATTGACCCGCCGCATGCCAAGTGGAGCCCGACGTAAGCTCACCTTTCTCAATCAAAAGGCAGTCGGTCCAACCAAGCTCAGCCAGATGATAAAGCAGCGAAGCTCCCATGATCCCGCCGCCAATGATGACAACTCTTGCGCTCGTTTGCATCAAAATTTCGTCCCTAGATTTGAGATTTCAAAATGTATTTATGACGCAAAAGAGATAAAGCACAAATGTGTAATTCACTACGATTGGTTCAAAAAATTTTCTAGTTATGCGTTTTTGAGCATACAGTTTGTGGGTAGGCCAGTTGTGACCAAACAGCATTGGTCATATCCTGTATGCCCTGCGAGTGTCGGGCACCGGCGAAGGTGTGACGTTACCGAAAGGCTTTCTGCGGCTGCAGGCACGCAAGACGCGGATGGAGCGTATTAGGGGCAGGGCGGTATAGAATTAATACATCAAGTATCTATTATTCAACAAATCTAATCCTAAAGTCACACTAAGGTCACACCTAAACCGATTTCGCTAAAACTCAGTTCAAGCACTGCCGCATCTATATTCGCCAATTGCAAACTCGGGCAGCAATAGGCGGCCGGTGAGGCTCGAAGGTAGCTGACAGATGAAACCCAACATTGCAAAGGGGGGAACGCGATGGAGCGACGCTGTGGAAGCGATTCAAGCGGCGTGCAGGCGCGGGGGATGATTTTGCATCGTGCGGAGGCGGGGCAATAATATGAGTTCGCGCCGTATTTCTCAGCATGCGCGCGGTGGAATAAATAACGTAAAACTGCCCAATACGCTCGCTTAGCTTCCCAAACTTCCCAGGGTCGGGCGTATACGTGTGAAGTTAAGCGAGGCCGCATGTGCATCTGGATGACGCCGCAAGCAAAGTGTTGCGCGCCAAATGGTGAGGTTGCCGGACGATATCAAAGAACGTATCGGAACATTTGCAGAACAACGTAGAATTGTCAAGACGTCGCTGTCGACCCCGGGTCAGGCTGCATAGATCGATGTTTTATCTGTGAGTGACGGCTGTCGACAAGATTTCGGTCGTTGGTTCAGCTTATCAGTGACCCTGAAAGCGGACATTGTTTGGGGGTTATTGCGCCGGTTCTCGTAACCCCTACTCAAGTACTAAAATTCTAAATTGTGTAATTATTCGCTTTTAGAAATGAGCGAGAACAGGCGGCAAATTCTCTTTCGTTGCTACTTTGATGATCAATGGTAGCTTTGATTAAAAGAGCGCGCTCGTTAGCGTCGTTATGCTTACAAATTCTTCGAAATATATTTGCTATGTTGTCCAGACGATCAACTCGTTTGTTGAGCAGATCAATACGATTTAAGTCTAAAATTGTCCTTGTTATCTCCGCCGTAATGCGACCTTCATGATGAAGAATCATTGGTCCATGAAATGCAAACTCTTCCTCTGGTTCGCATTCGTATGGATCGAGCAAGCCTGTCTTGTCAGATTTCTTTGTGTTGCATATATCGCAAGCTAACGTAAGGTTTGACCAATCAAACGTTCGATCTAGCTCCACTGATTTAGGAACGATGTGCTCAATGTCACCGTATGTCACGTGGAGCGGCTGACTTTCGCAATAGGCACACTTCCGGGCAGTCTCGGCCTTAATGGCGTCTTTGATGGAGGGCTGATTGTACTTATTTTTTCGATACGCAACTTTGTCGCCGCCTTGTTCAATTTCAGCCAGTAACTCATCAGTCCATTTTTGTGCATTTTGGACCAAGGTCTGTGGCGGCTCACTTTTTGTCAGCCGGATCAATTCGTTTTTCCTAAATTCAGAAGTGCCTCGGGAAACATCTCTGATAGTCCGGCTGCTTCGATGTCTCGGCGAAAATCTGTGATAGTGCGCTCATTAAACGGAAGATCTCGATAATTGCCGACGATAGTATCGATACTATTTTCGACCCAAACCGGGAACGTCACCGGAACTCCAAGAACCTCACGAAGTATCTCGGAAGTGGAACTTGATAATTGACCACTTTCCAAGAAAACACACTGCACTCTTCGGGCCGGATGAGGTGACAGCTGCTCAGCGGGGGTATGCGGCGCTGCGACTTCGTCCCATTGTTCTTCAGACACTTCGACGTCTTCATACTTTAACGCGTACACTCGCGCATCTTTGCTGCTTGTCACGACGAACGGGCTATGCGTTGCCACAATAAATTGGACGTTTGGGAAAGCTTGCACAAGCGATGACAAGAGGGTCCGCTGAATTGCCGGGTGCAGATGATTTTCGGGCTCGTCCATAGTGACGACAAATTGACCAAAAGGCACATCTTGCATGAGTGAGCGCGTGTATATCAAAGCCGCTACTTCGATGATAGCGGTCAACCCGCCTGAGAGCGAGTCGATTAAAAAATCTCCACTTCGTGTCAATATTACAATGTCTGGAATATCAACTTTAAGTCCGATGAAGCCTAAATCTGGCGGCAGGAGTTTACTGAGAATATTTACAAATCCGTCGTACGCTTCCTTCTGCGATCTATCTTGTCCGATCGTAGAATTTCCTATTCCATACACGGCTCATGCTGCCAGTAACTCTTTAAGACAGAAAAGCACAGAGACGCCTGAGTTATGACCATAGAAGGCTTCATTGGCTGCTCCGTTTAAGCGACCAAACGCTGTTTCCGGCGCAAATCCACCAAACGGTATATTCGGTATCTGCTGATAGTTAGGTAGGTTTCGGTGCGAGGGCATATGAAACCCAATAACGGACTGCTGATTTGGGATATAAACGCCATATGACTGTTGACCTTGGGTCTGCACTTGAAGCACACTTTCTTGACCACATGCGTAATATATGTTGCCAATGGTTGACCAGTTTGCGTCTTGTTTCGGCTTGAACCAACTCAGGATTCTCGATGGTATTGAAAACAGGCTTGTAACGAATGTACGTTTCCCTTTGATCGTCATCGGTACACTAAGATACGGACGTGACGCCCCTATGTGTTGGCCGAGTATATTTAGAAGACTACTTTTCCCTGCGCCGTTTGCACCAGTGATAATTGTGAGATTTCTATGGAACTCAATATCGACAAGCGAAAATTGCCGCCAATTGGCTAACTGCAGTCTTGAAAAAGTCATGTCTTTGTTCCTCCTTATTTCCCACAATTATAAGGATATAATAGTTTTGAAGACAATATCAATTTGATGCATGTCTTTGGGCAAATGCCTTGTTGTATAAACAAATGCATACCCTCTAAATAAAACAATACAACCTGTCGCACACTACCCAACCAAACTCCCCGTCGCTTGCTCCCAAAAATGCAGCAGCCCCTTGCTGAAGCTTAGCGGGACATAGGCGTCACAGGTGTCTTCGTTCACCACGTGCAGCCGCACGGCGACGTGGTCGATTATTGTCGCGGCGCTGCATCCGGGTGCGAATTCTGGGTTTTCGG
>JAYWFI010000150.1:0-2165 GCA_043778865.1 Sphingomonadales bacterium
GGTGGCTGATTCAGTAACAATCCCCGATGAAGCCGAAACCCGCGCAAAGTGGGGGGATTTCAAATTCACGCCTGCCAACGCAAAGCAGGCGAAACTTATTATCGCGCGCTATCCCGACGGGCGGCAACGCTCTGCAGTGATGCCGTTGCTTGATCTGGCCCAGCGTCAGGTGGGCGCAGAAACGCAAACGCAGGGCTGGTTGCCTGTACCCGTCATCGAATATGTCGCGGCACAGCTCGATATGCCATATATGCGCGCGTATGAGGTGGTGACGTTTTACACGATGTATAATATCGCTCCTGTGGGAAGGTATCATGTGCAGGTTTGCGGCACGACGCCGTGCCTGCTGCGCGGGTCGGATGACGTCATGGCAGCGTGCAAAAACCGCGGCATGGTAAAGGGAAAGACAACGCCCGATGGTATGTTCACGCTGACCGAGGTCGAATGCATGGGCAATTGTTCGTCGGCACCAATGGTGCAGATTAACGACGACAATTACGAAGATCTTGATTACGATAGCACTACGCAGATATTGGAAAAGCTGGCGTCTGGGCAGCAACCTAAAGTCGGTACGCAGATGGGCGGGCGACATACCGTGGAGCCTTATGGCGGGCCGACAACATTAAAAGAAATGGTCGAGGCAAACCATGATTATCGGAAGGAATGGTGATGGCAGATAATGTTGAGAATATTTTGCTAGAACAGTTCAGGCGGCTAAACGCACGGTTGGATCAAAAGGATGCCGAAGATTTAGAAAAATCTATGCGGCTTTCTTCAATCGATGATCATCTTGCAGGTATGATGATGTCCATTTCAGGAATTAACTCGCGCCTTGATCGTATCGAAGAGCGCATGGGCCGTGTTGAACGGCGCCTTGATTTAACGGATGCTAAATAATGTTAACCGATAAAGACCGCATATTCACTAATGTTTATGGGTACCAGCCATGGAACTTGAAAGCCGCGCAAAAACGTGGTGATTGGGACAAGACCAAAGACCTGATGAAGGTAGGCCAAGACGCTGTGATCGATGAGATTAAGGCATCAAACCTGCGCGGGCGCGGCGGGGCGGGTTTTCCCACGGGCCTAAAATGGAGCTTTATGCCCAAAGCGCCAACGCTGGAACGCCCAAGCTTCCTAGTAATTAACGCCGATGAAAGCGAGCCCGGCAGTTGTAAAGACCGCGAGATTATCCGCCACGATCCGCACAAATTGATCGAAGGTGCGTTAATCGCGGGATATGCAATGCGCGCGCGGGCCGCCTATATCTATATTCGCGGCGAGTATATTCGCGAAGCGGAAGTGTTGTTTGCCGCTGTGCAAGAGGCATATGACGCCGGGCTGCTGGGAAAGAATGCAGCGAAATCCGGCTACGACTTTGATGTATTTGTACACAGGGGCGCAGGCGCGTATATTTGCGGCGAAGAAACCGCGATGATCGAAAGCCTGGAGGGCAAAAAAGGTCAACCGCGATTGAAGCCTCCCTTTCCGGCAGGTGCGGGGCTATATGGCTGCCCGACCACCGTGAACAATGTGGAAAGTATCGCGGTTGTACCCACGATCCTGCGACGCGGGGCGGCATGGTTCAACGCGTTCGGACGTGAGAATAATCGCGGCACAAAACTGTTCCAGATTTCGGGCCATGTTGAGAAACCTTGCGTTGTTGAAGAAGCGATGAGCATTCCGTTTGGCGAATTAATCGAGAAACATTGCGGCGGTATAAGAGGCGGGCGCGATAATTTACTGGCCGTGATACCCGGCGGATCGTCTGTGCCGTTGGTTCCTGCATCGCAAATCTGGGATGCGCCGATGGATTTTGACGGGTTAAAAGCGGTCGGTTCCGGACTTGGCACCGCCGCTGTAATCGTGATGGATAAGAGCACCGATATTGTGCAAGCTATCGCACGGCTATCCTATTTCTACAAACACGAAAGCTGCGGGCAGTGTACGCCCTGCCGTGAAGGTACGGGCTGGATGTGGCGCGTGATGGAAAAAATGCGCACCGGCGATGCGGACATTGGCGATATTGATACGCTGTACGAGGTTACCAAACAAGTTGAAGGACATACCATCTGCGCCCTTGGCGATGCAGCGGCATGGCCTATCCAAGGCTTGATCAAACATTTCCGCCCAGAGATGGAGCGCCGGATTATTGCGAACAAACGC
>JAYWFI010000151.1:0-4104 GCA_043778865.1 Sphingomonadales bacterium
CGCCATTGTTTTGATCAAGAAGACATTAGCGAACATATGCGCGATGAATACCGCGAACACACCGTTGGCCTTATTATGCGAGGATTATTATTATGACAGAAGTTAGCGGTAAAGTAGCGTTTATCACAGGCGGCGCGCGCGGGATTGGGCTTGCCATTGCGCAATCTTTGGTACAGCGCGGATGCGCGGTTATGCTTGCGGACATCGACGATGATGCGCTGGCGCAGGCTGCAATTTCCCTAAAAGGTGAAGGCGCACAAGTAGCAACGGTGCACTGTGATGTAAGGAGCTCTGCGGAAATGCAATCCGCCGCTGATGCAACGATTGCGCGCTTTGGCAAAGTCCACATCCTCGTTAATAATGCAGGTGTCGCGGCAGGCGGAATGAGCGGCAAGCTTCCGCTTGAAGATTGGCAATGGGTGGTGGACATCAATCTGATGGGCGTGGTCTACGGAACCGAAATATTCCTGTCACTGATCCGCAGCCACGGCGAAGGCGGGCATATTATCAATACGTCATCAATGGCAGGACACATTTCTTCTCCTGGCATGTCACCTTACCATGCCACAAAATATGCTGTGGTCGGCTATTCGGAAAGCTTGGCTGCTGATCTGGCAAAAGAGAACATCAATGTCAGCGTGCTGTGTCCTGCATGGGTGCGCACCGACATTCATAAAAGCGGATTTAACAAGCCATCCGGCGGCGGATCGGTCGATGATCCACATTTCCTTGCAATGACAAAAGTTATCGAAAGCGGCCTAGACCCAAAAGTAGTTGGCGAATGGACCGCACAGTGCGTTGCCGACAACCGCTTTTATATATTCACACACCCCGAATTCCAGCAACATGTAGACCACCGCAGCGCAATGATCGCCGCCGATTACGCCGCCTGCGCCGCGTATGAGGGGTTTACTTCTTAGACTGTATAAGGACAGCGCATATATTTATCAAAGTCATAGAAGAACAACAGACTATGCGCCGCTGGATATCGCGCTTAGGGAAGCTTTTTGCGGTGCTGGCGCTCTTAGCTGCATGCGCAATTTATTGGTTATTCTATGACAACCGTATGCCAAGTTCAGGTAAATACGCAATCGATATGGCTACAATCCGCGCCGAAGCGAGTCGCATTGCGGGTGACAAAGCCAGCCGCATCGAAATTGAAACACTCTCCCACAATACATTGCCGCGTATTGTTATGGTCGCAGGGACTAGTTGGGGCAAAGTTGACCAGATCCGGACAAGCTATCGGCTAGTTTTCCCATCGTCATCGATCATCGTTGACACCGCTTACGATCCAAAAACGGCTGCTATCTACAAAGTAGACTCGTTTGATAATGCGGCTTGGCGGCGATTGTTAAAGGCCATGGACGATGCTAGTCAGATCGTTGTAACACACGAACATAACGACCATCTTGGCGGTTTGATGGCGAGCCCGAATGTTACGAAGTTGCTGGCCAAAGCGCGTTTAACTCCTGAACAGGTCGCCAATACCAAAGCACTCAAGCCGCTTAGGTGGCCTGCGGGAAGCCGGGAAACCTTTCAGGCATTTCAATATGACACGTTAATAGCCATTGCGCCTGGCGTAGTCCTTGTCAAAGCCGCCGGGCATACGCCGGGTTCGCAAATGATTTATGTCCAACGTGCCGACGGGCAAGAATATATCTTTATGGGCGATACGGCATCATCGGCGGATAATGTGAAGCTGGAGCGCATTCGTTCTCGGCTGGTAACCGATTATTACACACAGGAAGACCGCACCGCCGTATTCCTGCAAACAAAGGCGCTGCATGATCTGTCTGTTGCCGAACCAAAGATCGTTCTTGTTCCCGGCCATGATGCCGCTTCGATTGATGGACTTGTACAAAGCAACCTTTTAATGCGCGGTTTTACCTCAACACCCCGGTAAGCGAAGCCTGGTTAGCACCAATTGCCCTTGTAGCGGGCGGACGCCGTGCCACGTGCTATGTAACAATACGTAATCAAACGTCCAAATTGGCTACATTCAGCGCATTGTCTTGGATGAATTCGCGGCGCGGTTCGACCACTTCGCCCATCAGCTTGGTGAAGATATCGTCGGCAAGATCGGCCTGTTCAATCTGAACGCGCAGCAGCGAACGGTTATCGGGATCCAGCGTAGTTTCCCAAAGCTGCTCTGCATTCATTTCACCCAGACCTTTATAGCGCGATACCGCAAGGCCCTTGCGCCCTGCCGCAAGCACCGCATCAAGCAACTCTGACGGACGGGTAATCAGGCTGCCCGCAGCTTGCGGTTTAGCGCGCTTTTCCTGCGCATCAGGCGCGGCGATCAAAGCGTCTAGGCCGTCATCACCCGCCTCTTGCGCGCCGTCATCTTGCGTGCTGGCATCCTCTACCTCGGCGGCCGCCGCGCTGGCTTTAATCAACTTGGCGGGTACGGCGTAGCTATCGGTTTCTTCGCTTGCCAATTTATGAAGCTTGCGGGCTTCTGCGCTTGAAAGAAAGCCCGGTTCGATCATGTGGTGATCAGTCACGCCGCGCCACAATCGTTCAAAATGATATCCGCTTTCTTCCGAAACGCGGCCTGACCATCGGCCCTCGCTATCCTGAGCCTGCATCCATAATGCCGCCTTTGCTACGGCGGCCGCGCGGCCTGTTTCTGGCAGCTCAGGATCAAGCGCGCCTGTTAGCGACATCGCCTCGATGATTGTGCTGTCATAGCGGCGCGGTACATACGCCATAAGGCTGCGCATACGGCGGGCATGTTCAACCAGCGCGGCCAGATCATTGCCCGAACGCGGGCCTGCGGCGGTTTCCAAAATCATACCCGCAAGCCCTGCCCCAACCAGATAGACATCAAGCGCGTTGTCATCCTTAACATACAATTCGCTGCGGCCCTTTGCCACTTTATACAGCGGCGGCTGCGCGATAAACAAATGACCGCGTTCGATAATCTGCGGCATTTGGCGGTAGAAGAACGTGAGCAACAACGTGCGAATATGCGATCCGTCAACATCGGCATCGGTCATGATAACGATCTTGTGATAGCGCAATTTTTCAATGTTGAAATCTTCGCGGCCAATGCCCGTACCCATCGCTTGGATTAGCGTGCCGACCTCTTTTGAGGATAGCATCCGGTCAAACCGGGCGCGTTCAACATTCAGGATTTTACCTTTTAGCGGCAGGATCGCTTGATAATGACGGTCGCGTCCTTGCTTGGCCGACCCGCCCGCAGAATCGCCTTCGACCAAAAACAATTCGGATTTTGCCGGATCACGCTCTTGGCAATCGGCAAGCTTTCCGGGCAACGACGCGATATCCATCACGCCTTTTCGCCGAGTCAGTTCGCGCGCTTTTTTGGCGGCTTCACGCGCGGCGGCGGCGTCGATGACCTTCAGGATCACCATGCGGGCGTTGGCGGGGTTTTCTTCTAGCCACTCGCTCATCCGGTCGGCCATCAGGCTTTCGAGCGGTTGGCGCACTTCGGACGAGACAAGCTTGTCCTTGGTTTGCGACGAAAATTTGGGATCGGGTAATTTAACTGACACAATCGCGGTCAAACCTTCGCGCATATCATCCCCTGTCAGCGTGACTTTCTCTTTCTTCAACATACCCGATTTATCGGCATAGTTGTTGAGAGTGCGCGTCAACGCCGCGCGGAATGCAGCAAGGTGCGTACCGCCATCACGCTGCGGAATGTTGTTGGTAAAGCACAGCACATTTTCGTAATAACTGTCGTTCCATTCGAGCGCCACATCGATGCCGATACCATCACGCTGCGATGATATCGAAATTGGCTCTGGCAATAACGCGGCTTTATTACGGTCCAGATATTTCACGAACGCCGCGATCCCGCCTTCGTAAAACAGGTCGACTTCCTTGATATCCGCATGGCGTTTGTCGAGCAGCAATATGCGTACGCCGCTGTTCAAAAACGCTAGCTCGCGGTACCGGTGCTCAAGCTTGTCAAAGTCAAATTCAAGCACGTTTTTGAACGTATTGGTCGACGCCATAAACGTCACGCGCGTGCCTTTTTTGGGCTTACCGTTAACAATAGGCGCATCACCGGTGACCACTAATGATTTGACCGCATCGCCGTATTCAAACCGCATCCAGTGTGCCTTGCCC
>JAYWFI010000152.1:0-3435 GCA_043778865.1 Sphingomonadales bacterium
CAATCCAGTTGGAATGGATTGGGACAATCAGGGCCGTTTGTGGGCCGTAGTAAATGAGCGCGATATGCTTGGTTCTGATCTGGTACCTGACTATTTGGCTGAGGTTCAAGCAGGCGCAGATTATGGCTGGCCATCGCATTACTGGGGCGGTTATACCGATTACCGCGTCCAAGATAGCAAAGATGAAAAACGCCAATACGAACGTCGTCCCGATTACGCCATGGGCCCTCATGTTGCCGCGCTCGGCCTCGCCTTTGCAGACAAAGCAAAGCTGGGCGGCGCATTTACGAGTGGCGCTTTTGTGGCGCGGCATGGCTCATGGAACCGGGTACCGGCATCTGGATATGATGTAGTGTTTGTAAAGTTCGACAATGGCCGCCCGGTGGGTACGCCCACAAATGTTTTGACCGGATTTCTGGATAAAAATGGCAAAGCCCAAGGCCGCCCCACAATGCTGGCGATCGATAAAACAGGAGGATTACTGGTAAGCGACGATGTCGGCAACAGGGTTTGGCGGGTTAGCGCGGCTTAGCTAACTAGCCTATGCGGCAAGTTCAGCCGCATCCAGCGCGTATATCAACTCTGCTCCAGCCATAGCGCTGCCCTTTAGGGAGATCGCCTCGGGAACCATTACTTCCAAATAATAGCGGCATACCGCGATTTTGGCTTTTAGGAATGCGTTAGCCGGATCGGCAACTAAGCCTGCCTGAGCCGCAACCATTTGTTTGCGCATTAACCAGCCGGACGTTGCCACCGCCATCATAGTTGTAAAAGCATAGCTGCCCGCCAAACGGTCATCGATGGATGCGCTGCCCAACATCCACTCTGCAACCTCTACGCACGCACCGGCCAGCAATTTGAGCGCGAGTGTATCGGATGCCTCCGCGCCTATCTGTGCCAAATGACCGCGTACCACATCGCCGCCGCCCATTGCCAATTTGCGGCCCACAAGGTCGGCGGCTTGGATGCCGTTGGTGCCTTCATAAATCTGTGCAATGCGGATGTCGCGGTAATATTGCGCGGCGCCCGTTTCCTCGACATAGCCCATGCCGCCGTGCACTTGAATGCCAAGGCTGGCGATTTCACTGCCCAAATCCGTGCCATATGTTTTGGCCAGCGGGGTAAGCAAATCGGCCATATCACGCGCGTCGTGATCGCCAAGCGCAGCGCGGTCCACTTGGCCGGCGGCATAATATAGCAACGCGCGAATGGCCTGTGTCCCCGCCTTCATTCGCATCAGCATACGGCGCACATCGGGATGTTCGATAATCGCCACCGGATCACGGCTGTTGCCCCCTGCGCGCGCTGATTGTGTACGGTCCTTCGCAAACCATAGAGCTTTCTGCGTTGCTCCTTCGGCAATTTGGACACCTTGCAAGCCAACGTTTAACCGCGCATTATTCATCATCGTAAACATCGCGCGCAGTCCGCCAAATTCTGCGCCAATCATCTCACCCACGCAATCGCCTTCTTCGCCAAATTGTAGAACGCAGGTTGGTGAAGCATTAATGCCCATTTTGTGTTCGATTGATACTACTTGCACATCATTTTGTGGGCCAAGAGTGCCCTCTGCATTCACTTGGAATTTTGGTACCAAAAATAGCGATATTCCCTTGGTTCCCTCGGGAGCATCCGGCGTACGGGCAAGCACAAGATGGATAATATTATCTGCCATGTCATGGTCACCAAAGCTGATATAAATCTTTTGGCCGCGAATTTGATAGGTCCCGTCGCCACGCGGTGTTGCGGTTGATTTGAGTGCGCCAACATCACTACCTGCCTGCGGCTCTGTAAGGTTCATGGTACCAGACCATTCTCCGGTCGATAACTTTGGCAAATAGGTTTCTTTTTGTGCGTTGCTGCCATGATGGAATATTGATTCGACCGCGCCAACAGATAATATCGGGCAAAGAGCAAATGCCATGTTCGCTGCACCAAGCGACTCCAGTGCCATCATTGCCAATGAAAAAGGTAACCTTTGCCCGCCAAATTCCGCAGGCGCATTGATCGAGGCCCAGCCATTTGCCACATAGTTTTTATACGCCGACACAAAGCCGTCGGGCATGATAACCTTGCCATCCAAAAGCTGCGCGCCGACAGTATCGCCAATGCGGTTTAACGGCGCAAATTCTGCTGCGGCAAATGCGCCAACGCCTTCGACAATCGCCTGCACCATATCAGGCGACGCATCCGCAAAGCGTTCATGCGACGCCAATTGTTCGATATCTGTTACATGATTAAGGACGAATAATTGTTCTTGGATTGGGGCAGTAAAGCTCATGAGAGAAAATATTCCTGTGTTGTCGTGTATAGGCCGCTATAGCTTGTAACAATGCCAGTCTCAAATCCCTTAGCGCAAGCTGATCTTTCGTACAAAATTATTGCGGCCGATTCGCATGCAATCAGAGCCGCTGCAGATGTGCTTTGCGCAGGCGGAATTGTCGCAGTACCCACCGAAACTGTATATGGGCTTGCCGCCGATGCCAGCAATGCAGATGCCGCCGCGGCCATTTACCGCACAAAAGGCCGCCCAGATTTTAACCCGCTAATTGTCCATGTAGTAGACATAGCGGCGGCAAAGGCGCTTGCGACATTCGATACCCGCGCCGAGATGCTAGCGGCGGCGTTTTGGCCGGGACCGTTAACGATGGTGTTGCCTCTGCGGGCTGGGGCCAACATTGCTGCTGCGGTAACGGCGGGCCTATCCACCATCGCGCTGCGCTGTCCAGCGCATGAAGTGATGCAAAACCTGCTGCAAATCAGTGGCCTGAATTTAGCAGCGCCATCCGCCAATCGCAGCGGCGGTATAAGCCCTACGCGCGCCGCACATGTCGCAAGCAGCCTGAGGCAAAACGCACCAATGATATTGGACGGCGGGCCATGCGATGCGGGCCTGGAGTCCACGATCGTTGCGCTGCGGTCAAATGGCTGGCAAATCCTGCGCGAAGGACCCGTTACTTGCGCCGCATTGCAAGCGGTGCTGCGCTCGGATCCAATAGCTACAGCGGACAAAAAAATCGAAGCGCCGGGACAATTGGCGAGCCATTACGCGCCTTCTAAACCACTGCGCCTGAACGTGAGCAATTCCAGCGACGAAGAATACCTAATCGGGTTTGGGCCAATAACGGGCGATTACAATTTATCTGCAAGAAGTGATCTCGCTCAGGCCGCGGCCAACCTGTTTGATGCTCTGCACCGCGCCGATGCCAGCGATGCATCCGCTATAGCCGTTGCTCCTATTCCAACGGACGGGATTGGCGCGGCAATTGATGACCGATTAAACCGCGCGGCATCAGGTTAATGGCTATAATTTTCAGTAAGAATATTATGGCCATCACTGGCTTTTGCGCGGCCATGCTATTTGCATCGCCCTCTGCCGCAGCGCCGGCACAAGCCGACATTGATGCATACCGCGACCTTATCAAACAGGACCTT
>JAYWFI010000153.1:0-4242 GCA_043778865.1 Sphingomonadales bacterium
TGAGGAAACCAAGCCAACGGTCATGGTTGTTGTGCCGCGATTGTTCGAGGTGATCCGCGCGCGCATGATCAAGGGCGTGGAAAAACAAGGCAAGCTGCCTAATTACTTTATGGACCGCGCGCTTGATATTGGCGAACGCGACTATAGCGGTAAAAAACGTCTTCGTGATGCGCCCATGCGGCTGATATTATCGCGGATGTTCAAACCCAAAATCGCCGCACGCTTTGGCGGTCGGTTAAAAGCGCTGGTATCAGGGGGCGCGCCATTGAACCCAGAGATTGGCATATTCTTTCAATCACTGGGCATCACACTGCTGCAAGGATATGGCCAAACCGAGTCCGGCCCGGTACTTAGTTGCAACCGGCCGAGCGCAGGGATCCGGATGGATACCGTTGGCCCGCCGCTAAAAAATACCGAAGTTCGGATTGCAGAGGATGGCGAAATATTGGTTCGCGGCCCGCTGGTTATGAAGGGATATTGGCGTAACAAAGCCGAAACGAACCGCGTCATCAAGGACGGCTGGCTGCATACAGGCGACATCGGCCTGATTGATGAAGGCGGCCGTATTAAGATCACTGACCGTAAAAAAGATCTGATCGTCAACGATAAAGGCGAAAATATCGCACCGCAAAAATTGGAGGGCATGCTGACCCTGCAACCCGAAATTATGCAAGCGATGGTATCGGGGGATAAGCGGCCGTACGTGGTTGGCCTTATCGTTCCTGATCCTGAATGGGCGCTGGAATGGGCGCGGGCGCAGGATATGAAATATGACTTTGCCGCGTTGCAATCTAATCCGCAATTCCGCGCCGCCATTCGCGAGGCGATTGACCGTGTAAACGCCGGGCTGTCTATTACCGAAAAAATCCGCCAGTATGAATTTGCCGATGAGCCTTTCGCTATCGAGAACGAAGAGCTAACCCCCAGCATGAAAATCCGCCGCCACGTAATCCGCGATAGATACGCGCCGCGGGTGGATGCGATGTATAAAGGATGAGCCGGGTGACCGGGGACGGTTAGCAAAATAGCAACACGCCGCCCGCAGCATCTATATCTTTTGGTGGTCGCGTGATTTTATACGATTAACCGGTGCCCACTTAATCGCATCGCGCAATACATCTGCAACCTTCTCTGTTGTCTGGGCTTGCTGAAACCGTAAGACCGCCATCTGATTTATCTCGCTTTCCTACACATGATACGCTGTGATATAAATTTGTAGTTATTTTTGTTAGGAGATTATCCTATGCCCCGCTTGTCCGCCTATGCCCGCTTTTCCGCCTATGCCTGCGAAGTTTTGCGGCAGCGTCAGCACCGGCACAAATATAAGCGTAAAGAATACGGCGCGGAAACCAAGATTTTCAAGTCCGTTTAGGTGTGACCTTAGTGTGACTTTCCGGTGAATATTGAGGCTATGCTTAAGCCGTTGAAGGGCCCTAACCCCAAGAAAATACCGATTTATCTTGCAAATTTCTGATAATATTGGATGCTTGCCGTATTCAATAGGGGAGTACCAATGGAACTTACGTTTGCTTTTATTGCTGTAGTGGCTGTGATTATTTACCTTATGGTCAGCGTTAAGATTGTCCGCCAAGGTTTTGCATATACAATAGAATATTTTGGACGATTTCACGAAGTGGCAATGCCAGGATTTAATTTCTACCCGGCATTTTTGTACCGTGTTGGCCGCAAGGTAAACATGATGGAGCAGGTTTTGGATATTCCGGGCCAAGAAATCATCACCAAGGACAACGCTATGGTCGCTGTGGACGGCGTGGTATTCTTTCAGGTTTTGGACGCTGCAAAAGCGGCGTATGAAGTGTCTGATTTATTCCTTGCCCTAATGAATTTGACGACAACTAATCTGCGTACCGTAATGGGGTCCATGGACCTTGATGAGCTATTGTCCAAACGCGATGAGATTAACGGACGGCTGCTTGTTGTTGTGGACGAAGCAACATCACCATGGGGGATTAAAATAACCCGCGTCGAAATTAAAGACATCCGTCCGCCTGCTGATATCTCCAACGCGATGGCGCGGCAGATGAAAGCAGAAAGGGAAAAACGGGCACTAATTTTGGATGCAGAAGGGATGCGCGCTGCTGAAATTTTGCGTGCGGAGGGCGAAAAGCAAGGGCAAATTCTGCAAGCGGAGGGCCGCCGTGAAGCCGCGTACCGTGACGCCGAAGCGCGCGAACGTGAAGCAGAAGCCGAGGCGAAAGCAACGCAGCTGGTGTCAAAGGCAATCGCAGATGGCAATCCGCAAGCAATCAATTATTTTATCGCGCAGGATTATGTCAAAGCGATCAGCATGTTTGCAACATCGCCCAATGCCAAAACAATATTGTTCCCCGTTGAAGCAACGCAGTTAATGGGGACACTCGGCGGGATTGGCGAGCTGGCCAAAGAAGCGTTTAAGGACGATAAGAAATAGGGCAGTGAATTGGATAACATCATGAATGCAATCGAACAGTTTTTCGGAATGCAAGCTGGGTGGCTTTGGCTTATTTTGGCAGCCTTGTTGGCGATTGCCGAAATCGCGATTGTGCCCGGCGTGTTCTTTATCTTTATTGCCCTTGCTGCCATAGCCATAGGGACGCTGACGTTGTTTGTGGATATCAATCCGGCAATGCAGTTTGTTTTGTTCGGCATATTCTCTGTAATATCGGTTTATTCGGGCCGCTATTTTTACGGTCGCCAACAACATGTCGGATCATCTCCAAACCTAAATGACCGGGCAGCACAAATGGCTGGCCAGACGGTTACTGTGGTTCAAGCAATAAGCGCAGATGCCGGACGCGTTCGTGTAGGGGATAGCGAGTGGCCAGCGCGCGGTCCGAATATTGCGGTAGGTCGCAAAGCCCGAATTGTAAACGTTATCAATGGATATGTTCATCTTGAAACGGTAGATTGAAAGCAAATGAACCACGAAACGCCTGCGATAATCAAACCTACACTGTGGTCGCGTGCACGCGAGATGGCGTTGAAAGCGCCGCCGCAACGTAACCGGTATGTTGATTTTCTTCGAGCCTTTTCGATATTGGCAGTAGTAACCGGCCATTGGCTTGTCGCGGCACCGTCCATTAAAAATGGCGCAGTACAAGGAGGACATTTGCTGGGGATACTACCTTGGACACAGTGGTTGACTTGGGGGTTTCAGGTGATGCCGATATTCTTTTTGGTGGGCGGATTTTCCAATGCTTTATCATGGTCTGCCACGGTGCGTAACGGCGGAAATTATTCCCAGTGGTTTACAGGCCGTGTAAAACGATTAATTGCGCCTGTGCTACCTCTGTTTTTTATATGGTCGCTGTTTGCGCTGTTTGGCACTGCCGCTGGGGTTGACCGAAAAATTGTTGAACTCGCGGCGCAACTGGCATTGATACCTGTTTGGTTTTTGTCGGTATATATGATTGTAACCGCCGCCGTTCCCATTTCGCATGCGGCCTGGAAACGATATGGCTTGGCATCATTTTGGGGATTGGTGTCCGCCGCTATCTGCGTGGATGTTGCGGCCTTGGCATTTGATGTAAAATATATCAATTTTACCAATTTTGCGTTTGTGTGGATTGCAATTCATCAATTGGGATACGCGTGGAGCGAAGGGTATTTTGCGCCGGGCCGCCGTGCATTGATATGGTGTGCGGCCGGTTTTGCGGCGTTATGTTTACTGGTTGGGTTTGGTCCTTATCCGGTTGCTATGTTGGGGGTTCCAGGTTCTAATTTAAGCAATTCTATGCCGCCAACATTGGCAATTCTTGCGCTAGGTGTTTGGCAAACTGGTCTGGCAATGATGCTTGAGCCTGCCGCCAAAAAGATGCTGGGCAATATCCGCATATGGACAGGCGTAGTGCTGCTTAATGGAATGATTATGACAGTTTACCTGTGGCATTTGACTGCATTTGTATTGGTTCTTGTTGCAGCCTGGCTTTTGGGCGGTATTGGATTAGAGGTATCGCCGGGCAGCGCCGCGTGGTGGGCGGCACGGCCGATATGGTTTGTGCTATATATTACTGCATTGCTACCACTTATCATGGTATTCTCGCGTTTTGAAAGAGTGCGCGGAGCCGATACTGGCGCGGTCTTTGCTGCCCATTGGCGATTGATGCTGGGGTCGTTGCTAGTATGCGCAGGTTTGGCGGCAACAGCAGCGATCAGCATCGCCAGCCCTCAGGGCGTAACGGGCTTGCGTATCTGGATTGTCGTCATGCCGTTTATTGGTGCGGCATTAATAGGTTTTGGGCC
>JAYWFI010000154.1:0-4921 GCA_043778865.1 Sphingomonadales bacterium
ACGGTCCGGCCTTGCCCATCGGTAAGCCTACCATCATCGAGCACTTGCAACAGGATGTTGAACACATCGCCATGCGCTTTTTCAACCTCGTCAAACAACACGACCTGATACGGCCGCCGCCTAACCGCTTCGGTGAGCACGCCGCCTTCGTCATAGCCGACATATCCCGGGGGTGCACCGATCAAGCGCGATACGCTGTGCTTTTCCATATATTCGCTCATGTCGATACGTACCATTGCGGCGTCATCATCGAACAAAAAGCTGGCGAGTGTTTTGGTTAGCTCGGTTTTGCCGACGCCTGTGGGACCAAGGAATAGAAAGCTACCGAGCGGACGGCCGGGGTCTTGCAATCCGGCACGGCTGCGGCGGACGGCTTTGGATACGGCGGCAACGGCATTTTTTTGGCCGATAACGCGCGCGCCAATCCACTCCTCCATATTAAGCAGTTTATCGCGTTCGCCAGCTAGCATGCGTTCAACCGGAATGCCGGTCCATTTCGCAACAACAGCGGCGATGTCTTCGGCGGTTACTTCTTCGCGGAGCATCGCTTTGGATTGAGCATTTGAGGTGTGAACTTCGGCGGTTTCAAGCTGTTTCTCAAGGCCGGGGATAGTGCCATATTGTAGCTCACCTGCACGCGCCAAATCGCCGCCGCGCTGTGCCTGATCGAGCGCAATCCGTGCGGCGTCCAATGCTTCTTTGATCTTGCCTTCACCAGCAATCTTGTCCTTCTCCGCTTGCCAGCGCGTGGTGAGCTCAGATGATTTTTGCTCTAGATTGGCCAGCTCGCCCTCCAATGTCTTCAGGCGGTCTTTAGACGCGGTGTCACTTTCGCGGCTCAGCGCTTCGCGTTCGATCTTGAGCTGTATGATCCGGCGGTCGAGCGTCTCAATCTCTTCGGGCTTGCTCTCCACCTCCATGCGGATTCGGCTGGCGGCTTCGTCCATTAGGTCGATGGCTTTGTCGGGTAGGAAACGGTCAGCGATATAACGATGCGAGAGTGTAGCGGCGGATACCAACGCGCCGTCTGTTATGCGGATGCCGTGGTGCAGCTCGTATTTTTCCTTCAGACCGCGCAGGATGCTTATCGTATCTTCGACCGTTGGTTCGCCAACAAATATGGGTTGAAAGCGCCGCTGTAATGCGGGGTCTTTCTCAACATGTTTTCTATATTCATCCAGCGTGGTAGCGCCCACACAATGCAGCTCGCCGCGCGCCAGTGCAGGCTTGAGTAGGTTTGACGCATCCATCGCACCTTCGCCTTTGCCTGCGCCCACCAGCGTGTGCATTTCATCGATGAACAGGATGATGTCGCCGCCGGCTTGTTTTACCTCATCGAGCACGCCCTTCAATCGCTCTTCAAACTCGCCGCGATATTTGGCCCCGGCAATCAACGCGCCCATATCAAGCGACATAAGTTTGCGGTCCTTCAGGCTGTCAGGTACGTCGCCATTGGCAATGCGTATCGCAAGCCCTTCGGCAATCGCGGTTTTGCCCACGCCCGCCTCGCCGATCAGCACGGGGTTGTTTTTGGTTCGGCGCGCGAGGATTTGGATCGTACGCCGAATTTCTTCATCGCGGCCAATGACGGGGTCAAGTTTTCCGGCGCGCGCTACCTCGGTTAGGTCGCGGGCGAATTTTTTCAGCGCGTCATAACGGTCCTCGGCGCTTTGCGTATCGGCGGTGCGCCCGCCGCGTAAGGCGACGATCGCGGCATTAATCGCCTCGGCTTTTGCTCCTGCCGCCGCCAATGCTTTGCCAGCAGATGTAGTGGTGGCAAGAGCAAGCGCCAGCAGCATGCGCTCCACTGTAACGTAACTATCGCCTGCCTTTTGTGCGACCTGTTCGGCGTTGTCCAGCACGCGAACGGCATCATTATCGAGTCCCGGCGTTTGCTGCGCCCCGCCGCCCGACACCGCCGGAACCTTCGCCAAAGCAGCGTCCGTATCGCGCAAAGCCACGCTCGCCTCGCCGCCCGCTGCCTTAATCAAGCCCGACGCCATGCCTTGCTCATCTTCTAGCAATGCCTTTAGCAGATGTTCAGGCGATATGCGTTGGTGGTTCATCCGGATGGCAACGGTTTGCGCGCTTTGCAGGAAGCCCTTGGCGCGGTCTGTAAATTTCTCGATGTTCATGCAGGTTATCCTCTTATCTATTATAAAAGGTAGTGTTGCACCTCTACAACACAAGTCCTGATTTCGGTAAATATCGATAATTACAGTCTGCAGGCAGATGCGGTAAAGCCGAAGCTGTCATATATGTGTCGCCAAATGATCTCTTAAACGCCCCGATACTGTCCAGATACCGTAACTGAAACCTCTTATCTGCACGATTAGATCCAACGCCCCCGTAATGACTGGGCCGATGTATTGAAGCAAACCAAAATAAGGGGTTTTCATGCGCGCTATTACTTTTCTCCTCCTCACCAGCTGTGCCTTTTGCGGAGCGCCCGTATTTGCAACAGACGCCCCAGCCGAAGATCCGTCGGCCGCAACTGCAGGCGAAAGCGATTCCGATATTGTTGTTCTGGGCCGCGCCGAAACGCGGCAGGTGCAGGAACTAAACACCAAACAACTTACCATATTAGCGCCGGGAACCAGCCCGTTGAAGGCTATTGAGAAACTTCCCAGCGTCAATTTTCAGTCTGCTGATCCCTTTGGCACGTATGAATGGTCAGAGCGTGTATCGATTCGCGGTTTCAACCAGAACCAGCTGGGTTTTACTTTTGATGGCATCCCGCTTGGTGACGGCACTTACGGAAACAATAACGGTCTGCATATCAGCCGTGCGGTAATTGCGGATAATATCGGCATCACCCGCGTGTCGCAGGGTGCAGGATCGATAGGGGCACAAGCGACCAACAATCTGGGTGGTACGCTCGAATTTTTCTCGATTGATCCAAAAGGTGAATTGGGAGTTGACGCCAACGTTACTTACGGCAGTTCAAATACAAAACGCGGCTTTGTGCGGTTGAATGTAGGAACGCAGGATGGCCCGCGCGGCTTTATTTCCGCGGCCTATCATGACGCTGAAAAATGGAAGGGTGCGGGTAACCAGAAAGCATTCCAAATCAATGCAAAGGCGGTCATACCCGTAGGCGAGACTAAATTTGACGCCTATTTTGATTATTCCAACCGCGGTGAACAGGATTATCAGGACTTATCGCTCGAGCAGATTGGCCGGCTGGGTTATAACTGGGATAATACATTCCCCAATTATGCGCTTGCACTGCAGATTGCCGATATTGCCGCCAACCGGGGCGAAACCGGAGCCGTTAAGCTTAACCTAGCAGCAGGCACAGTGTATCCAGGCCGGATCACCAATGTCGACGATGCGTATTATGATGCGTCCGGTCTGCGCAAAGATACCCTTGGTTCATTTGGACTCACTACGCCACTTGATGACAATGTGACCTTTAACATCAAAGCATATTATCATGACAACGCCGGCCAAGGCATATGGTTTACGCCTTATGTTCCCAGTCCGACCGGTGTGCCGATCTCAGTGCGTACGACCGAATATAATATCCAGCGGGGCGGTGTGTTTTCATCCTTGAATGCCCAGATCGGCGATCAAGACATCACCGTGGGCGGTTGGTATGAGCATAATAATTTTACGCAGGCACGGCGCTTTTATGCCTTGACCAGCCGTACTGATCCAGGCCGCAGCGCACAAAGCTTTCAGCGCAACCCGTTCCTAACGCAGTGGCGGAACAATTTTAAGACCAATACCATTCAATATTATGTGCAGGATAAAATCAAGCTAGGTGACGCGACAATAAGTCTCGGTTGGAAGGGTTTTCAAGTTACTAACGAAGCCATTCCTGAAATTTCAGGTGGCTTGGCATCGGGTAAGATCAAGTCCGAGGATTGGTTCCAACCCCATGTCGGCATCGCCTATAAATTGAGCAGCAATGCCGAAGTATTTGGCGGATTTACACAGGTCACTCGCGCCTTTGTATCGTCCAGCACAGCCGGACCATTTTCGACAACGCAGGCCGGTTTTGACAACATCAAAAATACGTTGCGTCCCGAACAATCGGACACATATGAGCTAGGCGCGCGGTATAACGATGCCCGCTTCAACGGAACAATAGGCGTTTACTATGTCAATTTCCGCAACCGGCTTTTGGCGTTCCGTAACGGCGCAGGAATTGTTGGCAACCCATCAATCCTGCAAAATGTTGGCGGCGTTCGTTCGGTAGGTTTCGAAGCAGCGGGTGATGTTAAGCTGGGCCGCGGCCTGTCAATATTTGCTTCATACAGCTATAATGATACCACCTATCGCAATGATGTCGTCAATGCGCTGAATGTCGTGGCGGCGGCGATTAAGGATAAGACAGTTGTCGATACGCCCAAGCATTTGTTGCGCGGCGAAGTCGCTTATGACCGCGACAGTTTTTTCGGGCGCGTCGGAGTCAATTATATGAGCAAGCGGTTTTTCACATATACTAATGACCAGTCGGTTCCCGGACGTGCATTGGTTGATGCGACACTGGGCTATCGTTTCGATCTGGGCCTGCGTGCACCTGTTGAGATCCAATTAAACGCGACCAACTTGTTCGATCTGAATTATGTTGCCACTATCGGTTCAAACGGCTTTGGCAATAGCGGCGATAATCAGACATTACTGGCAGGTTCGCCGCAGCAGTTTTTTGCCACATTGAAAGTTGGTTTTTGATGATGAAGAATATCCTGCTTGGCGGCGCGATGATCTTTGTTATGGTGCCGGGCATATTATATGCCAAACCAGTTCTGTTTATCTCGATTGACGGGTTGCAGCCCAGCGATGTGATTGAGGCGGACAAGCGCGGGATTAAACTCCCCAATCTGCGGCGCTTTATCACCGAGGGTAGCTATGCCAGCGGTGTTGTCGGCGTTCTGCCCACGGTCACCTATCCTAGCCATGCGACTTTGATGAC
>JAYWFI010000155.1:0-1772 GCA_043778865.1 Sphingomonadales bacterium
CTGCACGAATTTGCAGATCAAGGACTGCTAAAAGCGATGGCGAGCGAGTGGCCTTATTTCCAAACTATCTTGGCCAATATGGAAATGGTGCTGGCCAAATCCGATATGGGCATCGCCGCGCATTATGCCGAACTGGTCACCGATCAGGCATTGTCGGCGCGGTTGTTTGGACGCATCAAATCCGGGTGGCAGCAATCATGCGAAAGCGTATTATTTGCCACGGGCCAAACGCATTTGCTGCAAGCCGGCAAGGGGCTGAGCGATTCCATCAAGCTACGATTGCCTTATATTGAACCGCTGAACCTGCTGCAAATCGAATTGATGAAACGGCACAGAGCAGGCGAGGCAGACGCCCGCATCGGCGAAGGCATACAGCTAACGATCAACGCGATAGCCACGGCATTGCGGAATAGCGGGTAGGATGGGGTATAATGGCGCAGGATGATTTTGCAAGCTGCGACGTCTGCCATTGTACCCGCGACAATAAACCGCTGAAAAGTAACACTAGAGCCACACCTAGAACGCAGAGAAAACCACAATTGTTAACGATTTAGAGGCGCGCATCTTAGCCGAGGTACTGCTGCAAGATGGAGGTAAGACAAAGCATAGGTGCGCTGGTTAAACCTACATTGCGAGGGGGGCAGCAGTTTAAAGTACTGTCACCGTAATTCCAAAAGATGCATTACCAGTCGCAGCCGGAAATCCAGCCGGAGAATGAAACAATCCGCACAAACGTTTGCAAATACACCATCGCTTTCTGCCATAACCGGCGCTGCCGTAAATGACGCAAAGGTTAGTATTACGACCACTTGGATAAGACGCCTGATACGAAGCAGCGGTGCCAAAGCGAATTTCAAAAGACTTTTCATATGTTACATTTCTTCATATTACTAAATTACTTACGCTGCCTTTACGGTAATACAAGTTGTGATGATATAAATTAGGATGATAGTGCAAATGCTCTTACCGCCGTTCGCTTATGCACCAAATTATTCGCACCGAAGTCTAGCAAATATTGCCTAATAAATTGGTGCACCTGTAAATTATAGCACTATCATAGCATATGAGGTAATTGACATAATATGACCCCCCGCATCCACCTTGGCACCGCGCTTGTCCCCGGCGGGGATCAGCTTGATCTGTACAGCCGCAGCGATGATTTTATGATTGTGCTTGATCGCAATGAATTGATGAGCACGCGGATGAACGGGTCGGAAATTGCGCTGGCGGAAATGACGTTGGATAGGTTGGGCAGTAACGCTGCGCCGCAGCTGCTGATCGGCGGATACGGTATGGGGTTTACGCTGCGCGCGGCGCTGGCGATGATGGGGACCAAGGCGCAGGCTCCCAAAGGAAAGATAACGGTGGCCGAATTGGTGCCAGAGATTATCGCGTGGGCGCGCGGGCCGATGGCACAGGTGACAGGCGGGTGCCTCGATGACCCGCGTGTAAGCCTGATTATGGGGGATGTTGGCGCAGTCATTACTAAAGCAAACGGCGTGTATGATGCAATCTTGCTGGATGTTGATAATGGCCCCGACGGCCTGACGCGGGAGAGCAATGACGGGCTGTATACCCCTACCGGATTGCAAGCCGCCAAACGCGCATTAAGGCCCGGCGGCATATTGGCGGTATGGTCCGCAGGCAGCGATGCGAAATTTACTAAGCGGCTAGAGAAAGCCGGGCTTGCCGTGGACGAAGTTGCGGTACGTGCGCGCGCAAATGGCAAAGGCCCGCGCCATGTGATCTGGTTTGCAAAGAAGATGTAAAAC
>JAYWFI010000156.1:0-37371 GCA_043778865.1 Sphingomonadales bacterium
GCAGCTTGAAGATCCGCATCCCGTAATTTTATCGCCTCTGCCATAATGTGAAAGTCATCAGACAGCATTTTAATCTCACGCGGGGCTTTTTCAAAGCGTTTAGGATCGCCAGTGTAATCGCCGCGTGCAAATTGTGCCGCAACGTCTCGTAGCGAATCTAGCCAGCGCACAACGAGCATGTTGGTACCCAGCCACAGTGCAAGCGACGCAATCAGTATCGCGATCATGGGCAAAATAAGCCCAATGCGCGCTTGCATCAGTGCAGTTGCCATCATTTGTTTTTTGGGTTCTGCATAGATAACAAAAAGTGATTTTTCAAAAAATGGCGCTGCGGCGTACATCCACTGCGTACCATCTGTTGCCACTACTTCGTGCGCCTTGCCTGCGGCTACCTGCGCGTTAAATTTTGGCAGTTTTTGCCTGCCTGACTTTAATAAGATTTGGCCTGCAGCATCAGTGATAGCAATCACAGCAGCATCGTTTTTGATAGATTTGTCCAAAGAAGCCTGTAGCCAATCAAGCTTAATTACCACAGTCAGCGCGCCGTCATTATTCCCGCTCGCATCGTACAAAGGTAACGTTCCGATAAGCACATTTTGTTTGGAAATAGAACCGTATGTTGGCGTGCTAACTAAAAAGCCTTTGTTTCGTATTCCCCGGGCCCACCACGCTTCATTTTTGAAGGAATGTCCTTCTTTGAAAGGCAGAACGGAGCAACGAACCAGAGCATTTGCGTCTGAACGGACAAAGTTGATTAGTCCGGGATTGCCATGCATGCCAGCTTTCAATCTGTCACGGCACAGCGCCGACATCGCACGTATATTTATGTTCTGGCTCAAAGTTAGCAGCGTATGCTTGGCGATTATTAACGTATCATGCTCTTGGCCAGCCGTTGCCGATGCATTCACAACAAGGCGGTTGGCAATAAGGGTTCGGGAATATTCAAGCGACTTGTATGATTGAACCACGCTCAATGTTCCAATTGGCAGCAACGCGGTAACGACCAATATAATAAGCCCGGTGCGCAATGTTACCGGTCTCAAATGGCACCTTTAACTTCACAACTGCGCTTATTTGGCAAAGGTTGCATGTTGTTCCCCGGATACTGCCTCTGCTGGCCCGTCTATTAATACCGCCAAAGCCTTGCGCCCCCGGGCCAAGCGGCTTTTTATTGTACCGATTGCGCAACCTATAATTTCTGCAGCCTCTTCATAGGACAGGCCATTGGCGCCAATAAGCAATAATACTTCACGCTGTTCCGCAGGTAATTGCTGTAATGCCTTTGCCACATCGGCCAAATGAATGACGTGTTGTTGCGCCGGTGCTTCAACCAGTACGCGCTCAGCAATCTCTGGATCCCAGCTGACCATGCGGCTGTTTTTGCGTATGGTTGTGTAGAATTGATTGCGCAGTATCATAAACATCCAAGCGCGAAAATTTGTACCAGGCGTGAAACTTGCACGGGCGGCCCACGCGCGCATCATGGCGTCTTGGGCAAGATCATCAGCCATTTCTTTTCCTCCGCACAATCCGCGAGCAAATGATCGTAATGCAGGAATAAGCGCAAGTAATTGATCCCGAAAAACTTGATCCGCACCGGCCTTTGCTTCGGCCTTCGCTTCGGCCTCCTGTTCGGCTACGGTCAGCTGACTTGAGGTCATTGCGCTTTATCGGTCGCTGTATCGGTCGCTGTCTTGGCCCCTTTTATTTTTGCATCGATATCATCAAGGATGCGCATAAAATCTTCGGGGACCGGTTCATTTTCGATTGCACTATATAATTGCTTAAGTGCCGCAGTTACTGGATCGAAGGCAGGTTCAGTAGCCAACATTTTAGTTCCCTTTGGGCGGTTATTCATGGCCATCCTAAACTGCTCCACTGGCTTGGTATGTTGTCAAAACTACGCATATCAAAAAAAGTTGCATATGCTGGGAACAATATCTGCAAACGGCTGTTTTATGTGTACTTGTCTAGGGAGTAGTCATGTCCATAAAAATCACTTTAGCGCCTGAACTACCTTATTTGCGCCGATATGCGCGGACGTTGACAGGATCACAAAGTTTGGGAGATGCCGCTGTACGCGAAGTGTTAGAGGCTCTTTTATTGGCACCTGAAGAATTTGGTACAAACATCGCGCCGCGTATCGAACTATACCGCGTATTTCACAAAATGTGGCGCGGCATGCCAAGTATGAGCGATGACAATGGCTTGATATCAAACCTGCCCATTGATAGCCGTCAGTCGCTGCTGCTCACCGCAATCGAGGGTTTTAGCATATCAGAGGCCGCGTTAATTTTGGATAGTAGTTCGGATGTAGTTGCAGGCGAAATTAACAGCGCGCGGCAATCAATCACTGATAGCTTGCGTGCTAATGTTATGATCATCGAAGACGAGTCAATCATTGCGCTGCATATCCAATCGATAGTTGAAGATTTGGGACATAGCGTTGCGGGTATAGCGCGAACCCGGTCCGAAGCGGTTGTCCTGGCGGATCACACGCATCCGGAATTGGTTTTAGCAGACATCAGCCTTGCCGATGGCACAAGCGGTATAGACGCGGTAAAAGACATCTTGGCGGTAATGGACGTACCTGTCATTTTTATCACGGCCTTTCCCGAACGGTTGTTAACAGGCGAAAGACCGGAGCCAACATATCTTATTACCAAACCCTTTGAACCCGAAACCGTCGCCGCCACAATCGGCCAAGCTTTGTTTGTGCACCGGGAAAAACGCAGCCAAAAAATTGACGCAATAGCGTAGCAAAATTCAGGGTGACGCCGATTATCCGAGAATAAAAAGTGGTGCACCCAGAGGAATTCGAATCCCCGGCCTCTGCCTTCGGAGGGCAGCGCTCTATCCAGCTGAGCTATGGGTGCTTAACATCTCGAAGTCTTACATAGCAGCCAATTTCTGTTTCGGCTACCCTCAACCCGCAGAGTATTTTTATCTAAACCCGCAACGCGTTATTCCATTGCGACAAGCATAGTACTGTTATCTGACATTCGAACATCAACGCCTGCGTCTGCCAAAAGACAATCGCCGGCATTGCCCTTAATATCTCCTGCAAAACATTCGCCCGAAAGCGGTATAATCCAGCGCCGGGTATCGCTGCGCAAATCCAAAAGTGCATCTGCGTCGCTCACTAACCACAGCCGGAAATGAGGACTATCCACCAGTTGCGTTGAGGTTAGCGCGTGTCCTGAGCGGCTGTCTGTGTAGGGTAGAGGCAGGGACACCGCGACGCCGTCATCAAGATGCAGCGCGCGCGGCTTGCCTTTGTCCAATCGTCCATAATCATACAGGCGGTACGTCAGGTCGGCATATTGCTGCACCTCTACCAAAACAATGCCCGCGCCAATGGCGTGCACGGTGCACGCTGCAATATAAAAATAATCTCCTGCTTGTACAGGTTTCCAATCCAATAAATCTTCGATGCTCCCATCCAACGATGCAGCGCGCAGTTCATCGCTGCTTAGTGCATGTTTTGTGCCCATACCAATAACGGCGCCGGGCTCTGCACTTACCACATACCAGCATTCTTCCTTACCCGATGGAAAGCCGCGGGCCCGCGCCTGTGCGTCGTTGGGATGTACTTGGACCGAGAGCTTTTCAGACGTAAACAGCCATTTTATAAGTAATGGAAGCGGGATGTCACTGCCGTCATCATACCAAATCTCGCCAATACGTTTTCCTTTAGGCGCACCAAAATGCGCGGGAATATCATCGCGTCCCCAAGGTTTTTCAACCATGTGTGTATGTAGCTTCATGGGCATATCCTTAACAAAACTAACTGCTTCTTGCATATCCCATTTTTCGCTTTTGCGATTGAGCCCCGCGCGCTAGTGAGCATTAACAACATAATTTATATCATCTCCCAATGTTTCTCCCTAGGCACCATCAAAAGAAATGGAGCCGTTTATGACACAGTATAAACCACGTGCAGGCCTTAAAGTTGCAAGTAACTTGGCCGAATTTATAGAAACACGGGCGCTGCCGAATACTGGCATTTCTGCTGAAGTGCTGTGGGCTGGGCTTGCTAAGCTGTTGGCTGATTTCGTACCTGTCAACCGCGCATTGCTGGCCCGGCGGAATGAATTGCAGCAACAAATCGATGCTTGGCATACCGCAAACGCCGGCCCGATTACAGATATGCCGGCGTATCAGACATTTTTGCGCGACATCGGATATTTGGCCGATGAACCTGAACCTTTTTCAATCGACACCCAAAATGTCGATGCCGAAATCGCCACGATGGCTGGCCCGCAATTGGTGGTGCCCAGCTTGAATGACCGTTTCGTTCTAAATGCTGCAAATGCACGTTGGGGCAGCCTGTATGATGCATTGTACGGTACAGACGTGCTTGATGCGCCGCCTGCACAGCCCGGCGGATATGATGCGGTGCGCGGCGCAGCGGTCATCGCGCGGGCCAAGGCTTTCTTGGACGAAGCTGTCCCGTTAGCCAATAGCAGCTGGGCGCAGCTTGGCGATCCATCTGGCGGCATAAAACTTGCGAACCCCGCGCAATATATTGGCCAAAGCGCAAAAGGCCGTCTGTTTCAAAATAATGGCCTGCATATTGAGGTCGTGTTTGATGCCGATCATCCCATTGGCAAAACCGACCCATCCGGCATATCCAATGTTATTCTTGAATCGGCGCTTACGACAATCATCGATCTGGAGGATTCGGTTGCGGCGGTGGACGCCGAAGACAAAGTGCTCGCATATACCAACTGGCTTGGTTTGGTGCGCGGCGATTTAACCGCTGCGTTTGAAAAAGGTGGGCAAACAGTGATGCGGCGCCTGAATGCTGACCGTAATTACACTGCGCCAGATGGCAGCGTTATCACTCTGCCCGGCCGCAGCGTAATGTTTGTGCGCAATGTTGGACACCTTATGACCAACTCTGCTGTATTACTGCCCGACGGCACCGAGGCTCCAGAGGGGATATTGGACGCATTATTCACATCGCTGTGCGCCGTTCATGATGTGAAGCGGCTGGGCATACATCGCAACAGCCGGCCAAAAAGTGGGCAAGCCAGCATCTATATAGTCAAACCCAAAATGCATGGGCCAGACGAAGCCGCATTTACCAATGCGCTGTTTGATGCCGTTGAAGATATTCTTGCACTGCCGCGCCATACGATAAAGGTTGGCGTGATGGACGAAGAGCGCCGGACCAGCGCCAATTTGGCTGCTTGCATTCATGCTGTGCGTCACCGTGTTGTATTCATTAATACAGGCTTCCTCGACCGCACCGGTGATGAAATGCACACATCTATGTGCGCCGGTCCGATGATCCGCAAAGCAGAGATGAAAGCGTCTGCTTGGATCGCTGCATACGAAGCGCGCAATGTGCAAATCGGCTTGGCTTGCGGGTTATCGGGTAAAGCGCAGATTGGCAAAGGCATGTGGGCCGCGCCCGATATGATGGCCGATATGATGGCACAGAAAATTGCGCACTTAAAAGCCGGCGCCAATACCGCGTGGGTGCCTAGCCCGACCGCCGCGACGCTGCACGCGATGCATTACCACGCTTATGACGTATTCACGCAGCAGAGGGAGTTAATGCGCCAGCCTGTGCCAAGCCTTGATCTGCTTCTAAGTATTCCCGTGGCACCTGTGGGATACAATTGGCCTGACGAGGAAGTGCGCCAAGAACTGGAAAATAATGCGCAAGGTATATTGGGTTATGTTGTCCGCTGGATCGACCAAGGCATTGGCTGTTCCAAGGTACCCGACATTCACGATATAGGCCTTATGGAAGATCGCGCTACGCTGCGTATTTCGTCGCAGCACATTGCCAATTGGTTGCTGCACGGCATAGCGACGCACCCGCAAGTGGACGCCGCACTAATCAAGATGGCCGCCAAAGTTGACGGGCAAAATGCAGGCGATCCTTTGTACCTAAAACTTACGTCCGCCAGCACTGCGTTTCAGGCCGCGCGCGCGCTGATCTTTGAAGGCGTGACCCAGCCAAACGGCTACACCGAACCCTTGCTACATATGTTCCGCTTGCGCAAAAAGCAGGAGGGGGAAGAAGTAAGTGAGTGAGTGAGTGAGTGAGTGAGTAAGTTAGTGAGCATGCCGCAGCCCGTATTGTACATATTTGCGATATCGCATTATTGCGAAAAGGCGCGTTGGGCATTGGATCATTACGGCATTGCATACCGGCTGCACCCCACGATGCCCGGCATGAACCGCAAAATTGCCAAACGTTTAGGCAGCAACGCAGGCAGCATGCCGTTTTTGCAGATTGGCGATAACCTGATAACGGGATCATCGGCAATCATTGATTGGGGCGAACATAACCGCCATGATGATCGTGCCAGTTTGAACGGCGAAGATCCAGAACAGGTTAGCGCGATTGAAAAGCGGCTGGATGACATCGTTGGCGTGCATATCCGCCGCTATTATTACTCCGCTGCGCTGCTCACGGCCCCTGCATCTGTGCGCCCAATATTTTCAGACGGACTGCCATTTGTGCAAAAAATGATGGTGATGTTGGGATGGAAAAAGATTGTACCCGTTATGATTAAGCTGATGGATTTAGGATTAGAGCAAGGCGCACAGTCGCGAGATATTCTAGGAAGCGAACTCGATTGGCTGGATGCGTTGCTATCTGATGGCCGGCCGTATTTGACAGGTAATGCCTTTACCAGAGCCGACATAACCGCCGCCAGCCTTCTTGCTCCGCTAATTAATCCGCCGAAACATCCAACGTATAAGGCGTTACAGATCCCGTCTGAATTACACGACGATATGGCGATATGGCGGGAGCGGCCAATAATACGGTGGGTGAACAAAATGTACACCGCGCACCGCTGAGCAGAACATCGATTGTTCGATCCTAAAGCTGCCGCGCAAATAAGCTTGCAGCTTGCGCAAAACTAGAATTTGGCGGGTCTTTGGAATGAGCCACGCTTTGATAGTTTCGTTTTGCGCGCTTGGTATCCCCAAATATCTGCTGCAGCCGGGCCTTAAGGTAACTACGCGGCATATTTGTGGAGTTTCTAGGTATGACAATCGCAGGGCCAATTTGAGGGCGCAATTGCGTTCTTCTCAAGTCCGCATTTTTTTCCCACGTATTACCATGATCCAGATAGTTGCGTATTCGGTACCAGATGTAGCCGCCAAACGTTGATTGCAATCGTATTTGGACATGCACGGACAACGCCTTTTCATGCATCACTTTGGTTCGAGTAACATCAATATTGGCGCGAGTAGCAATGGGAAGGTCAATGCGGTGCAGATATATTAGGCGTTGGTCTGTAATGCGAAATATCTGGACTTGCGGTGTCCAAATATCAAAGTAAATCCAGTCTTTATATTGCACTGACCACAACCGCCCATAGCTGTGGCCATCGTCTGCCTGATCACCGTCGACATCAATCATTTCCACGCGCGAAAAGTCATGCGATAAGAGTATAGCTGCGGCATTGTTAATACCGCTACATTTGCCAAGCCCCGTCAGCATTGTCGACGATGCAACCTCGTTATGGCGCAATTCAAGCTGGCTAATCAACATGGGGCGCAGCAAGGTTAACCGGCGAGCAATGCGGTCTACGTCATCCATTTTTTCAGGCAAGATTTGGTTGTCATGAATATGCGCAATTATCGATTGTTCGATCCACAGATTTGCAAGCCTCTTGGGCACAGATCGCGCACTTGCACCCTCGTTAATCAACCAACCTGCAGCATTATCGGCCAGAAAATACAACGCAGGTTTTGGTATAGGCCTGTACAGAAGCTGATAACTGATCAGCACAATCGCAAACAACAATACAAGCTTTGCAGCAAACTTTCGCGCTTGAAATTTGGCGATCACAACTGCGCTTTAACTAAAGGCATACATCAATGATGCGCATCGATAAATCGCTCTGCATCCAGCGCGGCCATGCACCCTGTGCCTGCGCTTGTGATGGCTTGGCGGTATACATGATCCATCACATCGCCGCTGGCATATACGCCAGGCACGCTGGTTTCGGTGGCTTGGCCCTCTGCGCCGCCGCGAACCTTGATATAGCCGCCTGCCATATCCAAATGCCCTTCGAAAATGGCGGTGTTCGGTTTATGTCCGATGGCGATGAATACTCCGTGTAATGTGATATCTTGGGTCCCGCTGCCGTCTGTTTCCTTAATCCGCATACCTGTAACGCCGCTGGCATCACCAAGCACTTCATCCAATACATGGTTCCAATAAATCGTAATTTTGCCCTCTTTTTCTTTGGCAAATAAGCGGTCCTGCAAAATCTTTTCCGCGCGTAATTTATCCCGGCGGTGAACGAGCGTCACGTGGCTTGCAATGTTGGCCAGATATAACGCCTCTTCCACAGCGGTGTTGCCTCCGCCGATTACCGCAACGGGCTTTGCGCGATAGAAAAACCCATCGCACGTTGCGCATGCCGACACACCCCTGCCCATGAACGCAGTTTCGGATGGTAGGCCCAGATATTGCGCGCTAGCGCCTGTGGCGATGATAACGGCGTCGGCGGTGTAATCCCCTGCCCCGCCCGTAAGCACAAACGGTCGTTTCGAAAAATCGACCTTTTCGATGTAGTCATTTTCAATCCGCGTGCCAAAACGAAGTGCGTGTTTGCGCATCCGGTCCATGAGCTCGGGGCCCTGAACACCTTCATCGTCACCGGGCCAGTTATCGACATCGGTGGTGGTCATCAATTGCCCGCCGACCTCTACGCCTGTTACCATCATGGGCGTCAGATTAGCGCGCGCAGCATACACTGCGGCGCTATATCCTGCGGGTCCAGAACCAATAATAATAACAGGTGCATGACGATCATTAGACATTATTGTTTCCTACTTGCGTGATTCTGTATTACCGCCACATAGAGTTAGATGCGATTTTGGCCAAGTCAGTTGTCCACTATTTCATCAAATCATGCTTGCTAATAATATATGCGGCGACATATGAACAAGTTTAATAATATCAACGAAAGCAATATTTATGGCCAAGGTCACTGTAATTTCCCGTGAGGGCGACGCGAAAGATGTTCAAGCCGATAACGGATTGAGCCTTATGGAAGTTATCCGCGACAATGGCTTTGACGAATTACTTGCACTATGCGGCGGATGCTCTTCCTGTGCCACGTGCCATGTACATGTTGACCCTGCGTTTGTAAGCCTGCTGCCTGCGATGAGCGAAGATGAAAATGACCTGCTCGACAGCACCGACCACCGCAACGAAACATCGCGTCTTTCCTGCCAAATCCAAATGACCACTGCGCTTGACGGTATGATCGTAACTATCGCCCCCGAGGACTGAGGACTAATGGCTGCTATCCGCGCTCTGCCCGCTTCAATAGCTCTTCCAGCACAGGGTAGCCATGACCATCAGGAATACACAGCCAGCGTTCACCGCTGCGCTCCTCAATAGACGTTAGCACAGTGCGTACGGGAATTTGCGCCGCATGCACCGCTGCATCTGCGTAACTATCAAACAACGCCAATCGCTCAAGATTCCTGCGCGTTGGGAATATAATCTTCACTTTGCGTGCGTGTGATAGATCGATAACTTCCTGAGCGCTGGCCCAAAACAGAGCCGTATTCTCGGTTTCATCAACCGTTGCATTTAACGAAGCATTGCCCGCATCAAACAGATAAAAGCGCGCATCAAACACCCGCTTCTCCCTTTCAGGCGGACACCAGCGCGACCATGGAATCAACCTCTCTAACTGCGGTGACCATCCATGCCGCACGCACACAGCTTGCAATGACTGCCCATCATGCAAAGCAGCGCGGGCATCAGTGCAACCAGCGGGGTCATCCACGCCTTGCAAACACAGCGCAAGTCCGGCTTCTTCCAACGTCTCGCGGATGGCCGCAATCCGTGCTGCGGCTTCATCGATATCTAAGCCGTGGTCCAATATGCGGGCATAATCAAAATCGGCATCATCAACTTTCCCGCCGGGAAACACCGCCGCCCCGCCCGCAAACGCCATTGTCTTGGTCCGCTCCATCATCAAAAGTTTTGGCGGGCCGCCTGCAGGATCATTTTGGAATATCACCATTGTAGCTGCGGGAGTTGCTACCGGGGTTACAGCCGCGCTTGCTGCGGGAGTGGAAGAAATATCGCTCATGAGATACGTGAAGCATGGAACAAGCGCGTTTACTAGTGACGATTGCACTTAAGCGTAAATCATGGCAGTTTTCGTTAAAGGGAGAGACCATAATGGGCATCACCGAATTATTAGGATTGGCAGCGAGCGTTAGCCTGCTGTCGGGATGGCGGCTGTATCTGACTGTTTTTGCCACTGGAATTGCCATGCATACAGGTTATGTTGATTTGCCTGAAAATCTGAAAATGCTAGATGCGCTTAGCAATCCATGGGTAATCGGTGTGGCGGGTGTGGGCGCGCTTGCAGAATTTTTTGCCGATAAAATTGCATGGCTTGATAGTATATGGGACGGACTGCACATGTTTATTCGGCCCGTCGGCGGAGCGTTGCTCGCGCTGGCAGTGATAGACAGCGGTGATCCTGCATGGCAGGTTATCGCATTTCTGCTTGGCGGTGGAGCAGCCTTTGTCAGCCATGCTACCAAAGCAACGGCGCGCGCGGCGGTTAACACAAGCCCCGAACCTGTTAGCAACATACTGTTATCCTCCACCGAAGATGTTGCAACTGGCGGGTTATTGTACCTGACTTTCGCCAATCCGGTTGCCGCCGCAGTGATTGCAATCGCACTGCTAACGCTTTCTATTTACGGACTGTGGCGCGGATATAAAATATTCCGGCGCGTATTTCCCAAACCACAAGTGAGACAATAAATCGCTGCTAGGTGCTCTGCCCGCCTTGCATTATCGCGCCATACATACCAATTATGAAGAAGCGATTCTCGCGCCTTATCTCTTACATTTCGGACACCTTGCTACGATGAGCTTGACCCATATCAAAGTGCGCGGTGCACGCGAACATAATCTTAAAGGCGTGGACATAGATCTGCCGCGTGATCAGTTGATCGTCATCACCGGATTGTCCGGTTCGGGCAAATCAAGCCTTGCGTTCGACACCATTTATGCCGAGGGACAGCGGCGATATGTGGAATCGTTGTCGGCATATGCGCGGCAATTCCTTGAGATGATGCAGAAACCAGATGTTGAACATATCGAGGGACTATCTCCTGCGATCAGTATCGAACAGAAAACAACATCGCGTAATCCCCGCTCCACTGTGGCAACTGTAACCGAGATTTATGATTACATGCGCTTATTGTGGGCGCGCGTAGGCGTACCCTATTCGCCGGCAACGGGCCTGCCGATTACTGCCCAGACCGTTAGCCAAATGGTAGACCGAGTGATGGCATTGAAAGAAGGAACCCGCGCGTTTATCTTGGCACCTGCTGTGCAAGGGCGCAAAGGCGAATACCGCAAAGAGTTAATGCTCTGGCAAAAAGACGGTTTTACACGGGTGCGGATCGACGGCGAATTTTACGCAATCGAAGATGCGCCTGCGCTTGACAAAAAATTAAAGCATGACATCGAAGTTGTCGTTGACCGTATCGTTGTAAAACAAGGCATACAGCAACGATTGGCCGAAAGTTTTGAAGCCGCGTTGAAAATTGCCGATGGTTTGGCCTTTGTTGATTTGGCCGATATCACGGTGGCAGACGCGATGGGGGAAGTCACTGCCGCAGATACCGCCGCCAGTGCCGCCGCAACCAAAGAAGCCAGCAAAATGAAAGGCACCGGGCTTGCCCCCAACCGGATTGTGTTTAGCGAAAAGTTTGCGTGCCCCGTATCTGGGTTCACCATCGCTGAAATAGCGCCGCGGTTGTTTTCGTTTAACGCACCGCAGGGCGCGTGTCCTGATTGCGACGGCCTTGGCGAACGGCTCGAATTTGACGAGCAGCTTGTGGTCCCCAATGAAGCGCTGTCCCTAAAGAAAGGCGCGATTGTGCCGTGGGCAAAATCACAGCCGCCCAGCCCCTATTATATGCAAGTGCTGGCCAGTCTGGCCAAAGCGTATGACTTTACGCTGGATACGCCGTGGAACCAATTGCAACCCGATCAACGTTTGATTATCCTGCACGGTACAGGTGGCATGCCCGTTGCGTTGACGTTCAAAGACGGACGCAAAGAATATACAGTGAGTAAAGCGTTTGAGGGCGTCGTCGGCAATCTGCACCGCCGAATGCTGCAAACCGATAGCGCGTGGATGCGTGAAGAGCTGAACAAGTTTCAAACGTCGCAGCCTTGCGAAACATGCCACGGCGCGCGGTTGAAACCAGAGGCACTTTCGGTAAAGATTGCAGGTGTTGATATCGCAACGCCGACCAAGATGAGCGTCGGCGATGCGCTTGTGTGGTTTGCCAATGTCGAGGCTACACTTACCAATCAGCAACAGCAAATTGCCAAAGCGATCCTGAAAGAAATAAACGAGCGGCTCGGTTTCCTAAATAATGTTGGGCTGGATTACCTGAATCTTGACCGCACATCGGGCACACTATCCGGCGGCGAGTCTCAACGCATTCGGCTGGCATCGCAAATCGGTTCGGGCCTGTCCGGCGTGCTATATGTGCTGGATGAGCCGTCCATCGGCTTGCACCAAAAAGATAACGACCGCTTGCTAGCCACGCTGCGCCGTTTGCGGGATCTTGGCAATACCGTGATTGTTGTGGAGCATGATGAAGATGCCATCCGCACCGCCGATTGGGTGGTTGATCTAGGCCCTGGCGCAGGGGTGCACGGCGGCAAAGTGATGGCCGAAGGACCGCTGAAAAAAATCCTCAAGGCTAAAGGATCGCTTACCGCCGATTATCTAAATGGGATGCGGCAAATTGAGGTTCCGGCCAAACGGCGCAAAGGCAATGGTAAAAAACTAACCGTCCACGGGGCGCGTGCCAATAACCTGAAAAATGTCAGCGCATCGGTACCGCTCGGTACATTCACGTGCATCACAGGGGTTTCGGGCAGCGGCAAATCTAGCTTTACGATCGACACACTCTATGCAGCGGCTGCACGTACATTAAACGGTGCGCGGATTATCGCAGGCGCACATGATAAAATCACTGGGCTGGAACATTGCGACAAAGTGATCGACATTGACCAATCCCCGATTGGCCGTACGCCAAGATCAAATCCCGCCACATATACAGGCGCATTCACCAATATTCGTGACTGGTTTGCGGGCTTGCCCGAAAGCGCGGCGCGCGGATACAAACCGGGCCGTTTTAGTTTTAACGTTAAAGGCGGGCGGTGCGAAACATGCAGCGGCGACGGCTTGATTAAGATCGAAATGCATTTCTTGCCCGATGTTTATGTGACCTGCGAGGAATGCGGCGGCAAACGGTATAACCGCGAAACACTTGAGGTAAAGTGGAAGGGACTCTCGATTGCCGACGTGCTTGACATGACCGTCGAGGATGCTGTGGAGGTATTTAAGGCCGTGCCGCCAATTCGCGATCGGATGGCGATGCTGTATGAAGTTGGTCTTGGCTATGTGAAGGTTGGGCAGCAAGCGACCACGCTGTCAGGCGGAGAGGCACAGCGCGTAAAGCTAGCCAAAGAATTATCAAAGCGTTCCACTGGACAGACGCTGTATATTCTCGATGAGCCCACCACAGGTTTGCATTTTGAAGATGTGCGTAAACTGCTCGAAGTGCTGCACAGGCTGGTTGATCAAGGCAACAGTATCATAGTGATCGAACACAATCTGGATGTCATCAAAACCGCCGATTGGGTGATCGACCTTGGCCCCGAAGGCGGCGTAAAGGGCGGCGAAATCGTCGCACAAGGCACGCCTGAAACAGTTGCCAAAGAACCGCGCAGTTATACAGGCGGATATCTGGCACCGATGCTGAAGGCGAAATAATATCGATCCGATTTCATAAACAAATCCCGTCCAAAACTTAGAGTACTGGACGGGATACATATTACCTTAATAACCGCACTTACGGGCTAACTCCCAAGACAAGGTCGGCAATTTTAATAAAATTATTTTGGCATCAATACGGTATCTATTGTGTGAACAACACCGTTGGATGCAGCAATATCGGTTGCTGTAATGGTCGATTTGCCGCCCTTTGCATCGGTTAATACTACTTTGGTGCCATCCATAGTGGCTTTTAAATCACCTCCTAATGTTTTGATCGTTGCTTTGCCGTCGCCATCTTTAATCATCTTGGCAACATCGGCTGCTTTCACGTTGCCGGCAACAACATGGTATTTCAAAATACCGGCGAGTGCCGCTTTATTTGCTGGCTTCATCAAGCCGTCAAGAGTTGCTTTATCTACTTTGGCAAATGCCGAATTGGGCGGTGCAAACACTGTGAAGGGTCCTGCGCCTGATAATGTTTCACTAAGTCCGGCCGCAGTAATGGCGGACACTAATGTAGATAAATCAGGGTTGCTCTGTGCCAGCGCAACTATATTTTGCACACCTTTTGCATCACCCACCGCACCTCCCACATCGCCGGGAGCCGCCGTATCTGCAACAACGTCGCCTGCGCCAGCTGCATCTTCTTTAGGTGCTTCGACTGGTTTTTCGCTGCTGCATGCGGACAATGCAAATACGCTTGCGGCTATTAATATACTCATTTTCAATATCTTCACGGCAATTTCCTTTTCTAATATTGGTAATGGAAACGTAACTTAGAATTATATAACGCTCAAAATGCCCTAATGGATGCAATTAGGTATAAAATATTTGGGCATATTGAAACTTTAAGCTCAAAAAACTCGACTACGGCTGTCTAGCGGGGCAATAAGAATAATGGTCGAACTTTCTACATTACCAATTGCCTTGCGCGATGCTACTGCGGCACTATCAACCGTGTCACAAACGCCGCGGCTTGATGCAGAATTTCTGGCGGCCTTTGCTTTACAGATACCGCGGCTAGATATGTTGATGCATGCCAAAGACCTTACTGTGCCATCAGGGTTTGCTGATATGATCCAAAGGCGGCTAGCCCATGAACCTGTCGCATATATTACTGGAAGTCAGGCATTTTGGGATATTCAACTTTGCGTATCGCCAGATGTGCTTATTCCCCGCGCCGATAGCGAAACATTGATCGAAGCCGCGCAGGCTGCCTTCAATGGGACCGCGCCGCCGCGTCGTATATTGGATTTGGGTACAGGATCAGGGGCATTGTTGCTGGCTGCGCTTTCTTTGTTTCCTGATGCAACAGGCATTGGCGTAGACGCAAGTGCAGCAGCATTAGGTGTAGCGCGGTATAACGCAGAGCAGCTCGGTTTTGCAAATCGCGTACAAATGCAGCAGCGCAATTGGCACGAAGCAGGATGGGCAAACGGCCTAGTGTCTCAATTTGACCTTATATTGTGCAACCCGCCTTATGTCGAAACCGGCGCTGCATTAATGCCGATGGTGGCGATGTATGAACCGCATGCTGCCCTGTTTGCAGGCGCAGAGGGGCTGGACGATTACCAGATATTGTTGCCTCAAATATCCGAATTGCTGGCGCCTGCAGGCATTGCGATTTTTGAGATTGGGCATCTTCAGGCAAAATCTGTGGGGGATCTTGCATACGGCGCGGGGTTGAAAAGCAGCTTACAATACGATTTGGCTGGGAATCCGCGCTGTTTAACAATGCGTATTTGAACTGCCAAATTTTTTGCTTGGAATAAGCAGAGTCAAACGCTATTAACAAACATGTTGTGAAACACTTTTTGTTATTAGTAACAATCGTGAGCAGCCGCCCCCAGCGAAAACGGAGAGATTCAAGGCCAAATGGGCTTTGACGCAAGCCTAGAATGATGGCGGGGTCCAGCAGATAAACTTTGTTGAAACAAGGATTGGGTCATCCCTAATGAATAACAATCGTCAGCCGAATAACAGTAATAATAGTAATAACAATCGGCGCCGCGGCCGTAGTAACAATAACCGGCCACAAAGTAGCAGCAGCAACAATAGCAATCGTAACGGATTTGATTACCAAAATCGCATCGATAATCGTGCGCGCGGCAACGCTAGTCAGATGTTAGAGAAATACAAAAAGCTTGCATCGGATGCGCAGCATAATGATGACCGAGTGAATTCTGAATATTATTTGCAGTTTGCTGATCATTATTTTCGCGTACTCGCTGATTTCCGAAGCCGCCAAGAAGCGCGTCAGGAAGAGCGCCGTCCCAACAGCAGAGATGACGCCCGTGACGATATTCGCGATGGTGCCCGCGACTATGAGATTGATGAAACCAACATTGCGCAGGATGTTGGCGACACTGACTACCAGACTAGCGATGCGCCACAATATAATAATGATGCTGAGGCTGTGCCGGAGCGTACCGTTCGTACCGAGCGCGGGCAACGCAGACCGCACACGGATCGCACCGAAAAAACTGATCGTCCTGAACAGCGCACAGAACGGACGCCGCGCCGTGAACGCACTGCAAGACCGCAGCGCCGTCATCATAGTGAAGAAAGCGGTGAAGATAGCGGCAAAGAGAATAATGAACAAAATGGGTTAGACCTTGCTGTATTGCCGCCTGCAATTTCAATAGCGCCCGTTAGCGATGCTGAGGAAGCCGCTACTAAGCCAGCACGCAAACCCCGTGCGCGCAAACCAAAGACAGATGCCAGCACGGCAACCGCGGAATGACGTGATCGTATCTGTCAGATTTAAATAAAGTTACAAACGGCACACGCGTTAATCATGTGGCAATGTAAAAAAATATAGTCCACTGTTAACAACTTACGTAACTGTAAGCACGACTTGGGAGATATTATGCGTAACATGATTTTGCTTTTGGTGGGTAGCGTTCTTGCCGCCCCCCTTCCCCTTATGGCGCAATCTGACACGGTGGCTGTCTCAGGCGAAGCAACCGCGCAGGGCAATATATCCGTCACCATTTATAACAATGGCCAGTCGCTGGTGCAGGACGTGCGCCAAATGACGTTTCCTGCGGGGCGTTCAAGGCAGGAATTTCCCGATGTGTCCGCCACTATCCGCCCTGAAACTGTAACGCTGTCTGGATCGGGTGTCGGCATCGTTGAACAAAATTTCGATTATGACTTATTGACACCTGCAAAACTGATGGAAAAAGCCGTTGGCCAAACCGTTACGCTCATCCGCACGAATACGGCCACAGGCGCGGAGACACGGGTGCGAGCAAAGGTGCTGGCGGCCAATGGCGGCGTAGTCTTGCAAATTGGCGATACCATCGAAGTACTGCGCGATGACGGCCTGCCCGTCCGCGTGATATTCGACAAAGTGCCGCCAAACCTGCGTGCGCGTCCGACATTATCGGTAACGGTTGAGGCCACGGGCGGACGCACGCCTGCCACGCTTACATACCTAACCCCCGGCCTTGGCTGGACCAGCGATTATGTAACGCTGTTTGATGATGCAAAGGGCACAATCGACGTGCAAGGCTGGGTCACGTTGACCAACAGCACGGGTACCGATTACACCAACGCCAATGTGCTGCTTGTCGCAGGAAATCCCAACCAACGCGGCGGGCGGCAAAGCGAAGAAAACGGCGATGATACAGGCACCATCGATGAAGCAGGTACCGAAAGCAATGACCGCGAGCGGTTGGGTGATTTCTACCTTTACCCGCTTGCCGCGCGGACAACGATTGCCAATGCGCAGCAAAAACAGGTTAGCTTTCTGGATGTAAAGGCTGCGCCTGCACGCAAAGCGTACGAATACACCAATGGCTGGCTGGGTACCAATGACTTTCAAAGCGCGTCGTCAGTGCTAAAATTCTCGACATCGCGCAGCGGCGGGCTGGGTGACCAATTACCGCAAGGAACGATGCGCGTATATATGCGCGACAAACGCGGCGATCCACAGTTTATTGGCGAAAGCGCGATTGCCGCGACTCCAATGGGCAGCGCAATGTCAATTCGTACCGGCGACGCGTTTGACGTAAAAGTCAAAACCGTTGTCGAAGAACGCACGCGTATTAATGCCAACCGTTGGCGCACCAAAATGCGCTATGAATTTACCAATGCCCGCAAAGAAGGCATCACCGTCGATCTGGGACAATCGGGCCTATACGGCGATGTCCGCGTGATCGATGAAAGCATAAAAGGCAAACGCATCAACGCCGACCGTATGGAATGGAGCGTGCCTGTGCCCGCCAATGGCAAGGCGTCGCTGACGGCTACATTTGATACGCGATATTGATCCCGGTATGCCGCGCGGCATTACTATGATAGCCGGTTTAACGATTGCGTTGCTTATGGCTATGCCTGCCGCTGCGCAAACCGCCAAAGAACCCGTTATCGTCAATTCGGACGCGGCGGATAAAATCGCCGTTACCGTTTACCGCGATAATAATCGCGGCGATGGGCCGATCAATGCAAACTGGCCCGGCGGCTATGCCCTTATCACAGAGACGCGCACGTTAAAAATACCAGCCGGCGAATCAGTTATTCGGTTTGAGGGTGTATCCGAAGGCATGTATCCCGAAAGCGCCATTGTCACCGGCCTTCCCAAAGGCGTGAAGGAGAAAAACCGGGACGCAAGGCTATTGTCGCCCGCTGGCCTTGTCGATGCGTATCTGAAACGCGCCGTCACCATTACGCGTACCGACCGTGCAACAGGTAAAGCGCGCACGTATGACGCGATGATTACCGCCGGGCCGACAGGCGGCGTTATATTGCAAACGGGCGAAGGGTATGAAGCGCTGCGTTGTACGGGTCTTCCCGAACGGATGCGCTATGCCCGAGTGCCAAAAGATCTAGCGGCAAAACCCACATTGTCGGTCGTCACGCAAAGCAACCGCGCGGTTACGGTGACGACAACGCTAACTTATATGGCGTCGGGTTTTGATTGGCAGGCCGATTACGTCATGCACGCAGGCAAGTTTAACCCAGCGCATGAGGTTGATATGAACGTGTTCGCTTGGCTAACGGTGGCGAACGGGGGCAATCAAAGCTTTCCAAATGCCGATTTGCAGGTTGTGGCCGGACGCCTGAATAAACGTCCAAATGCTGTGCTGCCGCGCGGACCGGACCCGGAATTGCGACTGGAATGCTGGCCCATGCAGCGGACGGATCAAGTGCCGTACCGTGTGCCTTATTCGGTTCCAGAGTTGGAACTAGGCCATGATGCACGCGGTTATATGGATGATAAAAAGAGGGAAAAGTTAGTTGTAAGGGCAATGGTCCCACAGCCAATGATGGAAATGGGTGCCTCTGCACCCGCCGTTGTTGCGAGCCAAGAAGATTTGGGCGATCTGAAACTGTACCGTATCCCTGAACGCATGAGTGTGAATGCCAAGGGCCAGAAACAAGTGGCGATGATCGTGCAACCGAAAGCGCAATTCCGGCAGGTGTATCGCGGTGATTTGCAGTCTCCGAATTATTCCGGCGCGGTTCCCATAATACCGTTTCTTATTAGTAAGAATGAAACCGAAAAAGGATTGGGCCTACCGCTGCCATCGGGACAAGCCATCATATTTGAACAAAGCAAATTGGGCAAATTTCCCGTTGCGCAGCTTAGTTTGCAGGACCGCGCGATTGGCGACAAAGTGGAACTCGCCCTGCCCGCCAGTCAGCAAGTTCGCAGCAGCTATATGGTTAAAACACGCGCCGACAAACAATATGAAAGCACGCTAAAATTGACCAATGCCAACCCGTATCCGGTGGATGTGGAAATCAAACTTCCTGAAGGGCTTAAATCCCAGCTTGAAAACGTACGCAATGTAGATGGCAGGAACGTATGGTTTGTAACTGTCGCCGCCAATAATGACGTAAGCATTGATACGACATTCAAAAACGATTGAAGATATTTATATTCTACTCGTCATTGCGAGCGAAGCGCGGCAATCTAGGGTTATCTTGCACGACTCTGGATTGCTTCGCTCCACTCGCAATGACAGTGATGTAATTTTAATTCAAAATGCCTAAACTTCCGGCAGCGGCCTTGGCCGGTGATTTGCATCAAGCGCCACAAACGTAAACAAGCCTTCGGTCACTTTGACGTCGATCTGCCCGCGTTCACGGGTAGCGATTACTTCGACCCTAATAACCATCGACGTACGTCCCCGCCGTTCAAGGCTGGCGTACACAGAGATAATATCGCGCATCAGTATGGGAGCAATAAACTCCATTTTTTCAATCGCTACTGTCGCACACGCGCCCTGTGACACGCGCCCAGCCACAATACCGCCCGCTTGATCCATCTGGCTAAGTACCCAGCCGCCAAAGATGTGCCCATTGGCATTAATATCTGCAGGGCCGGGCACAACCCGCAATATAGGATCGCTGCGAGATGGCAAATTGCGAATATCTTCCGTCATTTGTCTGCCTCATCCGCAAAAGGATCCTCGATACATTCATCATGCCCGGAACCACTCGATAAAAATACTAGCCCCATCAATGCCGCCATAAGCAGCGTGGCGAGCACAATTCCAATCGATATCGCGATATAGAAATGAATGGAGATCAAGCCGTATTTGAGGTAAAATGCAGAAAGCACGAACACTGTCATACCAATCGTAAAAATTGCCATCCACCGCATTAGCCGCCAGTAGCGCGCCCAAGCAAATTTGGAATATTCTGGATCATCAAGGCGGGAGGGGTTCGTCATATTTTTCCTTTATTCGTTCTATGCTATAACATCGTAGCAACGCAAGATGAATGGGAGAGGGCAGATGACGATTTTCGCAATTGTGCAGGACCATGAAAGCCTGATTTACAGCGCCAAGCGGACAGAAACCGTTGGTGAGGTAACCAGCCGACTCGCGCGGCACCGAATTGGCGCAATGCCCGTAATCGAAGGCGGCATAGTAATCGGGATCATATCAGAACGTGATATCATTTACGGTTTGGCCGCGCACGGAGCATCGATGCTGGCAAAATCTGTTGGTGACGTGATGACTGCTCCTGCCATTACCGTTAGCAGCGATACATCCATATTATCTGCACTATCGCTCATGACCAAACGCCGCATCCGCCATTTGCCCGTGGTTGATGATGGCGTACTTACAGGTTTTGTATCCATCGGCGATCTAGTCAAGTACCGCACCGAAAAAATTGAAGCCGAATCAAGCGCAATGCGCAATTATATTCAGACAGTTTAACCAATAGGCGGCTTGGCAGGTGCCGGAGTCATAAGAACAGGGGTGTTGATTGTACCGGGCGGAGCATAGCGTTGATCCCACAAGACTACATCGCGCTGATATTGCGCAAATGCGTCAAAGAAACGCAGGTATATCGCATCGATATCCTTAAGTCCGCCCACTGAATATTCGGGCAAAGCGCCCATGGGCAGCAAAATAGCTTCTTGGCTTTTTGCCAAAGCCATATCGCAAAATTCCCGTTTCACAGGCGGCAGCGCAAAATAGTTATAGAGATCAGTCATCTTTCCGTCGCGCACACGAAGACCATTTTGCCCAGGGTATCGTGCCTTATATTCACCGTCCACTGTCTTGCTGGCTTTTGCCAGACGTGATTTATGCACTTTGATAAAGCTGTTATAGTTTGTCGCTATCGGGTCCCAAACAACCCCGTTGCAGGTTAACGCCGCGACATTTAGTGCCGAACGGAAATGCCAAATAGTTTCGTCTGCGGATAATATCCTGTTCGGTGTTTCGCGCACGCCGTCGATGCCAAAAGGAGGTATCTGCATGCTGATGGCGGCACCGCCCGGCGGCAATGGGCGCGGCGGAGGCGGAGGAGGTGGAACAACCCGGGTCTTAACAATAACAGGAGGCGGCTTAGTTGCGCACGCAGACAATGCCATTGCCGCGGCCGCCAATGCCAGTAATTTATAATGCAAACGCATATGCCCTATCACTCCCGATGTTCCTATTATCGCTTCAACACTATCGCCAAACAAAAATAAAGAGGCATCGCGCGCTGACGCAATAAAAACCGCCCGTTAGCGCAATAAAAAAGCCCGGCAGTTGCATGCCGGGCCCATTTTAATGCGAAAGCTGAATTACGCGTTTAATTGCGATTACCCATAAAGCTTAGCAGATATTGGAACATGTTTACAAAATCCAAATACAGATTTAGCGCGCCCATGATTGCAGCTTTGCCTACCATTTCGGTACCCTGCACTTGCAGATATATGCTTTTGATACGTTGCGTATCGTAAGCCGTCAGTCCAGCAAATATTAGCACGCCTGCCGTGCTAATCACCCAGCCCATCGTGGACGATTGCAAGAATATGTTGATAACCGAGGCCACAATAAGACCAACGAGTCCCATTACCAAAAAGCTACCAAAGCCGCTTAAGTCGCGTTTTGTAGTGTAGCCCCAAAGACTAAGTCCTGCAAAAGATGCCGCAGTTGCAAAGAATGTTTGTGCAATGGATTCGCCGCTGAACATCATAAAAATGCGGGCCATTGATAGCCCCATCAACACTGCGAAGCCCCAAAACACTGCTTGCAAGGTAGATACGGACATGCGGTTCAAACCAAAGCTCATGGCCATTACGGCAGCCAGCGGTGCCAATATAATAAGCCAGCTAACGATGCTGGGGTTTACCATCAGATTTTGCGCAAATTCGGTTTGTGCAAACATCATGGCCACAACCCCGGTAAGCAATACTGCCGACGTCATATAATTATATACTTTAAGCATATGCAAACGTAGGCCTTCATCTACTGCGTTTGCGCTCATGCCAGCGGTACGTGCCGCGGCCGCAGATTCCGTTTGGCGCTGCTGCGGATTATTCCAATTAGACATAATAATCTCCTTGTTGCGGCGGTTTCATAACCGCATTACTATAATATTGTGGGAAACGTAAAGAAATTCAAGTAAAACTCGACGAATTTTGTGTTTGCACGGCTTATGCTGGACACTGACCTTTGGAAACGGCATCAAGGTGCCGGGAATAAGTGAGAGGGATTATGCACATGGCGTCTGCATCACCACCAGTATCAACCGCAACGGGCCAAGCTTTTGGCTCTTCCGCATATCGCAATTATGTGTTGATCGCATTGACACTTGTCTACACGCTAAACTTCATCGACCGAATTTTAATCGGAGTTGTCGCACAGCCTATAATCGAAGAGTTTAAGCTTGCTGACTGGCAATTTGGTTTGCTGACTGGATTTGGTTTTGCATTAACATATGCCATAGCCGGAGTTGCTATCGCACGTTACGCTGAGCGGGCAAACCGAGTAAAAATTATTGCCGCAAGCATCATCATATGGTCAGTGATGACGGCTTTATGCGGTGTTGCCGGTAGCTTCCTTACGCTGTTTTTGTTCCGCTTTGGCGTTGGGATCGGGGAGGCAGGATGCACGCCGCCTGCCAATTCGATCATTGCAGATTACTTCCCACCGCGCAGCCGGGCACGGGCGCTTGCGATTTATTCTATGGGTGTCACACTTGGCAGCGTGCTTGCCAACGTTTTTGGCGGGCCAATTGCTCAGGCATTTTCATGGCGCGAGGCATTTTGGATTCTGGGTATTCCCGGAATTGCCGTGGGCATTATCGTGTATTTCTCGGTTAAAGAACCCCCGCGCGGTTACTCCGATGTGGCCGGCACACCGATTGTGGCCGCATCCAGCATGAGCGACACGCTGAAAGCTCTTGCTGGAAAACGAACCTATTGGTTAAACGTTATTGCTGCAACTTTGATCGCCTTTGTCGGTTATGGCATCACGAATTTTCAAGGACCTTTTTTTCAGCGTGTTCACGGCCTGTCGGTTGGTGAGGTTGCAATTCAGGTTTCGGTACCGCTTAGTTTGATGGCTGCTTTAGGAACGCTTTTCTTGGGATTTTTTGTTGAACGGATTAGCAAAAAGTATCCGTCCTCTATTGCTTGGCTCACTGGATTTTTTCTGATTGGCACAGTACCATTTTACTGGATCGGATTTTCGAGTGATAATCTAGACACCGCCCGGCTATTTATCGGGATAGGTGCATTTTTGCATTATGGTTATCTTGGCGCGCAATATACAATTTGTCAGGGTGTGGTCGATGCCCGCTCTCGCGCAACTGCGATTGCTATAATGCTGCTTATTATAAACATTTTTGGCTATGGTCTTGGCCCGCTAACCATCGGGTATCTAAGCGACATGTTCGCGGGACAGAATTTGGCCGGATCAGGTATCGCAATCGGCCTTTGCAAGGGCACCGATGCCGTATTGCTGCAGACCATAGGTCAAGCGAAATTGGCCATATGCCATAACGCGTCCGCCGAAGGATTACGCACTGCGATCAAGACCGTGTCTTTGGTGTTTATAGCAGGCGGCATATTCTATTTATGGACCAGCCGCACGATGGATAAAGATATGGTCGCACGGATGAATTAAGCGGGTGAATTGATCTGCATACCGGAATTTTAATCGTACGATTAAATTCATCTTGACGCGCCCGTAAGCTTGCTGGCAATACACAGAAATACATTAGGAGAAAATCAATGTCGCTCGATGCCATTGCCCGTAGTGCTTATAACGAAGATCATGAAGCGTTTCGCAAAACCGTGCGCTTGTTTATGCAAAAAGAAATCGCGCCCAATGCCGCTCAATGGCAAGAAGACAAGATTGTTCCCAAAGACATCTGGCCCAAGGCAGGTGATCTTGGCATGTTATGCCCCACCGTGCCCGAGGCTTATGGCGGCCTAGGGCTCGATTTTGGATATAACGCGATTGTTGATGAAGAGTCGGCATATTACGGCGGCGCAGCAACGGGTTTTTCGTTACAATCCGACATCGTTGTAAATTACCTTGTTAGTTACGGTAGCGAAGAGCAGAAAAAACAATGGCTCCCTAAAATGATATCGGGAGAGGTCATTACTGCGATTGCAATGACTGAGCCTGGCACAGGGTCTGATTTACAAAGCATGACAACTACCGCCAAAAAAGACGGTAATCATTACGTTATAAATGGCAGCAAAACATATATTACAAATGGCCAGAATGCCGACCTAATATTGGTTTGCGTCAAAACCGACACCGACGTGCAACCTGCATGGAAAGGTGTGTCTATTATATTAGTAGAAGCCGACCGTGAAGGTTTCAAACGCGGCCGCAACCTAGATAAAATTGGTATGGACGAAGCCGATACATCTGAATTGTTCTTTGAAGATGTGCGTGTGCCGATGACAAATTGCCTTGGCGAAGAAGGCAAAGGGTTTGTCTATTTGATGAGCGAGTTGCCGCAAGAACGCCTGTCAATCGCGGTATCGGCAATGGCATCAACGCAAAAAGCATTTGATGAAACCGTTGCCTTTGTAAAAGAGCGCAAGGCATTTGGCAAAACTGTGTTTGATTTTCAGAATACCAAATTCACATTGGCCGATATAAAAACCAAATTGCAGGTGGGGTGGGCGCATCTGGATTGGGCGTTGAACCGTCATTACAAAAAAGAACTCACCGCCGAAGAAGGCGCAGCGGCAAAATTGTGGCATACCGAACTGCAATGGGAAGTGATTGACAAATGCCTGCAATTGCACGGCGGCGCGGGATATATGAACGAATATCCAATTGCCCGTATGTGGCGCGCAGCAAGGGTTACGCGGATTTTTGGCGGCACCAGCGAAATTATGAAAGAGCTGATCGGGCGTAGTCTTTAGGGTCAGGACCCAAGGAATATTATGACACGCCCCGAACCCTGGCAGTTGAACCCTGAAAGTTATCCTTTTGGCCATTCCACTGAAACGCGCTTTGCCGATTTGGATATTTTGGGTCATATTAACAATGTCGCGATGGCGGGGCTGTTTGAGCATGGCCGCGGCATGTTTAATCATGCCATCGAGGTAGAGCGGCGCACACCCGGGCAACGGTGGTTGATTGCACGGGTCGAGCTTAATTACCTGAAAGAGGCACACTTCCCTGAATATGTAAACATTGCTAGCGGCATAATGCGCATCGGTACATCCAGCTGGGATATAGCGTCAGCCGCGTTTCAGGCGGGCGAGTGCAAAGCAGTATGTGTCACAACAATTGTGCTAACGGATCAAAACGGCCCCACTCCGATCAACGACGAGCTACGGAATGAATTTCAAAGGTTGATGGTAACGCGCTGACAGTGACACTAACAACGGCTCAGTGATCTAAACTTGCACTAGGCAAACGCTGACCTTGCGCATATGTATCCATGATACTCGGGGAAAAAGTGGGGCAATCGCATGCGTAGCATTTGGGCTTGGATCAAACGGCATCCAATCTGGTCCGGAATATTTGCAATAATCGCAGCCTTGATCTTATGGTCGGTTCTAAAGCCCGACGTCCCTGAATATGAATACACAACAGAGAAGGTCATGCGCGGCGAAGTGGTGCGCAAAGTTTCAGCAAGCGGTAAGCTGCGCGCGCTGAACACAATCAAAGTGGGTTCTGAGGTTTCGGGCCAAGTTACCCGCGTGATGGTGGATTACAATAGTCAAGTAACCAAGGGCCAAGTGCTTGCGGTTATTGATCCCACCCGCGTACAAGCCGCCGTTGGTCAATCGCAGGCACAGGTATCGCTCGCGCAAGCAACATTGGCACAGGCCCAGTCCAACGTCGTTCGGTCACAAACCGATATCGAATTGCAAGAACGCGACTTTGGCCGGAAAAAGGCGCTCGCCGATCAGGGGTTTCTCTCAAAGTCTGCGCTTGATACCGCTGCGGGGCAATTAAACGCATCACGCAATGCGCTGCGTGTCGCCTCTGCTCAAGTGGCAAGTGCGCGCGCTCAAATCAGCCAAGCAGGCGCGCAGCTTAGTTCCACAAAACTGGACCTAAGCCGCACCACAATTGTGGCGCCCACCAGCGGCGTTATTATCAACAAACTTGTTGAACCCGGCACCACTGTTGCCGCCAGTTTCCAAACCCCAAACCTGTTTGAAATCGCCGCTGATATTACGCAGATGCAAGTAGAAGCATCGGTTGACGAAGCCGATATCGGGCAAGTTAAAGAGGGCCAATCGGTTACATTTACTGTAGATAGCTATCCAGACGACGTATTTGAAGCAAAGGTACGGCAAGTGCGGCAAGCACCTGTAGAAGCGCAGAATGTTGTCAGCTACCTTGTGATTATTGATGTCAGCAATCTGGAAGGAAAGTTACTTCCCGGAATGACGGCCAATGTCGAAATCCTGACCAGTATAAAGCCAAACGTAACACGCGTACCAACCGCTGCGCTACGTTTCCGGCCGCGCGCCGCCGATTTAATTGCCAGCGATGGCGGTAAAGAAAAGTCAGATAGCAAAAAACTGGCAAAAGACGAAAAAGATAGTCCTGATAAGAAAAGGGATAAGCAAGCTCAAACCGTATACATCGCCACAGCTGATCCATACAAACCAATGGCACGCCGCGTAATAATAGGCGCACAAGGCGATGATTTCACGGAAATAGTTTCCGGACTAAAACCGGGAGATACAATATTAATCCGGTCAAAATCGTTAAAGCCAAAACCAGAAGACACCGATAAATCTGAAGAAAAAGATGACAGCTCCTCTTCTTGAAACCCGTAATCTGATCAAAAATTTCACCATTGGCGGTGAGGTTGTGCATGCGGTCAACGATGTATCCTTGTCGATCCAGCGCGGCGAATTTGTGGCGATTATGGGCACAAGCGGTTCGGGCAAATCAACGTTTATGAATATGATTGGCTGCTTGGATATCCCAACATCAGGCACGCTGATGCTCGATGGTACCGATACTAAAACACTAACTAATGATGCGCTTGCCGAGATCCGCAATCAGAAAATCGGATTTGTGTTTCAGCAGTTTAATTTGCTGGCCCGTACAAGCGCGCTGGATAATGTTGCGGTTCCGCTGATTTATGCCGGAATGGGCCGCGCGCAGCGGATGGCTTTGGCGCAGGAAAAGCTTGAGGCGATGGGATTGGGTGATCGCTTACAAAATAGCCCGGCAAAGCTATCAGGCGGTCAGCAGCAGCGCGTCGCCATCGCCCGCGCGCTCGTAACCAATCCGCTCATGCTGCTGGCTGATGAGCCAACAGGCGCGCTGGACACCCAAACTTCGCTTGATATTATGGCAATATTTCAATCATTGAACGATGATGGTATCACTGTTGTAGTGGTTACGCACGAGCCTGATATCGCCGAATATGCTGGCCGTAATATCCTGTTTCGCGATGGGAAAGTTATCGGCGACGCACCTGTTAAAAATCGGCGTAGAGCCCGCATAAGCGCAGCTGCATGAGAAAACTCTGGCGATACATAAGCAGCTGGAGCGTGAACATTGCTATCGCGCTAACGGCGCTGCGAACAAATTTGATGCGGTCGATACTGACCACATTGGGCGTGATGATTGGGGTATTCTCGGTAATCTTGGCCGTGGCAGTTGGCGAAGGCGCACAGATATCGGTTACGGAGTCCATCGGCGCGCTGGGATCAAACATGGCTATCATCATTCCCGAACCCGATACGCAAGGTCAACGCCGTACAATATCGCGCGGACGATTAACCGAGCGCGATATGAAGGCGATATCGCGTCAGGTTCCCGGCGTTGTTGCCGTATCATCGCAGCTGCGCGGCAATGGCAATTTGGTTGTCGCCGGCCGCAGCGCGTCAACCCCGATTATCGGCGCCACGCCTGAATATATTATCGTTACTGGTAATGGCACCGAGGACGGCCGCTTCATAAACGAAGGCGATGTGAACTCAGCCGCACGCGTGATAGTTATAGGTCAAACGGTAGCAACCAAACTATTCGGCACATTTGATCCCATGGGTCAGGTTGTGCGCGTCAACCGCGTGCCATTTACTGTGATCGGCTTGTTGGAACGCAAAGGCAGCAGCTTTGGACAAGACAATGACGATATGGCAATCGTACCCATCAAAACACTACGGCAAAGATTGTTGGAAAAAGACCCCGGCGGACCTGATGATATTCACATGGCTTTTGTCGGTTTCGAGGATGAGGAAACCCTGGTTCAGGGGCAGAAGGAAATGAAAAAACTGCTGAGTGATCGTTACCGCGTTCGCAAAGGCGATGTGAACCCATTCACAGTGCGCACCACCACAGAAATCGCCAAGGTAACAGGCCAAGCAACCCAAATTTTTCAGGCATTACTGGTGGCGATTGCCTCTATCTCATTATTGGTGGGCGGTATCGGTATAATGAACATCATGCTGGTTAGCGTCTCCGAACGTACGCGGGAGATTGGCCTGCGCATGGCACTCGGGGCAAAACGAGCAGACATCCGCAACCAATTCTTGGTGGAGGCCGCCGTATTGTGCGTCATTGGCGGTAGCATCGGATTGATGCTTGCAATGGCCGCTGCCGCTGCATTTGAAAAATTTGCTGAGTTCCCTGCGCCGATAGGCCTTGGTACTTCGGTTATGGCGATTATCTTTTCAGCTGTTATCGGGCTGTTGTTTGGCGGCTATCCTGCAATAAGAGCGTCAAGGCTTTCTCCGATAGAGGCACTGCGCAGCGAGTAATAGTATGCATAAACAGCAAGTGTTATCTTACCCTTGCTGCAAGTCTCACTATATCCGCGTGTTACGTGAGATGCGACCTGCTGTTTTTGGCCGAAATTAGTGAGCACCAAATGCCTCACGAAACCTCATATTTTTCGACTATCTTTATTGTAGTATGTCAGTTTATTCGTTTCACTTTAATATCTTATCACCAAAGACCGCAAGTCTGGCGTATTTTTACCACACTCAGCAAAAAACTATTTTTGCATACTTTTATCTATGACAAACTTTAGATGATATGATGCTAGTCTAACGCAACAGGTACAATAAGTAAGCTGATGGAGTACGCCGTAATGATTACTAAAAATCTACGTTTAAGTGTCAGTATTATTGTATTATCTATTGCTGGATTGTCTTCACCTCTGCATGCACAGGCGCAATCATCACCGCAAGATACAGCGACTACACCAGAGCCTGCAGACGAAATCATCGTGACAGGAACTAGAATTCAACGTCCTGAACTTGAAGTGGCTAATCCTATTGTTGCCGTAACCGCAGCAGCCATTGAGAGCAGCGGCAAAACCAATATCACCGATATATTGATCCGCAATCCTGCGCTTACGGCATCAAGAGGCGGTTCGTTATCAGGCGGCGCAAATGCCGGGTTCGGGGCAACGGGCGGCAACTACCTCAATTTACGTAATCTAGGCGAAGACCGCACGTTAGTGTTGGTAAACGGCAAGCGTCATATTGCTGGTATCCCCAATTCCGCCGCTGTTGATATTAATTCTATTCCGCAAGACTTGATCGAAAAAGTGGATGTGCTCACTGGCGGTGCATCGGCGATTTACGGTGCGGACGGAGTTTCAGGCGTGGTCAACTTTATCCTGAAACGCAATTTCGAAGGATTAAGTGCGCGCGGGCAAACGGGTATTTCCAGCCGCGGGGACGCCGCAACACAATATGGGTCAATCGTTGCGGGCACGAATTTTGCCGGAGATCGCGGCAACATTGCGCTTGCTTATGAATATAATAAACAAGACCGTTTGACCGCCTTTGCCCGCGATTTTTCAGGTAATCCGTTTAAAACATTTGAATTACTTCGTAATCAGGCTGATTTTCCTGACAACCCAAATGTGCCCGATAGAATATATTATAATAACGTTAGCTGGGCCGATAGCGCGCCTGACGGTGCGATCGATCTTGATGGAGATGGCATCCCAGATTTTACCGGAAGCGGCCTACCGTATGATCGCGGTATCATATTACGGTCTGCTGCTGGCCGCGCCATTGGCGGATCGAACACGCCAACCGCAGGATATTTCGGTGATCTGTTGCCGTCGAGCAAAAGCCATTCCGCCAATATTCTGGCGCGGTATGAATTTGCACCTGCGTTCAAAATGTATGCCGAGGGTAAATATGTCCAAAGCAAAGCATTTTCAGTGGGCCAGCCAAGTTTCGACTTCTTCACGTCGCTGGCCGCCGACAACGCTTATCTGGCGGATAGATTTGGCGCAGGCGCAGCGCCGGGCGGAGCGCTTCTAACGCGTGATAACTTTGACTTTGGGCAGCGCGGTGAAACGAATAAGCGGGAAACAAAGCGCTTTGTTGTTGGTGCTGAAGGTGAGATATCGGATCATGCAAAATATGATATATCCTATGTCTATGGCAGTACTAAAGCTAGCAATACGCAAACTAGCAACTTGATCCGTGACCGGTATTTTGCCGCGTTGGATGCGGTTCGTGACGGACAGGGTAACATTGTCTGTCGCTCCACAATTACACCCGGAAACATTGATCCTGTAAACTTCAATAGGCCAGCAGCGACGTTTACAACAGGTGCCGGTAGCATTTGCCGGCCGCTTAACGTTTTGGGTAACCGCGTTGCCACGCAGGCCGCACTCGATTTTGTCCTTTCCGAAAATACAAACCGCTCAAAAGTGACGCAACAGGTTGCATCCGGATTTATTACAGGTGATTTTGGCGCGCTGTTCGAATTACCCGGCGGTCCCATTGGTTTTGCCATTGGCGCGGAGTATCGCCGTGAAACAAGTTCGAGTACACCCGATCTGCAAGTACAAAAAGGTGAGTTACGTGATTTTTCCGCCACTGCTCCCAGTAGTGGTAGATTCAACGTCAAAGAAGGCTTCGCCGAATTAAATGTACCTTTGCTAAAGGACGCGCCCTTTGCACATGTCCTATCGGCATCAGCGGCGATACGGCTGTCGGATTATTCCACCATAGGCAAAACAACGACATGGAAAGTCGATGGTGTGTATGCGCCAATCCGTGACATCCGGTTCCGCGGTTCATATTCACAATCCGTACGTGCGCCCAATATTGGAGAGATTTTTGCACCGCAATCACAAGGGTTTGGTTTTGTAACTGATCCTTGCGATATAAATGAACGTGCCAACGGCAAGCCTACACGCGCCGCAAACTGCACTGCGCTTTTGAGTGGGCTGGGTTTATCAGCTGCGCAAATTGCAGTTTTCAGCCCATCCACTGATGCGCAGGCCACAACATCGCGCCTTGGCTTAAGCGGCGGGAACCTCAAAATTCAGGAAGAAACCGCCAAAACATGGACCGCCGGCGTAGTTATCCAACCTAGCTTTTTACGCGGGTTAACGATGACGTTTGATTGGTACAATATTAAAATTAATGATGCTATAAATACACCAACCGCGACCGAGCTCGCGAACTTATGTGTGGATCAGGCCGATATAAACAATCGCTTTTGCGCCAACATTTTCCGTAATCCTACCACAGGATTTGTTCTGGGCGACAGCAACGATCCACAGCAACGGATTGGCTACATCGTTGGCCCTGAAAATGTCGCTAATTTCAAAACCGATGGCGCGGATTTCACGGTTAATTATAACGTTGAACCAGAAGGAAATATCGGCAGGTTCAACTTTAATGTCACGGGTGGATATTTGAACAGAATATCCACGGTTCCCTCAATCGGCGCCGACCCGACGAACCAATATTTGCAGCCGTATAACCCGAAATGGCGAGGATCGTTTGCGCTCGATTGGCAACTCGATAACTTCACGTTCAATTATGACATCAGTTATTTCAGCAAAACCCTGCGCTTTACCAATGACGCAATTAAAGGAAATCCAGACAGCGCCGCGCCTGAAAATCTGTATTTCAAGAAACGCATCGAAGTCGGCACGCGGGTTGCTTACGACATTAATGATCAGTTCCGCATTTACGGCGGTGTCAACAACCTGACCGACACAAAACCGGATTTTGGCTCATTAAGCTATCCTGTTTCTGGTGTTGGCCGGTTTTTCTATGTTGGCGCAAAGGTGAAGCTCAATAAAATTATGTAATTGTGCGGCAGAAAGCTGGCGGGACGCCGCCGCGCTTGACTCTTGTGCCTACGCTGCTAATGCGCTTCTGTCAGTAGGGCGACGGTCCTGCTGACAACCGTCCGAGACAGCGGGTGATGGGAATTTGCCCATCTTAATTTCCAGCCTAGACGGGGTAGAGATTTCAGGTGTGGATTAGATCCCGCCTTCGCCAAGCGCTTACGGATCAATCCTGCGCTATGGCATGAAACTTCCCCACGGACCGAAGTAGCGCAGATAAACCTGCAAAGGGATATCTGTATTTTCGTGTTGGGGAAACGGGTTCGCCCTGCCCCCAAATAAGGAGTAAAGCATGAACCGTTCTGAAAAGACTGATGCGGTTGCAGCGCTGAATGCAACTTTTAACGAATCGGCCGCAATAATCGTAACCCGGAATTTGGGTTTGACCGTTGCACAATCAACCGACCTTCGTTTGAAAATGCGCGATGCCGGTGCAAGTTATAAAGTCGCCAAGAACAGCCTTGCCAAAATTGCTCTCCAGGGCACCGTATATGCACCGCTTGGCGATTTGCTAAGTGGTCCTATTGCGCTTGGTACGTCATCCGATCCGGTTGCCGCTGCTAAGATCGCTGTCGAATTCGCCAAAACAAATCCGAAGCTGGAAATTGTTGGCGGTGCGATGGGCGATACCGTCCTGGATATAGCTGGTGTTACCGCGTTGGCATCTTTGCCATCGCTCGATCAATTGCGCGCAACGATTATTGGACTGGTACAAGCGCCAGCCACCAAGATCGCTCAGCTTTCGACCGCACCTGCTGCAAAATTGGCACGCGTTTTTGGGGCTTATGCCGCAAAAGAAGCCGCGTAAAATCGGCTTTTGTAAAACATACTAACTGGCGGCGCACACCATGTGCGGGCCCTCAATCACAGAAGAAACCGGAGTGTTATTTAAATGGCTGATATTGCTAAACTCGTAGAAGAACTATCCAAGCTGACCGTATTAGAAGCAGCTGATCTTGCCAAAGCATTGGAAGAATGCTGGGGCGTTTCCGCCGCTGCGGCTGTTGCCGTTGCTGGACCTGCCGCCGCTGCTGGTCCTGCTGCCGAAGAGCAAACCGAATTTGACGTGATCCTGACAGGTGACGGCGGAAACAAGATTGCGGTTATTAAAGAAGTTCGCGCAATCACCGCACTGGGCCTAACCGAAGCAAAAGCTTTGGTCGAAGGCGCACCAAAAGCAATCAAAGAAGGTGTAAACAAAGCCGAAGCCGACGAAATCAAAGCAAAGATCCTTGCAGCCGGCGGCACCGTAGAAGTAAAATAAGCTTTTCGCCCTTAGGCGGGAATATAAAGGGCGGCCTATCATGGGCCGCCCTTTTTTTGTTCGGGGAGGGAAACACTGGTTTGGCTAAACTGCTGGCGGCGGGAATGTTGGGGGGAGCGGACAGGCCAGTTTTGGCGTTGAAACTATTAGTGCAGACATCAAAAAAGTTCAGCTTGATCCTGCCCATACATCTTGTTCAGAAATGGACGTATGAAATCATTTGTGGCCACAAATTCCGTCTCCGAAAGCAGCGACTCTTTGACGGTTGGATTGATAACATGGCCATCGAACAGGACACCGTGCATCGAGACGCTTCCCAGGATGAGCTGCATGGCCGGGGGACGATTTTTGAGCGCGAATGAGATGATCGCTTTTGCGTTCGCTTCATCTTGATCTTGTTGCAAAGGCGTATCGAGGATCACGGGACAGAGGCAAGTCGTTGTAAACTCGTTGATCGTATGAAGTATGGCAAAGTGATAGGCCAAAATTGCGCGTGGGCCATAGCTACCCGTCTCGTTAATTTTTGGAGCAACACTTTTGCCGCACGCCTCCGAAAATTCGATACCCAGTTCCCAAGCAAACTTTCTCAATTTTTCGCTATAGAACTTTATGATTTCGGCTTTTCGCTTGGCATTTGAATACTGTTTCATGCTCTCGGTCGCGTCGTCTTCCGCGACCTTAAATTTAGCAATCCCAAGGTCGATTTCACTGCGTTCAGCTGCTATATTGAAATCCAGAATTCGTTCACTCTCCTGATCCAGCATGTCACGTAGCTTAATGTCCTCGCGACTCTGGTCGAGAATTGAATTTATCTTATCAACGCGCCCAGTGTATTTTTGTAAGTTAGCCTTTTGCCGATCAATGTCGCCGTCAACCTCACCAAGTGAATGCTTGGCGCTTGCCAAAAATCCCCTACAAGCGTCAGCGTCGTCGATTAGGCTAAATCTGTTCGCAAAGCTGTTTTCATGAACGGTGTTACACGTTGGGCAGATAACTTCCGTATCATCAATGCCCCGCATAAATTTGAAGTCAGCGTCTAATTCACCAAGTGCAGCAGTTGCGATTTCGATTTCTTCAACCAAAACGGCACGGCGTGATTGAAGCTCTGATAGCTTTTTCCGCACGCCGTCATAGATACTGCGCAATTCGTTTAATTCGGCAAGCAACTGCTCGATTTGGTTTGCAAACAACTCCGGATTGAACGTAATTGAGAGAGCCGGACGATCAGCCTGAAGCCTCTCAACTGCACGATCAAGTGCCCGCCTTTCAGCCTTAAGCTCGTTCTGTTCGTGCACAGCCAATGCTTTTTCAGCTTGAGCGACATAATACTCTTTAGGCTTGATCCCTGTATGATATTCAAGAACGCTAAGCCGATAGCCAGAAATCATTCCCAAGCCTTTGAACGATGACCAGCTATCATTCCATCCACGATCTTGATCTTGATAAAACGGCAAAAAGGCGAACTGCGCTGGAGGCGTTATCAAATCGTCCGATTTTGTTGGTAATTTTATTTTGAAATCAAGTAGCTTAGCTATTTTCGGACCAATTTCTTTTGTCAAATGCGAGCTGGTCCATAGCATTTTTGCATCAGCATCAAAGAGACCTATCTGGTTCCCTTCCCTGACGATTGTATATCGATTGTCGTCAACGCTAATTTCCAAAAGCAACGTGACAGAACCTTGTTGCCATTTGGGATTTACTACCTGTGAGTCAGCACCAAATGCTGAATATATTGATTTCAGTAAATGAGATTTACCAGTATCGTTTTCGCCAAATACAACAGTTACCTCGTTATCGAATGTCTCCGTTCTCGCTTTTCCTTCGAGCCGCGATAGCAGGTATAGCTTTTGCAATTTCAAGTTTCTCATGGGACTTCTTTCTCAAACTCCTTATGAGCCGCTTAAATTGCTCCGGTTTGTGTGTAGGTATATATCTCATAAATGATCATTGCTTTCAGTCTTGCTTGACTAAAGGGGGATAAGTATTTTTTAGCCGTTGGTTCTGACAGGGTTATTGAGTGGCTGATCATGCCCCCCAAATCAAACGACGTATTATTGATCACAGGTTCTAAGGCTTTTCGAATAGACAATCGAACTCTGTGGGTTGCTTTATCGGCAGAATTGAGAGCAACGGATTGATAAATTCGATATTCATTTCCGATTTGCAGCTCCTCTGCAAAGGGGTAATTTAGTTTGGGGCTGATCTCGCCCCAGTCAGGCGCACGGGTGTCTCTGGAAATCGCATCAAGCCATTCTTGGACGTTGTCCCTTGTTAGCCCTTTCGATTTTATGGCTTCAGACAGGCTTGCGTAGCTACCGGTAAAATTTGAGCGGCGCCGACAATCGTCGATAATTGCTTTGTAAACTGCCTCAGGACTGAAACGAACGACACCTAAATGCTTACTGACGAATGTTTGAAGTCTTCCCTTGGTGTGAGCTTCTGCATCATTTAGGCTAAGATCTGTATGCCTGAAACCAAGAAGGCCTACCTGCGCTTCCGTAGCAGTTGGATTAACTTCCTGTATGGAGGAAACGATTTTTTTAAAATCATCCGGCTTGCACTCACTAAAGAGAAAACTTGCATTGCTGTTTGAAAATGTACTGGGCTGATTAGATACAAACTCAACTGATAGAATTTTGCCATTAAATTTAGCAACTCCATCAAACATCTTGTCAACGATGGATGGCTTGTCGTGCTTCGTTCCATCCTTCTTTTTAGCTGGTTCACGGCGGAGCAGTTTCGTCAGCGCCCAGCCCCCAATGGTAGCCTTGGATTTGACTTGGTAGAACTGGATGCTGCTTGGCTGAGTTGAGTTGTTCAACAGGGCAACATCATCGTGAAACTCAAAGATGATCGCATAGTCCTCATCAGAATCATGCTGCTGAAAAAGTAGAGTCAAGCCCCACATAGTCTGATAGTCATATCGGCTACCTGTTGCAGAATTCTCGCGCTGGGGGGTTGATACGAGTTTTTCTGCTAAAGACATTCCTTCACTTCCCCTTCTATTTCAATGAAAACTATGCTTTTAATATAGACACAAGGCAACAGAAAACGTGCCAATGAGCTAGGTGAACAGATGTATTCTTTCATTGAGTGGATTGCAGCCCTGTTGCTAATGCAACCTTATCGCAACCAGACATTGGCATTTTAATAAAAGTAAGCACCTCTCATTATCTTACCGCAGCATATTCCATTTCCGCATCGCCGTTGTGTGTGAATCATAGTAGCCCCGCCTGCCGCATCAGATGCTCCAGTTTTAAGCCCTTAAAACCAAATGTCTTTTTGTAGGATACGTATTCCGATACCCGCGCCGGAGACGGCTTACTTTTCTTTATTGCGGCGATAAGCGTATTTTTTTGGGTATGCTCTGTCGAGACAAAATCAATGACATCAACCTGATACCCCTGCGCCCTAAGGAGCATCACACGGCTGTTGTCTGTGATAAGATCGGCTTGTTTTTGGAGCAATAAACCG
>JAYWFI010000157.1:0-22660 GCA_043778865.1 Sphingomonadales bacterium
TTTTCACGGGCAATCCAGCAAAAGTAACAATGCTTTGTGCGCCGCTTGCGCTGACCGACGCAACGCCAACGAAGGTGTCGTCAACAACCACATTTTCCAATTTCATTGTAGTTTGGGTGGTTTCCCCGCTTTCCTGCCAATCACGCATATCGGCGCGGCGCCAGTATACTTTGTAAGATGCTGCGCCTGCCACGGGCGTCCAAGTGACAGTTGTGTCGGACGATACCGCGCCGTCCAAACTGGCGGATACAGGGGCAGGCGGCGCATTGCCAAGCTCGCGTATGACGGCGATGTTTAACGCTGTTATCTTGGCCAGATATGCAAAGTCCATCTTATCTGCCGTGTCGCCAAAATCCCTATCTTTATCACGGCGTACATCTTGGTGCTGGCCATCGTAATTTTCCACTCCTGCTGTAAAACGAACAGCAGGATAACCTAACAGCAACGCAGGCGTATGGTCACCGCCCCTGCCAAAACGGTCGGGGCGGCGCACGCCAAATACCTCTAGGCCGATTGCAGGATTGGCCAGTGACGTGCGGGCCACACTGCGCATTAGGGCGCGTGACGGGCCGTCGTCTTCGCCGCCGTCTGCGCGGCGCGCCAGCATTGCGGCAATGTCTTCGGATGAACGTATACCTTCGCTAAACACGCGGACACGATTATCAACGATTTTGCCGCCTGCACCGCCGGGACCTCCCGTGCCGCGGGTGTTGCCAACGATGTCATTGTTTAGCATCGCGCTAACTTTCCAGCCGCGCTGTTTGGCGGTTTCAGCCAATAGTGTGCCGCCCCACAGTCCCTGCTCTTCACCCGACAGCAGTGCATAGACAATCGTCGCGTCAAATTTCTCCAAAGACAGCACCCGCGCTGCCTCCATTACCAGTGCGCTGCCCGAACCGTCATCATTCGCACCGGGCGCGTCGCTGGTAAAATCAAGCAGCTGGGTGGCACGGCTGTCAATATGACCCGCAACAATTATTACATGGTTCCAACCCATTTTGCCAGGCTGCACCGCCAAGACATCGACAACGTTTACGCCGCCGGGCGCGCGCGGGCCGGTAAATACGCGTTCTATATTTTCAGATATAATGCAGCCCTTGCAGCTTTTGGCGATTTTTTGGAACTCCGATGCCGCCCATTTGCGTGCCGCGCCTATCCCTCTCTTGGGATCAGTGGGAGATGAAAGCGTATGCCGTGTGCCAAAACTAACGAGCTTTTCAACGGTCTTTTTAAGGGCAGCAGGGTCAGGCGCTAACTTTGCAGGCATTGGAGATGCAGCGGCGGAAGCGGTTAGACAGAGCGTCAAGGCGCTTGCAGTCAGGATTAGAGCTTTCATGCTAACAATAGCTGCCGCACCCGAACACAGGATGCAAGCGCTATTCCACGTGTCTTAATAGTCACCTAATAGCCTCATGAAAACATATAGTAAATCGGGGATATTCTTGATTTAAGACCCTCTCGGCAGTCCAGCGCTAGGCCACGGAGAGCTGAAATTCGGAATTGCGCAACATATCCTACAATGCAAGAGGTTGTAGCAGGGTCAAATTTGGCCAGGGAACAAAGATAAGAATACAAGAAGACAAATAATAATGGTTAAGTGTAAATTCTGCACAATATATATATATATATATATATATTCTAAAACGTTTTTCTGAGACTTATTTTAATAACTCTGCCAAGTGGATCAAGATATTTGGGCTGATATGTCAGCGGTGTTATACCGTCATTATTCTGAATTTTTTGACGCGTATTGAAAATATTGTTTACCTCGGCGGAAACTCTCATTCCTTTAAACCAGCGCGGAGCAAGATCTCCAAGACTATCTGCAAGATTGCTGAAAAAGCTGATATTAAAAGTCGCAAGGTTAGACATTCGCAAGGAACCAAATATGCTTGTTTGATCACGGAATATCGCACCACTTTGCCAATTGCCGGCTATACGTATTCCTAAGCCTTTCCTGGATGCACCCGCTTGAAATTCAACTTGATGCCTGCCCTTATTGTTACTTATGTCAAACGCATCCCCGCGCAGTAAATTAAGTGCCGGTAAGCCTGAACGAAGGGTCAGACTGTCTTTCAAAATCCAGTTGTGGTATAAACTAAGGAAAACGCGGCTTTCTTTAGTTTCTAATCCTTTACCAAATTCACTGTCAGGTGCCTGCATAATAACAATAGCTCCCGGAGGCAGAGAAGCTTGAATATCGTCACTGTTAGATATGGTTATAGTGCTTGCTCCTTCCAGCATGGAGAGCACTTTGCCCAATGTTTGCGAGAAATTGATGCCCCAACGCAGCCGTCTCTGATCCGATTGCGCAAAATTTATTGGACTACTGTCTATCTGTAAGAGACGCCCATTGATGTTTCGCAAAAAACGGCTCGGGAATGCGGCTTCAGTCTCTGGCGATATCATTTGCAATTGTGCTATCGGATCTTTTGTTCGTGTTGCAATATACTCTACACTGACAGATAGATCCTTTTTTTCAAAAGGTTTGGCATAAAAAGCTAACGTTAAGGTATGCTGTTTTTCAGCTCGAAGATTTAGATTACCCCCCGATATATCTGTAATATCCACAACACCGTTCCGATAGTCAAAACTGCGAGTGCCAGGCGTTACGACGCTTGGTCCGTCCAATTGATCTAGCGTTGGGGCGCTTTGCTCATCCTTTGCCGATGCTCTGAAGTTCAAAAACTGAGACGGCCACCAATTGATGCCGTAACCGAGATTGCGCAAGCTACGAAAATCAGAAAGCCGTTCTGCCCCGAGATTAAAGTTTGCAGAAAGGTTACCGGGCACAAAACTATCTTTGATACGGGAGCTGATAATCGGAATATCCAGATTAGCCTGAACCGCAATTTGGTCACGAGATAGCTTGGTTTCTTGTTCTCCGCTAAAACCAAGTGTATTCGAATTCAAACTCTGAAACGCATAGGTGCCCTGTACATTAGCAGACAAAGGACCGGCAGGAAGTTGAAGAACGGGACCGCTCAAGATAAAGTTCGTATCCGCCAAACAGTTGGTCAATCGTACCTTGTTACCCACATTGATACCAGCATCAGTGGTAGTTTTTGCATTACTCCAATCATAGCCACTGATCATTGACCACTGCCATTTTCCAGCACGTCCATTGAGTGTGAGGCCCATTCGGGCAGAATTAGTTGCTTGATGACGTTCTATCGCCCGGTCGCTGAACAATCCCAAAAGGGCGTTGGCGTTTCCCGTTCCAAAACCGCCACTTACCGCAAAAGATATATCATAAGGCAGTAGTCCACTGGCCACACCGCTCAATGTCAATCGTTCCTGTTTCGAAATCAGGGATCGAAACTGCCCATCATCTGGCTGTCCGCTAATCTGGATCAGATTGCGCTCACTTTCCAGCAATTGGCCAGAACGGGTATAGGACGAATTAAACGAATAACGGGTATCATTACGGATCGCAAAATAATCGGCCTCGCCGCTTTTGGTATCCGTACCGCCTTCTGTCGGAACAACGGTGCTTGCGCGGCCCGTGATTTGGTGGAATTTCTCGTACATTACGATATTCACAGTCTTTTGATCAGATCGAAATCCGTATCTAAGCGCTACTTCTTCTGGAAACACTTCCATGCGTTCAATGGCCTCTGATGGAACCGTGCTGATTTCTGAAAAACTGGAAAGGCGACGCCCGTTTAACAGTACAACCGGAAAGCTGTCTGTTCTTCCCGGAATTATGCCGACCTGCGCGCCCAGTTTTTGCAAGAGCTCTTCTATATTACCTGCGCCATAGGCTTTTATATCATCTGGATTCAATGTCCTTTCTGGCGGCGTATCCCCCTGCACCGATCCGCGCAAACGCTGCCCGGATACTGTAATTTCGCTGTCCTTTGAATTGTTCGATGGTTGTCTTTTTGGCAAACTTTTCATTTGCTCTCTGATCTGCTGCTGTATCTCTGGCGGAAGAGGGTTGCCGTTCATATCCAGCATGTCCTCTTCTTCATCGCCCGAGTTTCCAGCTGGCTGGGGCTTTGCTGGAATTGGCTGAGATGCATCTTCGGCGTGACTTGTCTTATGGTCCACATTAGCTGGCGCGTGTATGCCCGAAGTAGCAGAGCCCACCAAGATCATGCATACACCTACGTTCATTTTTCATCCTATTGATTGATAATGTAAAAAAAGATTGACGCATTTTTTTTATGTCAATTTTTTTGTGTTTAAAATAAATTAACATCCATCAATAGGAGAAAAAAATGCAGAACTATTTTGGCTGTTTTATAAGTAAGCTATGCTACGATACCGAATATGTTTACATTATCGGCAAAAAAATAAACCTCTCGATAAAGAGAAACAAGAAATAAAATTTGTGAGTAAAAGTTTTACTGCACTTACAGGTCAGATCCCTGGTTATGGACTGATAAAACTGAATTATGATGTCGAAACACCTTTTTTCTTGATACCGCGCCCAAAGTGGGAGCTAACCTTTGATCAGGATCATGCCAAGAACCAGCTGCAAGCAGAACTGGGGCAATCTGTAACTTTGATATCGCCCGGCACCGAGCAAATCGATAGCCTTTACGGTGTGCATGGAGTTCTGAGCCACGAGGTATGTCACTTTATGACAAGTGAATTTGTTGATGGTAAAACCATACCAATGGCAGTTGAAGAAATAATGGCCGTAAGCTGCGAACCGCAATCACTAAAGTTAGAAAGGCTAAAGCAGTTTAAACAGAGTTTTAAGACCCAATCTATAATTCCATGGCAAAAATTGCTTACAATGAACCACCCCTTAGATGGATCAGCAATAACCAGTAAATTGAACTCAAATAATATGGAATATTTTACAATCAAAAATGATGATCCTTTATTTAACAAAGTGTCCATCTATTATTCTCAAGTTGCTGTTTTTGAACAATTTTGGAGAACCGCATGTAAAGAGGGATATCCAATTGGCTCACGGCTTAAGAATGCGGGTCCTAATTTCAATTTCGTGGCATGGCTCAAATCAGGACCGGGAGGTTGCAAGCCAATGACGGAAGGGCAGTTTTCAGAAGAAATGAAAGAATTTGTTCGACAGATCTAGTGAACGTATTCTGTTTATTAAGCACGTAGTTAAGTTGTGCTAATGCGTCATCCCCACTGTATCTAAATACCACCTCTCGCTGCCTTCCAATCCGATTGCGGTTAGTTTGCCGCTTTCATAGGCGCCGGTATCAATGCCGATGCGGGATCCGCGTTCTTCGACATCGTCATAAATGGTGTGACCATAGATGATGACTTTTTCCAGATCGCCGCGCTGACCAACAAAATCGTCGCGGATCCAGCGCAGGTCGCTAGTTTTTTGTTCACATAACGGCACGCCGGGCCGGATGCCGGCGTGCACAAAGGCATAATCACCGATAACAACCTGATCCTCAAAACTTTCGAGGAACAAAAGATGCTCCTCGGGGATAAGGGCCGCCAAACGTGCGCTCAATTGCTCCATATCAAGCGATAGATACTCACCGCGCGATATTGGATAAGACATTATGGTTGCCTCACCGCCTATACGAATAAAAAAGCGTAGCGTTTTTGCATCGCGTTTGCGGCACGCGGCGACGAAAACCTCTTCGTGATTTCCGGTAAGGCATACCGTGTTGGGCCTGCGTTTTTTAAGCGCCATCGCGGTTTCAATCACGCCCGCGCTATCGGGACCGCGGTCAACCAGATCACCAAGTAGGATGATCTGCGTAGTACACGCACCGTCTGCGTTACCGCGCGCCGCATCGTCCGCTTCAATCTGCGCCAGTAATGCTGCGAACAAATCATTGCGCCCGTGGATATCGCCCACTGCATACACACGCCGCCCAGCGGGCAGGCATGCAGTATCAATCGGGCGCAGGACGAGACGTTTTTTGAAAAGGCGAGATATCATATTACTCGCGCTATAGAGCGGGCATCATCCAGTGGGAAGGGGAATGCTATCGCTCAACCGCAAATGTAAGGCCCGCGTGCGCCGTCAGTCGTTCTGCAAGATCGCTACCTAGGGCTGCACCCGGCGTTGTAATGCCGCCGGGACCATCGATTTCAAGTAAAGCGATACCCGTTTCGGCAATCATTTTGCTGGTCGAACCATATCCCGGATCACGGTCACCCTTGACGCCTAGTTTTGCCGTCCGTCCATCAGGATATTCGGCAACAAACAGAACATCGTAATGCCCGTTGTCGCGCTCCTCTTTGGTTGGGCCTTCGCCGGGTTTAGGATCATTGGGCGTGCCAATCATCGGAGTTTTGGCAACGTACTCGGCCGCTTGCTGGCCTGCATCCCCGGGGCCCGTCAGCATCATTTCATCATAAACGAAATCGCTGCCATATAAATGCCCGAGCAGCGCGTTGGTGCGGTGGACATTTTTGGTGTTAATTGGCGCCATAACAAAAGGCGCGCACCAGCTACCAAGGCCTTCGTCATATTCAACTGTATTTCCAGTAGGCTGCGCAGGGCCGTCAAAGCCAGGAACAAGGCAGAATGGATTTATCAAATGCGCAATCACCTCTTTGTTGACGGCGGCGGCTGCCATTGTTGCCCGCATACTGGCCGCGGTTCCGCCCGAAAACTTGCCCTGCATGACACGTACTCGGCCCTTCACACGGGGTGCAGGCTCACCAAATTTTTCGATACAATGTTGTTGCAGCATCAATACGCCCAGATCAAAAGGAATAGAATCAAACCCTGCTGAAAATGCAATGCGCGCGCCTGATGCTTTTGCATCGAAATCATGCTGGTCAATTTTTTCGCGCATCCACGCAGGCTCGCCGCATAAATCGGTGTAATGCGTGCCGTTCTTAATGCATGAAGTAACCAACTCATTGCCATAGAGTTGATACGGCCCAACGGTTGTAATCACCACGCTAGTACGGCTGGTCATATCATCCAGTGAACTCGGGTCTTCGGCGTCGGCCACAATCAAGGGCGTATCAGCAGGCGCGCCGATAAGATCACGTACTTCCTCAAGTTTTGCTAAACTACGCCCCGCCATCGCCCATTTGGGTGCTCCTGCCCGGCCAGCCAGATACTCAGCCACAAGCCGCCCTGTGTAGCCTGTTGCGCCGTAGACAATGATCCCAAATTCGCGAGGTGTATTCATTATGATTTGCCCTTCTAACTATTAAATTATTTTCTATTTTTGAATGTGACCAGATTTGGCTGGAAAGTCGAGAGTTATTGCGAATGGCCGCTTACAACTTTGGCAACGTTACCCCGCGTTGGCCCATATATTTTCCGGCGCGGTCGGCGTAGGTTGTTTCGCATGGTTCGTTGCCTTTTAGGAACAGGAACTGGCATGCGCCCTCATTGGCATAAATCTTAGCAGGCAGGGGAGTGGTGTTGCTGAATTCAAGTGTCACATGTCCTTCCCAGCCGGGTTCCAGCGGGGTTACATTTACGATGATACCGCAGCGCGCATATGTCGATTTGCCGAGGCAGATCACCAGCACATCGTTTGGCACGCGGAAATATTCAACGGTGCGGGCAAGCGCAAAGCTGTTGGGCGGAATGATGCAGCAATCGGTTTTGCGGTCAACAAAGCTGTTGGGATCAAAATCTTTGGGATCAACCACGGAGGAATTAACGTTGGTAAATATCTTGAACTCATCGGCAACGCGCGCATCATAACCGTATGATGACAGCCCGTAGCTGATGCAGCCATCGCGCCTTTGTGCCTCCACAAACGGTTCGATCATGCCGTAGGTATTGGCATGTTCACGGATCCAGATATCAGACAGGATTGACATATTTGCTTTCTTGTTAGGTATTTATTTTAAGTTGGCAGGACCAAAAGCATGCGGCAATAGTTCAGACAATAAGTGCGTGTCGTAGCCGTTTGTATGCGCGCAATAGACAGGGATATCGCGGCCTGTAACGTCTGCGACTTCTTTGATAATCTGGCGGCACCGCCCGCATGGAGTTACAGGATCACCAGCGCCAACGTGACCAGCCGGTCCGCCTGCAACGGCGATGGCGGTGATATGTGCCATTTGGCCCTCACTGCTTGCCTTTGCGATTGCAACGGTTTCAGCGCACAATGTTATACCATAGCTGGCGTTTTCAAAGTTTGCGCCTGTGATTATGCTGCCGTCTGCCATACCAAGCGCCGCGCCCACATGATAGTTTGAATAGGGCGCATATGCATATCGCGACGCGGCTTTTGCGGCATCAACCAAGTCTGTAATCTGCACGCTCAATTGCGCACCACGGCCCAGCGCACTGGACGGTCAATGCCCTCAATATGCCTCGATTTATTGGCGGTCCACATCACCCATTTGCGCGCTGAATAATCCGGCAGGAACCAGTTGCTTTCAAGCCACACACTGCGGTCTATCGACTTGCTAATCTGATACTCTGCCTCAAAATCTTTGTTAAGCAACAGCACCGCGGGCACGCCGCTATGCGCTTCTATCTGATTCAGGAACGTCGCAAGTTCAGACAGAATTAGCGGGCGATTGGGATGGCCCTTACATGTGTCGCTAAAGTCAATTTGCACTGCGGGCGGCAATGCATTTGGATCGCGCGGTACAGTTGTGATAAACAAAGTCGCTTGATCAGATGCAAGACGGCAAATGTCGAAATGATGCAGCGCGCCGTACCGAATACCTGCCTGCTTAACGGCGTTCAAATTGCTTTCAAAGCTTTTGTCGCGCCGTACTGTACCTTCACTCGCGGTCAAATAAGCAAAATCAACGCCTGTCGCCGCCAAGGTGGACCACACAGGCGTACCATCTGCCTCGCTTACGACGATACCCTGCACTTCATATTCGCCGCGTGAAGGGGCCCAGCCGGAGACATAGCTCCATACTGCAAACACGCCAAGCATCGCAGCGATCCCAATCGCTATCCAACGGATATTTGATTTTAATATACGGGGCCTCATCTTGGTTATCATGGCCTACGATTATTCCCTGAATTGCGAATCAACATTTATTCACACGTATTACCCTTTGATATGCAGTACACAAATTAGTGTAAACAAGCGCCGCGCCGTGGCGAAATCTACTTCGATCTTGCCCTCAAGCCGCTCTATCAATAATTCTGCTGCTTCATTATGTACACCGCGCCGTGCCATGTCGATTGTTTCGATCTCGGCCGCGCTGGCCTTGCGGATGGCTTGGTAATAACTATCGCAGATGGCGAAATAATCACGGATAGGGCGGCGAAAACGGCCAAGGCTAAGGATTAGTATTTCAAATGGATCGCCGCTTTGCCTGCGTATATCCAGGATTAAACGGCCTTCCTGTACGCTGATATGCAGCGCGAATGGACCTGCATATCCGTCACTGGCATTGCGCAAGGGACGAAAACTATTGTCTTCGATCAGATCAAAAATCGCCACGCGCCGTTCTTGCTCAATATCGGCATTGCGCCACAATATTGTGGCCTCGTCTAATTCGACTTTCATGATGCGCGGATCACTCATGCTGCCGTGTTAGCCGTTCATTTGCTGCGAACAAGAAAGATTTATGATCTTGTCCACAAACCTACCCCCATGTTTCTGCAAATCGCACTTGGCAGGCGGGTTATACTGGCCGATAACATGGCATGGCCGAACCAATCAGACTTGCCGCATCAAATGATGGCGAACCGCAAAAACTACCGCGCAATGTGGAGGCGGAGGCCGCATTTTTGGGCGCAATTTTGATCGACAACCGGATCATCGAAGACGTGCCGATAAAGCTGCAACCTTCACATTTTTATGAACCGTTGCATGGCCGGATTTACGAACAGATTTTACGTCTTAACGACCGTAATATGCTGGTTACGCCTGTAACGCTTAAGCCTTTTTTTGAAGCGGACGAATCGATCAAAGAACTTGGCGGGCCTGCTTATCTGGTACGGCTGACCGCTGATGGCGCAGGGTTGCTGGGCGCACGCGATTTTGCGCAGCAGATTTATGATCTGGCGCTGCTGCGTGAACTGGTTAGCGTGGGCCGCACGCTAGTGGAAAATGCGCTCGACACCAGCGAGGATGTCGATCCAAAAGGACAAATCGAAGCCGCCGAATCCGCGCTATATAAAGTGGCCGAGGGCGAGGGTGAGACAGGCGGCATCAAAAGCTTTCTGTCCGCATCAACCGAAGCGATCCGCAATGTTGAAAAAGCATTGCAGTCAGGCGGACACTTGTCGGGCATCACCACTGGATTGAACAGCATAAATTCCAAGGTTGGCGGCCTGCATAACAGCGATCTTGTTATCCTGGCTGGGCGGCCAGGTATGGGCAAAACCGCGCTTGTCACTAACATAGCATTTAACGCAGCGCAGCGTTGGGTGCGCGAACAAGCAGACGGAATCCCGCCGGAAAAAGGCGTTGGCGCAAAGGTTGCATTCTTTAGCCTAGAAATGTCCGCGGATCAGCTCGCCACGCGTATCTTGGCCGAACAATCTGGGATCAGCAGTGAGTTGCTGCGTATGGGCAAAATCAGCCGCGAAGATTTCCGCGATCTGTCCCGCGCCAGCCGTGAGCTGCAAGACTTGCCCCTGTTTATTGATGATACGCCTGCGCTTACTATTGCAGCATTACGAACGCGGGCGCGGCGGTTGCAACGGCAAAAGGGGATTGGCCTGATTATTGTCGATTACCTGCAGCTGCTGCAAGGCTCAGGGCGCAGCAATGATAACCGTGTGAACGAGATCTCAGAAATTAGCCGCGGCCTGAAAACACTTGCAAAGGAGCTGTCCGTTCCCGTCATCGCACTATCGCAGCTGAGCCGCGCGGTCGAGGCGCGAGAGGATAAGCGGCCATTACTGTCTGATTTGCGAGAATCTGGATCGATCGAACAAGACGCCGATATGGTCTGGTTTGTGTACCGCGAGGATTATTACGAAAAGAACAAAGAGCCTGAACAAAGCGATCAGGCCGCGCACGCCGCATGGGCCGAACGTATGGAGCGTGTGTATGGATTGTCTGAATTGATTGTCGCTAAACAACGGCATGGCTCGACTGGTAAAATACGTTTGAAATTCGAAGCAAAGATTACTCGGTTTAGCGATTTGGCCGATGATCAGTACCAAGATAGCGGCTATGATTAGTATGCGATAAATTCGGCGCGCTTTCATCTTTTTGCCGCAAATACCTTGTACGCAGCATATAGAACACCATAGGATATTTATGATAAAAGCGCTTCCCCACATGCATGCCATCGGTATTGCACCTGATGATATTGATTTCATGGGGCATGTTAATAATGCCCGTTATCTAAATTGGGTGCAGGATGCAGTGCTGGCGCATTGGAATAAACTTGCGCCGCCGGAAACCGCGGCAAAATATCTGTGGGTCGCGTTGAAACATGAAATTACGTACCGTAAACCTGCGTTTCTAGATGACGAAGTTATTGCCACCGTCGTGCTCGAAAAAGTGCAAGGCGCGCGCTCATTCTACGACACCGTAATCAAACGCGGCGAAGACGTACTGGCCGAGGTTAAATCCAGCTGGTGTTGCATCGACGCCGAAACCCTGCGCCCCGCAAGGATTGCAAAGGACGTGCAGGCGTACTTCTTTGGGTGAGGTAGCTACACATCACTCCACCTTGGAAAGCGGCCCCAATGCAAATGTTGCGAATGCAGCTTCAACGGCTTGCCGGTTTTCGTGCATGCCATGGCCTGTGTTCGCAATCGGCGTGACCGTGGCTTCAAACAAAGCAGCAAAACTCTGAGCACTGCTTTCGGCGACAAAATCGCATGAGCCGCGCAAGATTAGTGCTGGGATTTTGAGAGTACCTTTTGGTTTGAATCTGATCTTGTCGAGATCTTTTCCGATCAAGCGGTTGGCATAGAGGTTTCCGCCTGTGCCGGGTAGGGGAGGTTTTATATTGGAGCCTTTACAAACCATGCCGCCCATTAAATCGGCATTGACCACCTCATCGAATAATGCGCCTGCGGTACTTTGGGTCAATGTGGCCTCGGCTGCGCTACCTTCACGGTCAATTTTGCCGGCTGCTTTAGATAAATCTTTGCCAAGCTTTACCTTGTCGCGATTCGTAATTTTGTAATTATGCGCGGCTTTTGTGCCGGGGTAACTGCCCGGGGATGTGAGGATTATACCAGCAACATGCTCTGGGTAACGTGATGCGTATACGGTGCCAAGGCTGGCACCGTATGAGCTGCCCCATAATATGATTTTATCATGGCCTAGCGTGACACGTAGCGCCTCTAAATCTGCAACTGCGCGTTCTACTGTGTAGTCTTTGGCGGCAATCTGTTTTGATTTTCCGCCGCCTGCCTGATCGAAATATATTGTGTTAAATCCAGCGTCACGAAATACGGCTCCCCGTTCGATTGCAGTGGCCGTTGTATACATTCCGGGGCCGCCATGCAGATAAATTACGGGCGTTTTGTGCACAGGCTTTGGCGAAGACACAGTCCACTGTGCCAATTCAGATCCGGTTGAAAGTGTTAGGATCGTTGGCGCATCTTGTGCATATGTAGGGTTGGGAAGCGCCATCGCGTAAAACGCAATCACCGCGATACTGTGACGGAAAGTTTTCATGTATGCCTATGTCTCTACTGTCGATGGCGGCAAGCTAACATAGGAATTTAGATTCTACATTGAAAAAATATCACGTTATTTCCGCGTAGGCGAGAGTCCATCACTGGCGTGTGAGTATATAAAGGTACTTTGCTTTGTAAGGCCCAACACGGTAATGGGTTCCTGCCTGAGCTGGAATGACGATATCGTTTATCAAAAACTAATCTTTAAAATTATAAGCCGCTAATGCTACTCATGCTTCCGCCGTCTGGCCCGGCAATTGCGGTGTGATTTTAGATTAGTGTATTCCGAAACCAGCATGCTTACTAAATTAGCCTAATCGTGCGGACGGCGAAGGATGATGTGCAGATTGGATGGGGCTGGATCGTTACGGAGTTGGGTTTGGCGGCGTAGGTTGGTGGTGAAAATTGATTCAAGCACGCCTAATTATGCCAATCGATAGCTATTTGACATGACTCAAATTATCATATTAATCTGATTTTAAATATTTTTCTTTAGTCACTAGGCATGACAAGGGACAGAAATGTATTCATCATACTCTGGGCTATTTCTGGACTTGTTACTTTGGGCATACTAGCTATGCCAAGCATTGTCGTGTTGGGTTTTATACTTTTCATTATTCCTGGATTAGTACTTTCTATAATACCAGTGTATTTTTGTTACACCACAGTGTATTTTGTTATTAACCAAATGACAATTATTATTGCCACTAAGTTAGATTTGCGTCTCACCAAGATCCACATAAATTGTTCTGCCATAATGATAGTTGGAATCATGGCGATTATCATCCCAGCCTTTGTCAGCATCAATGCAAAGTCGCGCATGGAATTCTCAACTTTACCTGATATTATTCAAAACAATGCCGTAGACTTGTATGGGGACGTGCGCATAGAGGGAAGTAATTTGGATGAGGTCAACGCGCGGGCGAGAAAGATCTTGCAGCTCAGCGAAGTAACGAGCGTAACCATAAGTATTTCACCAAACGAAGGTTACGAAGATCTTAAGGCGCTTAAAAGTGGAGCTACGAACTCAAAACCAGGACGCCTTATAAGTCTTAGAGAATTACCTCAGCTAGGCCGCACTTATCGGCTCAATCAACTCGCAAATTGTCGTCGCTTCGTAAACGATATGCCCGATGCTGACGCTAAAATTTGTATGGTAGAAAGTAGCCAGATTGCACATTACGATTTTTTGCTTCGTGACGGGCATTGGAAGGAACATACGAAGTATTACGATAACTGGTCTATCAACCGACCGGTAACAGTTGATTACGCCGAAGTTAGATCGCGTGATAAAGTATTGGCGCGAAAATGGATGGCTGAAACTTCAACGTTGACGATACCAATTTTGGCGTTTCCTGAGTGTGGCGGTGTTTACGAAACAAACCTATGTTGGTCTATGAAGCGACTTGGGAATTCCCAAAATGGCGATACTCCTCGCGTTGATAAATTTGTGCGTGTGCTACAATAAGAAAAGCTACCCGCTAAAACACTGGATCATTTGCGCCGTTATCGTCTGCCTCTGGCACCGCCGTATGTATACCGCATTCGACTTTGTCCCAGCCTTTCCAGCGGCCGGAGCGGGCGTCTTCGCCAGGGGCTACTTTGCTGGTGCAGGGGCTGCATCCGATTGAGGGGTATCCGGCAGTAACCAGCGGATGGGCGGGCAGGTCGTGCTCAGTTATGTAGGCTTCGATCCGTATTTTATCCCAATCGGCCAGCGGGTTTACTTTTAGGCGGCCTTCTTCAATTTCAAACCGTGGCAGGGCACTGCGGGTTTTGGATTGGAACGCTTTGCGGCCGGTAAACTGCGCATCAAACGGCGCGAGTGCGGCACGTAGCGGCTGGACTTTGCGGATATCGCAGCAGCCATCGGGATCATACGACCAGCGCAGGCCGTTTTCGTCCTTGCGCGATAGCAATGCAGGATCGGGGGTGATGTTACGCAAATCAGTAAGGCCAATGCGCGCCGTCAGCGTATCGCGGTACGCCAAGGTTTCGGCAAAATGCTTGTCCGTTTCCAAAAATAGCACGGGCATATTCGGATCAATGCTGCCGATCAAATGCAGCAACACGGCGCTTTCCGCGCCAAAGCTGGAGACTATCGCGGCATCCCCAAGGATATTTTCGGTAAGTAATACGGTGAGCATTTCAATGGTGTCGCGTCCGCGGAACAAATTATTCAGGCGGATCGCGTCGGCTTCGGTATAGCGCGGGGCGGTGTTGATGCGACTAGCTACTCGTAAAGCCTCAGCCATGACGCAGTTTCCAAATCGCACTCACGCCGTCCGCTGCGTCTTGATAAGCGTATGGATACGTAGCTAGCGCGCGCTCCACCACCACAGGATCAAGCGGCACGTCGGGCGCGAAGCTGTCAAAGCCGCAGCGTTTCATATACGCGATCTGATCGACGAGAACGTCACCTGCCGCGCGCAATTCTGCGGTATACCCCGCCTCGCGCAATATCCGCGCCGAACTATAGCCGCGTCCGTCGCGAAATGCCGGAAAGGCAACCTCAATAAGAGATATCCGGTCCAGATGCGGTATGAGCAGCCGCACGTCCTCGCCGGGCTCGATCCGTACTGCGGTGGCATTGGAATCTGCAAAGTCACTGAGTGCCACAATAGGCTCAACCATAAATAGCCTCCTTAAATGGCGCGAGACCAACGCGGCGGTATGTGTCGATGAAACGTTCGCTGCCTGTGCGCAGGGTTTTGTAAACCTCGGTGGCTTTTTCAACGGCATCAACAACGCCGTCTTCATCAAATCCGGGGCCGATTATTTTGCCGATGGATACGTCTTCTGCGCCCGATCCGCCAAAGGTGAGCTGATAATTTTCAACGCCCTTACGGTCCACGCCGAGGATGCCGATGTGACCCGCATGATGGTGGCCGCAGGCGTTGATACAGCCGCTGATTTTTAGCTTCAGTTCGCCCAGATCACGCTGGCGGTCCATATCCGCAAACCGCGTTGCGATTTTCTGTGCCACCGGAATCGAACGGGCGTTGGCCAAGCTGCAATAATCAAGGCCGGGGCAGGCGATGATGTCGCTGATTAAATCAAGGTTTGCTTCTGCCAATTCCGCATCACGCAGCGCGCTCCACACTGCATATAAATCGCGCTTTGCCACATGCGGCAGAACGATGTTTTGCGCATGGGTCACGCGCAGTTCATCAAAGCTATATTGCTTGGCAAGATCCGCCATGACGCCGATTTGGTCTGCGCTAGCGTCACCGGGTATCCCGCCAATCGGTTTCAAGCTAATGTTGACGATCGCGTAGCCAGATTGCTTATGCGTCTTCACATTTTGGTCAAGCCAAACGGCGAAATCGGGGTCACTGCGGTCGATGTCATCGCTGACGTCTTCAAACGCGGGTGCAGCAAAGAACGCACTTATCCGGTCAAACTCAGCCATCGGCGGATCAATGCCCAGCGTTTTGACATGCGCAAATTCCTCGGCAACTTGTTTGCGGTAAGCGTCTGCGCCGATTTCGTGAACCAGTATTTTGATCCGCGCTTTATAGATATTATCGCGGCGGCCATAACGGTTGTAGACGCGCAGGCAGGCCTCAATATAACTCAGCAAATCATCGGCCTTGATAAACGGATTAATCTCAGGCGCGATCATCGGCGTGCGGCCCATACCGCCGCCGACGAATACGCGCGCGCCAAGCTCGCCGTCTTGTTTCACCAGCTCCAACCCGATGTCATGCAAGCGCATCGCTGCACGGTCTTCGTGGCTGGCGATTACTGCAATTTTGAACTTGCGCGGCAGGTAACTGAATTCGGGGTGGAACGTTGACCATTGACGCAGTAACTCGGCCCAAGGGCGAGGGTCGGCAACTTCATCGGCAGCTGCGCCTGCATATTGATCGGACGAAATATTGCGAATGCAATTGCCGCTGGTTTGGATCGCGTGCATTTCAACACTGGCCAATTCCGCGAGTAAGTCGGGGCATTCTTCCAGCTTGATCCAGTTATACTGGATATTCTGCCGCGTGGTAAAATGGCCGTAACCCCGGTCATATTTGCGGGCAATATGTGCCAGCATGTGCATTTGGCGGCTATCCATCGTGCCATAAGGTACGGCAACGCGCAGCATATAGCCGTGTAGTTGCAGGTATAGGCCATTCATCAGGCGCATCGGCTTAAACTGATCCTCGGTAATTTCGCCGGCTAAACGCCGCTGCACCTGATCGCGGAATTCGGCAACGCGGGCATCGACCATCGATTGGTCATAGTTATCGTATTTATACATCTAGTGTCGCCTTATTCTGGGTCATGCAATCTGTTTTGCTGCTAAATGATCATCGGGTTTCATGCCCAAATCCGTGCGTACCGTGGGGCCAAGCGCGCGTACTCGGTCTTTGATGTGAGCGGGGCGTGGGCCATCAGGTGTTGAAGTGGCCTCAATAATATACGATGCGTTTACGTGGCGCGCGTCCTCTTCGGCGGACTGTACGGCCTCGCCTGTGTCACCTGTATCAGCGGCATCTTCAATTTTGCGGGACCAGCCTTGGCCCGTCCACCAGAGCACATCGCCCGATGCTAGGTCATTTCCTGTCAATAATTTCACTCTATCGTCTCCACTCGTCTTGCATATGCGCGCAACATATCCTTTGCATCCGATTTCAGAACCACGTCGCCGACAACGATAATCGCTGGACTTTGTATATCTTCACGCTGCATCATGTCGCCAAGATCGGTTAGTAAAGTGCGTATCGCCCGTGCGCCTTGCCGCGTTCCCCGTTCCAGAACCGCGACGGGCATATCGGGCGACACGCCGTCTGCGATCAATTTTTCGGTGATGTCGGCGGCCGTTGCCACGCCCATATAAATCACCAGCGTGCGCCCTTTGCCCGCAAGTCCTGACCAGTCCTGATCGGTTAGCCCTTTGCACTGGCCCGCAACAAAGCTGACGGCGCTGGCGTGATCGCGGTGGGTAAGCGGCAACATCGCCTGCGCGGCGCAGCCCATTGCCGCCGATACGCCCGGCACAACTTCGACCAAAATCCCGGCCTCTCTGCAGGCATCTGCTTCTTCACCGCCGCGTCCAAAGATAAACGGATCGCCGCCTTTTAACCGCACAATCATATGCCCGGCGCGTGCCTCGCGTATCAGGATATCGTTGATGCCGTCTTGCGGGACGCTGTGTTTGCTGCGCTGTTTGGCAACCGAGATAAACCGTGCGCGCGGATTGCACATTGCGATAATATCATCGTCGACAAGGCCGTCGTGCACTATAACATCTGCCGCGCCGATAAGCCGCGCTGCCTTTAAGGTTAGTAGTTCAGGGTCACCGGGACCAGCCCCCACCAGATAGACTCGTGATTTTTCCATCGTGCAAGAATGGAACAGTGATGTTTGTCTGGCAAATTAAGATAATTTGGGGACAAACAAGGTTATCTTTATCTGGCAAGGTTATCTTTACAGGGCTACGCCTTGAGCATGCTTGCAGCTAACATCCTGTACTTATTTGGCGTCGCCTGTAAATTCATCGTCGTTTAAGCCAACGCCAATCATTGCACGCGGGTATTCATTCTCGGCCGATATGACGGGGTAAGCGCAATAATCCGCTGCGTAAAATGCACCAGGACGGTTGTTGCCAGAAATTCCTACACCGCCAAATGGTGCGTTTAAGGCAGTGCCATTGGTGGGGTCATTCCAGTTGACAATGCCTGCACGGCAATTTGCCCAGAACTCGTCATATTGCAATGCTGTGCCGCCAATCAGGGATGCGGCAAGGCCAAAGCGAGTATTGTTTGCTTCATCAATGGCACGTTCAAAATCGGGAACGCGTACGCATTGCAACAAAGGACCAAACAGTTCAATATCAGGCCGTTCAACCATATCGCTAACGTCGATGATGCCAGGCGTTACGAACGGACGGCCTTTTACAGGGCGGCACATATGTTTAATCGGGCGTCCGCCGTGGCTCATTAAGGCGACAAAACTTTCGGTCAGGCCATCCGCGGCATTGTTATCGATCAACGGGCCCATGAATGGCGGCGGCTCTCCATGCGGATCACCGATTACGAGCCGGTCAGCAAGCCGTTTCACTTCGCCCACCACCATATCAAACAGTTCGTCCTTTACTATCAATCGCCGCGCCGATGTGCAGCGTTGACCCGCGCTTAAGAATGCAGACTGCACCACAATAACGGCGGCACTGTGAATATCTTTGGTATCCCACACAATGATGGGATTATTGCCCCCCATTTCCAGCGTCAATATCTTGCCAGGACGTTTTGCAAAATTACGGTGTATTTGAAGGCCAGTGTTGGCAGAACCTGTAAACAGCAGGCCGTCTATCCCGGGATGTTCGGCCAGCGCTTGGCCTGTTTCAGGACCGCCTTGTAATATACGAATAGCACCTTCGGCAACTCCCGATTTTCGGAATAAATCAACCAAAAACTGTCCAACGGCGGGTGTTTTTTCAGATGGCTTAAAAATCACGGCGTTGCCGGCAATCAATGCAGGAATAATATGCGCATTTGGCAATTGCGCTGGAGAATTATAAGGCGCGATTACAGCAAGAACGCCGTGGGGTTTGTGACGCAATGCGTTGCGTGCGCCCACTTTGCCTTCGATGCGCCGCTGCGACGTACGTTCGGCATAGGCGCGTATCGACATATCAACGCACATGGCAACTGCTTCAACCTCAAGCCGCGCTTCCCAGAGCGGTTTTCCCGTTTCGCGCGCAATTAAATCAGCGAACTTTTCTGCTTCGCTGCGTGTGCGGCTAGCGAAAGAACGGATGGCAGCCATACGGTCATTCAATGATGCCGCAGACCATTTTGGCCAAGCACTTCGCGCAACAGCAACCTCACGGTCAACATTTCCCGGCTTGCCGCGCCATAGTTCAGCCCCAGTGGCGGGTTCGTAAGAGATTATGTCTCTTGTGTCTGATACGCCTAATGGGAATGTCATTCGCTTTAACCAAGTTTACTAATATGTTCTCGGTATCAAGTAATGGTGAAGATTTGCTTACTAAGACAGCATGTAATGTGCCGCACCCATTCGCCGTATTGTAGCAATCTTGTCATATAAAGGCTGCCAATTATCGTCGCTATCAATGGCATCCCAGATACTTTCCACCTCGCCAGCATGCATTGAACACGGCTGATTATCCTGCCAGTAATCATGTGGCGGCGCGGCTGAACGATATTGCTGGTACAGGCGAACCCAATGCAGATATTCTTGCGTTGTGGTTAACCGCCTGTCTGTGTTGCCGCTCCGGTGTGCATGGAAAAAGGTATCGATGGTAATATCGCTGCCTATCATTGCGCGTTCGGCAGCCTCGATTAATATACGGTCCGCCTCCTCGCCCTGGCTGCTAACGCCAAGACGCCATAAAAAACGGCGTACCAATGCGGACTGGAATAGAGCCGGAAATCGTTCGAGCGCCGCAATTAATTGTGGCGCATCACTAATTAAACGGAGCGATACCGCCAATTGCCCAAGGTTCCAATGAATGGCCTCGGCTTGACGGCCAAATGCGTACAGGCCCTGATGATCAAAATAGGCGGCGGTAAAGCCCGCATCCCAACGCGGCGTAAACCGCCACGGCCCGTAATCAAAGCTTTCGCCGGTAATATTCATATTATCAGTATTAAGCACGCCGTGCACGAAACCTGCCACCATATAACTTGCGGCTTGCTCTGCCATGCGTTCTGTTGCGAGCTCCAACAGCTGCGCCGCCGGATTATCATCGGATTCTGCATCGTACAAATGACGCAGGCAATATTCAATTAAGCGGTGCATCATTGGTGCATTATTTTCCGCCGCAATTCGTTGGAACGTGCCAAAACGAATGTGGCCATGACTTAATCGTACCATCACCGCAGAACGAGTGGGTGACGGTTCGTCCCCGCGCATCAATTGTTCGCCCGTTTCAATTAGCGAAAATGTTTTTGAGGTATTGACGCCCAGCGCTTCCAGCATTTCAGTGGCCAGTATCTCACGCATGCCGCCTTTTAATGTCAAACGCCCATCACCGCTGCGGCTATATGGTGTGGTCCCCGAACCCTTTGTGCCCAAATCAAGTAGATGCCCTTTACTATCGCGCAGTTGAGCAAACACAAAGCCGCGGCCGTCGCCTATATCGGGGTTGTAGTGGCGGAATTGATGCCCGTGATATCGCAGTGCAACCGGTTCAGGCAAATTACCGGGTAGGGGTAAAAACTTGCCAAAATGGGTAATCCACTGTGCATCGTTAAGAGTGTCTAATCCCACAGTGCGCGCCGCGCGATCATTGCGAAACCGCAATATTGTTTCTGGAAAGTTTGCGGCCTTTACGGCATCACCAATTATGTCCGGCGTGAAAAAATTGGCGATTTTTGGATCGGCGATGTAGGCACCGGAAATAGGTTCTGTATTCATAAGAATCACCATTGATAGTAGTCACAGGGAAACGCAAGTATGGCGCGGGCACGCATATTGCATTTGCACAGTACATTTGATCTGGGCGGTAAAGAAGCGCGCGCCGCAAAGTTAATGAATAATTTTGGCGATTTGGCAGAACATGTGATCTTAACCGCGGTGCCGGGCGCATTGGGCGCACGCGATGCGATTGATAAACAGATCGCAGTGTCCTTTCCCGGTGAAGCTGCACCCTCGCTGGCTGGGTTGCCGGGGGTTGGCCGCTACCGGCAACTGGCGCAGTATATGAAATCATTCAGCTTAATCCTATCGTATAATTGGGGGGCAATGGACGGCGTTATGGCGCATACGTTATTGGGCCGCCGCATGGGCCTGCGCCCCTTGATCCACCATGAAGATGGCTTTAACGAAGATGAGATTGACCGGTTAAGCACCAAACGCAATTGGTTTCGCACGATTGCGTTACAGCGTGCACATTCGCTCGTTGTGCCTTCCAAAACACTTGAAAAAATCGCGATGACGGCATGGCATCAGCCGCCGGAAAAGATTGTACGTTTTCCCAATGGCATTGACATTAAACGCTATCTAAAACCATGCCAACGCGGCGCTTTTCCGGGCTTTGTACGGCGCAATGATGAAATCGTGGTGGGTACTGTTGCCGGGCTTCGCGCCGTTAAAAATATTCCGCGCCTTGTCCGCGCCGTTGCTGCTGCGGGCCCAAAAGTGCGGCTGGCGATTGCAGGTGAGGGGCCGGAACGGAGTGCCATTATGGCCGAGGCGCAGCGGATGGGGATATCGGACCGCGTTATGATGCCGGGATTTCTAAGGGATCCTGCGCGTTACGTAGGATTATTTGATATATTTGCGTTGTCATCCGATAGCGAACAATATCCGATATCTTTGGTTGAGGCGATGGCTGCAGGATGCGCCGTGGTGTCCACAGATGTTGGCGATGTTCGCGATATTGTTTCCACAAGTAATAGAGACTATATCGTACCAAGAGATGATGACGCGCTGGCCACTGCCATTTGTACACTGGTGCAAAATAATGAGCTGCGCGCGTCGCTTGGCCAGAAAAATCGTGACCGCGCTTATGCTGAATATGATGAAGTCAGAATGTTCGCGCGGTACAGACAACTTTATGGTTCCGCGATGGGCCGTGCTGATTTTGCAAGACAAGGCTAAACGCTTCGTTTAGCGGAACTCCGAGTGAAAGAGATATAGTTCTCAATCCAAGATGGTGATAGGGGCTGATATAGTGTTTAAGGGTCTGAAACCTATAATGTATGCGGGCCGCGAAGTATGGCCTCTGATCGAAGGCGGCAAAGGCGTTGCCGCAACCAATCATGCAAGTTCCGGTGCATGGGCCGCAGCAGGCGGCATTGGCACAATATCAGCAGTGAATGCCGATAGTTATGATGATCATGGCAATATCATTCCGCAAATTTTCCATGGCCGTACCCGCGAGGAACGTCACGAGGAGCTAGTTGAATATGGTATTCGCGGCGCAGTGGCTCAGATTAAACGCGCGCACGAAATCATGGATGGCAAAGGCGCGCTGAATATTAATGTCTTATGGGAAATGGGCGGCGCACAGCGCATCCTGCACGGTGTTTTGGAACAAACCAAGGGCATGGTCGACGGGGTAACGTGCGGCGCGGGTATGCCGTACAAGCTGTCCGAAATTGCGGCGCAGTACGGCGTATATTACCTGCCTATCATTAGCTCGGCGCGGGCATTTCGGGCGCTATGGAAACGCGCATTTCACAAGGTTCCCGAATGGCTAGGCGGCGT
>JAYWFI010000158.1:0-2263 GCA_043778865.1 Sphingomonadales bacterium
GGCGGGTTATGGGCAAAGCTATCGCGGCCTGTATATTATGAAATGGCAGAGATGGCGCTGGAGGAGAACCCAGATAATCCAGGGCTATGGAGTGCGGGGCGTTATTTCCCGTTTGGCCATATGTCATGAACTTGTTTGAACGGCTGACGGCGGCAATCGATACCGAGCGGCTTGTGGAATCAGAAGATGAGCGGTTCCTAAACGAAAGTATCGCAAACCACCGCGAAGCCGCCGTGCTAATTGCGTTAACCGACAGGCCAAATCCAGGTGTTATACTGACGCAGCGCCCTGATTTCTTGCGCGCACATGCAGGCCAAGTGGCTTTTCCCGGCGGCAAAATTGACGATACCGATAGCGACGAAATTGCCGCAGCATTGCGTGAGGCCGATGAGGAGTTGGCGCTAAAAAGCCATCATGTGCAGATTGTGGGCAAAACAGATGTGTATTATTCCGGTAGCGGATACCGGATCACGCCCGTTGTAGGCATCATTCCGCCAGACCTTGCGCTGTGCGCCAATCCAGATGAAGTGCTCGATTGGTTTGAGGTACCGCTAAGCTTCCTGCTCGATCCCGCAAACAGCGTCCGGAAAAGCGCCAATTGGCTTGGGCGTGAGCGGCAATATTACGATATGGATTGGCAAGGGCGCAGGATTTGGGGCGTGACAGCAGGGATTATGGCCAACCTAACGCGCCGTCTGAACGGAGTATAGCAAGCTTGAATACCATAAAGCTTCCGCCTTCTGTATGGTTGCAGTCACCTGCGCTGGCGCGCGTTGTGGACGCGCTAACCCGTGAAGGTGTGGCTCCGCGTATTGTGGGCGGAGCAGTGCGCGATAGCTTGCTGGGTTTGCCCGTATCCGATATTGATCTGGCCACACCGTTATTGCCTGATGAAGTAATAGACAAATTAGAAGCTAGCCGAATAAAGGCTGTACCAACAGGCATTGAACACGGCACAGTAACAGCGGTTGCAGATGGCAGCACATATGAGATTACAACGCTGCGCCGCGACGTTTCAACAGACGGCAGGCGGGCGACCGTTGCTTTTTCTGACGACTGGAAAGAGGATGCCGCACGTAGAGACTTTACCATAAACGCGCTTTATGCCGATCCGGTCAGCGGGCAAGTATATGATTATTTCAGCGGATTGGATGATCTAAACAACAGATGTCTCAGGTTTATCGGCGATCCAGCGGTGCGCATATCCGAGGACCACTTGAGGATATTGCGGTATTTCCGTTTCTTGGCGCGCTTTGGCGGCGGTACCGCTGACGCAAGTGCCCTTACGGCATGCGCCGCCGCATCAAACAGCCTGATGGCATTATCCCGCGAACGGATCGCTAGCGAACTGATGAAGATATTATCGCTGCCTGATCCTCTGTTTGCTGTGGGGTTGATGATTGATAACGGCATATTCACCGCTTTCCTTCCCGAATTGGCGGCAGAGGCCAAGGATAGCTTGGCCCGGCTATTGCGGCGCGAGGCTGCACACAGGTTTACGACAACGCCTATCGCTAGGCTGCTTGCTTTGCTACCCCATTATGCCGTGATTGCTGAGAAGGTTGCGATACGGCTTAAGCTATCTAACCGGAGCCGCAGCGATATCGCAGACCGGCTAAAAAACCACTATGTTCACAGCGGTAACATCCGAAGCATAGCTTATCATAGTAGCACCGAATGTGCGCGCGATGTGGCAATGATGCTGTCCGAAGATGACTGGTTATCCGCCGCATTAGCAAAAATCATAGGTTGGGAAATTCCAATATACCCCATCAAGGGCGGCGATATAATCAAGCGCGGCATCACTGCAGGGCCGATAGTTGCCCGCACTTTGAGACTAGCCGAACAGCGTTGGATTAACGAAGATTTTCCGGATCAAAGTCGCGCAATCGCAATCGCAGATCAAGCAGTTTTAGAAGCTTTGTCAGATATCAAAAACGCATAAGCGGCGTCCGCTTGTAATGGCCGTGCATAATAATATCCCTGCCCTACGGTACATCCAAGCCGCTTCAAAGTTGCCGAGATTTCCTCTGTTTCAATACCCTCTGCGGTGGTTTTCATACCTAGCGCGCGGGCCAATGATAATATGGTGCGGACAATCGCGCGTTTGTCTTTGTCCACCATCATACCACTGATAAAACTACGGTCGATTTTTAGTACATCGATTGGCAATTGCTGCAAATAGCTAAGGTTAGAATATCCAGTACCAAAATCATCCATCGCCAAATTGACGTCTAAATCCTTGAGCGATTGTAGTATCTTT
>JAYWFI010000159.1:0-21733 GCA_043778865.1 Sphingomonadales bacterium
TGCTCAACGGTAAAATGCTGACGGGCCGCGACGCCGCGCACAAACGCATCGCCGATATGCTAGCCGCCGGGGAAGAATTGCCTGTGTCGTTCAAGGGCCGGATGATTTACTATGTCGGTCCGGTCGATCCTGTTGGCGAGGAAGTCGTGGGCCCCGCTGGCCCCACCACCGCCACGCGAATGGACAAGTTCATGGACATGATGCTGGAGCAAGGCTTGCTGGGATGTGTGGGCAAAGCCGAACGCGGGGCAGCAGCAACGCAGGCAATCGCAAAGCACAAAAGCGCTTACCTAATGGCGGTCGGTGGCGCGGCCTATCTCGTATCTCGCGCCATCAAAGCCAGCAAGGTGGTGGGCTTTGCCGACCTTCGAATGGAGGCAATCTACGAGTTTGAGGTGCAGGATTTCCCCGTGACCGTGGCGGTGGATTCGAGCGGCGAGAATGTGCACGTCAGCGCGCCTGCGTTATGGCAAAAGAAGATTGCGGACGAAGGATTACTGGCTGAGTAAGAGATTAAAATATAATATTTAAATCTAGATCAATATGTCCATAGAATTATAAAGATTACACAATAAAGGGAAAGTGAATGGATTTTTGGGCAAATCACTCAATTTGGTTTTTACTTGGGTTGATGTTTCTTCCACGATGCACTCTGCTAATATTTGCGGCGACACCATTTGGTTGGCTGGCTTGGATTGGTTGGTTAATTGCGCCTTATTTCCTGGTTGCTATTATTAGTTTGCAGTATTGGGACGAAAATCCTTTCTTGGTAATAGGTGCATGGATAATGGCGTTTGGGGGAACGGGTGGCGAGGCTCGCGTTGCGTCAAACAGAAATTAATGTGGGGACTGCGCAAAAATGCTGGGAGCTAGCTACACACAATTCTTCAAAACTCACTTTGTAACCTCCTCCATCTCCGTCTTACTTGTCGCCGCAAACGCAGCAAGAAAGCGAATAAATACAATCATGCACATATTGTAAAAAAAAGGGCTGACGCGCGGCCAGCCCTGTTAAAAGTCCTTGGGAGAGAGTGCCTGTTGAGGCATAGTTGGTATGCGGATTTCGCCCGTATTGTGCAAGTGCGAACAAGATGGAATTGGTTGCAAAGATTGCAACTAGTGATATAAGATATTGCAACATGGATTTTTGACTCGGGAGAAAGATAATGCGCAGGTTACCGCCATTGCGATCGTTGGAAGCATTTGTACGTGTGGCAAAACTTGGTTCTGCCAAGGCCGCTGCGAGCGAGTTGTCTTTGTCTCCGCCTGCATTGAGCCGCCGGATCAAGGCGCTTGAGGATTTCATGGGCAAATCTTTATTTGATCGGCGGTCGCAAGCAATGGTGCTAAATAGCGACGGCATGGCGCTGCTTGCTGCGATTGAGCCTGCGCTTGAGGCCATGGCAGAGGCCGTGGATGAATTAAGCGGTCAGGGCGGCGAATACCGGTTACGGCTTGGCGTACTTCCCTTGTTTGGTACGCAGCGGTTAATCCCGCGTCTGCCCGAATTACGCAAAATGTTTCCAAAATTACATATCGATGTTGATACATCTGCGCACGCCGAAAATCTTCTGGGTGATGTAGTGGACGCCGCAATCATCATCGCCGCAGAAGTTGATCCAAGGCTGTACAGCATCAAACTTGACAGCAACATGGTGTATGCCATCGCTTCCAAAAAGCTGGCCGAAGAACAGAATATTACATCGCCCGAAGACTTGGCAAAGCAAACGATAATCGTACACAGCGACATGCCGTTGATTTTTGACAAATGGCGTGAGGCAATGGGCGTACCTAAATTGAAACCAGCGGTAACCGACAGCATTGGTAGCGGCCCATTAATGTTAGAAGCGGCGGCAAACGGTCTCGGCGTTGCAATTATGCATGGTAGCCATTTGTCAGATGCCAAGGATCCACGCCTAACCCGCTTGTTCGATGTCGAAGTGGAAAGCCCATATAGTTACTGGTTTGTATGCCGCCCCCGCGCGCTGAAGCAGCGGTCTGTTAAAATATTCCACGATTGGTTATTGAAGACCGCCATATAAAATAGGGGCAGGCACCCTGAATAAGCGGTTCCTGCCCTAAAGTTTGCAATGAAAACATTACATCTATTTGCCGTCTCACATTGCTGGGTCGCATTTATACTTGTAAACAGATCTGACAAAAAAGATGTGATAGGCATCACATTACGCTACATAATATAGATAAATTTGTTGTTTGGCCGAAATTGTCAAACATAGCGTATATTCGTCTTAGTGCTGATGGCTACATAGTGCATTTTTAGTGTATTTTAAAAAAGTAATGTGAATTGAAAATATGTCCGTTTTAATAAAATATATGCAAATTCTCACCATCATTACGTTATTTTTCAGTGGGTATTCGTCGTCAATGGCAGCGCCAACATTGGCGGACGCGCCGGCACTGGCGCAAACAAACTTTGATACTGGTACATATGAAGCGTTCGTTGCCAGCAATAGTGTGAAGGAAAATGGCACTAAATTGCGGTTTCAAATTTATCCGGATAATACCTACTTTGTTAGTTTCGTAGATTATTACTACGGAGAAAATAATAGCGCCAAATATAGCCGGGGCACATGGAAGCAATATGGTGATACTGTTGTGCTTACAGACCGCAGCAGCATTGGCATTAAGCCAGCATTGAGTATAGGCGAAACCAAAAGATGGAACCGCGTTGCGCAGCAGCAATTTGCATATAACAGCGACACCAAGAAAATGGATACGCTGTGGAGCGAGGTTGAAAAGCGGTGCCCTTTTTGGACTGCTCGTTCGGCGAGTTACGGCGTAGGAATGGCCGTGACTTCGGGAAGCCAGATGAACAGCAAGTCCATAGATATAGGGCCATTGCAGAAAATTAAAGAGATTGCAGACCGGCAAGTAAGCGATGCCATAAGCCAATTTTTTGCCACAGATACGAAGTCTGAAAAATGGGCAGTTGCCGCTGAGCACGTTACCGCCGCGTATAATGAACAAGCAGGGATCTACAGCGAACTTGCAGAAAGATTGGATGCAAGCGGCTTTACTCCATTTCAGCTTACGCAAGACATACCCGCAAAATGTGGAGCGCCTGTCAAGGATATGCCAGTAGCTAGTGACTACGCTTTAAGTCCCAGCGATAATCCTAATGACGATCGTTTAACAGACGGCGAAATAACCGAACAAGCCATGGGTGTTCATATCTATGATAGTGATTTAGGCAGGGAGGCAGACAAGGCAAAAGTTACAGCAACCACGGCGGATGGAGTTAAAACAACAAATATCACTAATGAATTTGGCTGGGTATTCTTTGAGCTGTCAAAAGATCGGCAAATTACGGCGTTAACCGCCGAGATATCCCACGATGATGGCAAACAGAAATTCTCACAAACCTTCTCCGTTTCCAATAAAAGCACCCATATACAAGATATCATACTTGACCAACTACAGGTTCAGCGCCCCATTTTTGGCGTAATGCCTTTACGCATTGATGGCGATAATCTTGTTATGAATATCGAGAATATATCCGTGACACTGAAGCCTGATCCTGCAAACCAGAAATGGGCAGAGTAATTATAATGCCCATTGATGCATTCTAAGAAAGCAGTGATGTTGTGCGCCGATGGCTAGGCGGTAGGTTTTTTTAGCATACCGCCTGCCATGATACGCCAATCATAGAGGCTATTTCAGGTTATTTGAGGATCAATTCCTGATATTCAATTGATCCAAGCAGTTCACGCATTTTGGAGCGCTCGCCGCTAGCGGTGGCTGCTATTCGGTTATCTTGCGCCAGCAGTGCATTAACTTTTTTCTGCATCGCTTCTTGTTGCGCTGTGGAATAAAAGTCTTTGTGTTCGGTAATCAGGATAAGGTCGGGTTCGCCCGCGCGCGCATTGTTTGTTTGCAGCACGTAGTAATTTAGGACCATACCTTCGGCCTTGCCTACCTCCTGAACTTTCTTCCACGTTGTTGCTAGATAATCCATGTAATTTTCGAACTGCCCCGGCAGCACATCAATGCGGCCTGCTTCCCAGACAGTGCCCGGTTTGTAGCTTGATTCCTGGGCCATCGCCGATGCGGCAAAGCTCATGGTACTGAATAAAGCAGCGGTAATGCCCATTGTGCTGAACATTGCAGCGGCGATTATAAGTGATTTTATGATTTTCATTTCAAATGTTCCTTGATTGATCAAGCCCAAATAAAAGAGGCTGGGGGGGCGCATACAAAGGAAATAGATCGGCACTTCCAATCCGCAGACACAGTTTCCCCGTAGGCAAAACCAAGATTTTCCGGCTTGCCCTAAAGCGTCAAAATGTCTGTAATCCTTGAAAAGATATTGCGGCAGCACACCGTCAGCCGTCAGCCGTCAATCCGCCCAGCCGTCAATAAAACGTCAATAAAGCGTCAATTTGAAAATATAGCAGAGATGATGCTGTAATCAGACATCATTTCAAAGCAAGTTTGGCGTTACAATGCTATTTGCGATTTGACCCCCCGCCAAAACTTATGCCTTATTGCTTGGCGGCGGGAGCAGATCGGGCCAGCCATATTTGTCCCACGCCGCAGCCATACCGATGCGCTGCGCAAAGGGGATGAATTCGTCGTGCTGCCAGATTTGACGAATGGGGTCGACATCAGCCCAGATCGACATCAAACATGCGAGGTTCTGAAGCGTAATCCGCGCGCCTATCGTTTTGAACAGCAAATCGGCATGGCCCATAAATACGGCCGGCAGAGTGATTGCCAAATGTTCCTTTTCGATCATCGTTTCATAGAGATAATCAAGTATGCGGCAATAGGTTTCCCGGTCCTCGGGCCGCCCGCTGCACACGCCCTTTGCTGCGACAAGCCAATAGGCATCCATTACTTGCGGAGACATGGGCGCCATTCCGTTTGGCGGGGGGATACTATTGTTAATCATCAAACGCGTTTGTTGATATTGCTCAACGGCTACATCATGATTACCCGCAGCGGCATTGGCAACGCCCAACCACATAGATGGAAAGCCGAGATCTACACATCTCTGCGCATCTGCGATAGCCGCACTTATGTGGCCCAAGTTAAGCTGCCCTGCTGACCGGCACATATAATGCCTGCCATCAACCGGGTCTTGATCAATCGCCTCATCGATATAGCGCATGCCTTGGCGTGTTCGCCCGCAAAACAGCAACAACGTGCCTAACCTTACTGCAACTAACGGATTATTTGGCTCTACCTCATATCCCTTAAACGCCAGATCAAGGCAACCAACGATGTTGTTTTGGGTAAATTGGTGCAAGCTGAGCAAACCATAAGCCATGCCCAAATTGGGCTTGATTACCATCGCCTTGCGGACGCAATCTGCCATGATGGCTGATGCTTCGGTTTGGTCAGTATTTAGGAGGTAAATGCCCATGCGTTGATGCACATCACCCAATAAAACCCACGCTTCGGCAAAGTTTGGATCAAGTGCAACTGCCTGTTCAAGCAATTCAGCTGCGCGCGTAAGAACACCGTCGCCAAACAAACGCGCATTCAAAGCGCGGCCTTGCAAATAGAGATCATATGCCTTTTTGCTGGTTGTCAGTCCATGCACCAACGGTTGTTGCATCGCCACGCCAAGCGCATTTCCAATTGCCGCTGTAATAGCCTGCGCCACATCTTCCTGAAGCGCAAAGACATCATCCAATGTGCCATCAAAGCGCGCACCCCAAAGCTCGAAGCCCGTTTTGCCGGCAATCAAATGTGCGTGAATGCGAATGCGTTCCCCCTCACGCTGCACAGATCCCTCGATCAGATGTAATACGCCCAACTCTGCCGCAATTTGAGCAGGCGGCAAGTCGCTGTGCCTAAAATGGAAAGAGGATGTCCGCCCGGCGATCAATAATTGCGGCACTTGTGCAAGCGTTGTAATCAATTCATCGACCACACCATCGGCAAAATAATCGTGGCCGTCTTGTGCATCGAGCGATTGAAATGGCAACACTGCAATCCGGGTTTTGCCGCCTTTAATGCTTGTCGCTATGCTGTTTTGCGCCGAAATATCGCGTGCAGCCCAGCCACCAAGCAATTTTGTATGTATTGCAATATCGCCATCTTTTTCTAACGCAGACAGCGCATTGGAAACAGCATTGTGCAAACGGCGCTCTGCCTCCAAACGTTGCTTGGTTAGCCATGCATTAAACGCATCGCCAAAATCCATCTGGTCAAGCAGCGGTTTCATTCCGATGGATATGATCCTGTCCGCTGCATCAGAATATTGCGCCCGCGCAAAGGCGGTTTCCAATTCACTAAGATCGGTTTGAATAGCGCAAGTGTTGAGACTAATCTGGCTGCGTGTGACGTTCAGAATACGTAATTCAAACGGCGCAAGCAATTTGCCTAAATCAAGCAAACATTGCCGCAAGCATGCTTTTGCATGCGCCTCATACCTACCAGGCCAGAAAAGCTTGCTTAAGTAATCACGGTCAATGGTTTCATCATGCGCCAGGCATAGCATCGCAAGCAAAGCCCTTGCCCTGCGGTTAGAAATCAAGATTTCGGTACCATCGGGTGCTGTTAGTTGAAAACTCCCGAACAATGTCGCGCAGGCACAATTTTGCTCTGGTCGCGGTATATCTTGATATCCCGCATGGCCCGTCACTTAGTGCCCTCAACGAATGTAATTGTAACATAATGCAAACTGCATTGGGTGCAAGCGCTATATCGTGCACAGATCGGATACAAAGCAGCGCAAAGCAGAACACAACAAGTGCTTCAGTTAATGCCCCTGCCCTACTGCTGTAATCGCACGAATCTGACGCCGAGTGAACAGCCAGACAAGAATGACAACAGGCACAACTGCGATTGCCATTAATTGAGGTTTTGGAATTGCGATGTACGGCGACAATCCGCTTAGGATATAGCCAACAAGCCCCGTAGCATAATAGCTAACCGCAACAACCGACAGCCCTTCGACCAGATGTTGCAAACGTAGTTGGCGTTCAGCGTTCATGTCCATGGATTGCAGCAAATTACTATTTTGTGTCTGCAATGCCATTTCAACGCGGGTGCGTAGCAGCGACGTTGCACGCTCAATCCGGCCAGACAGCGCATCAAGCCGGGCCACAAAAGATGCGCACGTGCGGGTTGCAGGCAAAAACCGGCGATCCGTAAATTCTTCAAGTGTTTGAAATCCTGGGATGGACGTTGCTTTTAGGATATCTAGCCGATCATTGGTAATCTGCGCATAAGCCGAAGTCGCGCTCATCCGGAACGCTGTTTTCGCGGTGATCGCGGCGACCTGTGCCGACAAGTTGCAAAGCCGGTCAAGCAACGCAGGTTCAGCAGCACCCATCGCCATAACATCGACAATTGTAACAAGCTCTTGTTCTAATTCGGCCACTCGCGGCGCTTCTGCTTGCGCAGTTGGCAAACCAAGCAGTGCCAAGTTGCGGTAATTACCGAGTTCCTGAATCTGCTGCACAAGACGCCCCATATCTTCTGGTGACATTCCGTTGGCCGCGATGATAAGCCTTCCAAAATTGTCAGGCCGCACCAAAAAGTCGGTCCAAATGCGCACAGCACCAATGCGGCAGCTCACCAGTTCAGGCGTGCTGAACGCCATAGCGGGTATCAATGCCTGAGCGGTTTCTTCATCGCGCACGATACCGACAAACACGGCACGTATAACTTCTCCCGGTGCTTCGGCAAGCCATGCGGTTGCCGAGGAGTCATCGTCACCGGGATGAAACGGATCATCGCTTTTACGTGGTAACACAATCGTTGCCGTAGTTGCCTCGCTATGGCGCTCCCAAGTAAAGATGGCACCATCACTGCGCCGTCCGCCTATATTCAAATTACGAATATGGCGGTCCTCATGCTTCACGCCCGGCATGTTGAGAATGTGATCCCGCTCGGCTTCACGGTCGCTCGATTTAACCAGCCGCACAACTTGAACCATTAATGTTGGCGCAACCAGCGGCGGCGTGCGCCGCATATGCATTTCAGAAACAACACGGTCACGTAATGGATGGTCAATAAAGGGCAACTGTTTTCCCAGCAATATGCGTCTACAAAATGTCTAAGACATCTTGTGCGTATGTACAATATTATATTGAGAGTACCGTTTTTTGCCGGTGGCGCATTACTCGCGACGATCTTTAACAGAAATGGGCGCTGACATTGCTGACAGCGCCCACTGGAGCCTTGTGTTGGATGTCCTTTGCCCAAGAGCAATTCTTTCCGTCTTCAGGCTTCATGCGCCCCAGTTCTCCCGAAGGATCGTTGGATGCGCGTTTTGCAACATCTGTCTCTTATCCGGCGTTGATTGCAAAATTCATCCGAAGATAAATTCATTAAACCGCACATGATATTCCGTTTCTGCTGCGCATCAAATCTGATTTGCGCCCTTCTCTTGCGATCAGGATACTTTTCTGATTCAATCATCGAGCAAGATTGCCTTGTTATCTCTACCCTTCATTTCTGAAGCGTTTTGATACACTGCTTTCTTCAAGACAACATAAAGCTGCACCTATAAAACGAGTCTCACAATGGGTAAAAACCGACTTATCCAAACATCAAGTGATAAGCAGTGGAAAATTCGGCAAGAAGTTTTGCGCACCAACAAAAACGGCCCTCAGCGCGAAGCATGAGGACCGTTATTTCTTCCAGCGAGCGAGGGAGAGGAGGAGAGAAGCCCGCTGGTCAAAAGCTTTATTGCAATGCAGCAAATGCCTGTTTTTTATTCATGCTGCAATTGCGAAATAATAAGCCTAGTTGCAAAGTTTGCATGTACCCGCTGTGCTCATAGTGCTCACAGTGCTGAATACCGTTTTTATGGCTGAATGCCGTTACCAGGCAGGCTAGAATAGGCAATGCCGCCATCAACCGCGATAGTATCTCCCACAATGTAGTCACCCGACCGCGCGGCCAAAAATATCGCAAGACCCGCCATATCTTCAGGCGTACCGATGCGCGGAAACGGAATACTTTTGGCCACTGCATCCCCATGATCACGTGCAGCGGTGTTCATGTCCGATTGAAATGCGCCAGGTGCGATGCCGCTAACCAAGATATTGTCTTTCACGAGCTCGGCTGCTAGCCGCCGGGTCAGGTGGATCACAGCGGCCTTTGACGCTTGATAGCTATACGTTTGCCATGGATTAATTTTAATACCGTCAATCGACGCAATGTTGATCACCTTTGCCGGGCGATCAAATGCTGCGGCTTTTTTCATAAGGCCGTGCACTGCCTGCGTCAGGAAAAATAAACCTTTGACGTTCAGGTCCATAACCCTGTCCCATTGCGCATCGGTTACAGTGCCAAAATCGCTACCCCATGCAGCGCCCGCGTTGTTAACCAATATGTCTAGCTTGTCTTCACGCTCTGATAATTGCGTGGCCAAGCTTTCGCAGCCTTGAACGGTGGATAAATCACATGGCAGGCCAATAACCTTGTCGCCAAATTCTGCAACAGTCGCTTCGATCTGATCAATTTTGCGCGCGCTGATATATACCCGCGCGCACCCAGCAGCTAGATATCCTTCGACAATCATTTTGCCGATCCCGCGCGATCCGCCTGTCACCAGCGCAACACGGCCATCAAGATTAAATAGAGAATTGAGGTTCATTTGATTGCTCCTAATAGCCGTTCATGCGTGCAACGCGGTTGATATGGTAATTTGCATCACCGAAAAATTCTGCCAGCGTACGATCTCGCTTCATATATAGACCGATATCATATTCGTCGGTCATGCCAACGCCGCCGTGCATCTGCACGCCTTCGCGCACCGATAGCCCGGTGGTGCGGCCCGCTTTTGCTTTGGCAACCGATACCATCATGTCTGCGCCATCTGCGTTTTCATCCAGCATCTGTTGTGCTTTTAATACCGCAGCACGGGCGATTTCCATCTCGGAATATAGATGCGCAGCACGGTGTTGCAGGCCCTGAAACTCGCCGATATAATGGCCAAACTGTTTGCGTTCTTTCAGATAGGTGACAGTGATATCCATCGCACCTGCGCCAACGCCCACAATTTCCGCCGCTGCGCCGATCCGTCCTGCCCGCAGCAATCGTTCCAATATTACGCCGCCTTGATCCACTTCGCCGATTACGGCATCGGCGGTCAATTCCACATTATCAAACGTTACATGTGCCGCAACCGCGCTATCCACCAAACGCACGGCATCAACGCGCATGCCCTTGGTGTCACGTTCAACCGCAAACATCGTGATGCCATTTTCTGTGCGTGCTGCAACGATTAACATATCGGCAGATGTACCGTGCACCACAAACTGTTTTTTGCCATCAAGGCGAAATCCATTGCCGCTTCGTATAGCGGACATTGTCATTGCCTCGGGACGATGCTTGCTATGTTCATCTATTGCCAGCGCGAGCACGGTTTCGCCGGATAATATACCAGGCAACCAGCGCGCACGCATATCCGCAGTGCCGCCGTTCAATGCCTCTACGCCTGCGACTGCGGTCGTTAGAAACGGCGAAGGCGAGAGATTACGGCCGATTTCTTCGAGGATAATTCCCGCCTCATAATGGCCCATTCCCAATCCGCCATCGGCTTCGCTAATAAGGATCCCATTGAAACCCAGCTCGCCAAATTGCCGCCATAGCGCATGGCTGAACCCGTCTTTGCAATTTTTGTCTCGAAATTCGCGCAGGTGCGATACCGGCGCCTTTGCTTTGATAAATTCCCGCGCGGTATCCGCGAGCATTTGTTGATCATCATTATGATATAATGGCATTCGTCAAAATTTCCTTATCCGCCGGGCAGTTCCAATATGCGTTTTGATATGACATTCAGCATTACTTCGCTGGTTCCGCCCTCGATACTGTTTGCTTTGGTGCGCAACCAGTCGCGAGGTTTGGCGCCATGGCCGGTGGCTTCGCTTTCCCATTCCAAAGCGTCGCTGCCGCTGCATGCCATAATCAGCTCGTGACGGCGTTTGTTCAGCTCGGTTCCGGCATATTTCATCATGTTCGGCTGTGCAGGATGGCCCTTTCCTGCCTTCATCTCATCCATAAACTTCTCGCTCATTGCCTTGAACGCGATGGTTTCAATATCGAACTCGGCCATTTCGGCGCGTAATATTGGATCGAGCGCGGCGGCATCGGCATATGCAGCGCCGATGCTTGGCATATCCAAACTAACCCCGCCGCCTGATATCATTTCACGTTCATGCCCAAGCAGGTATTTCGCCACATCCCAGCCGCGGTTAATCTCACCCACAACCTGATCCTTGGGTACTGCAACGTTATCAAAAAACGTTTCGCAAAACGGCGAGTTACCCGATATTAGCTTGATCGGCTTGGTTGTTACTCCCGGCGTTTTCATATCAAACAGCAGGAATGATATGCCGCGATATTTGTCTGATTTATCGGTACGGACAAGACAGAAAATCCAATCTGCTTTGTTGGCATAGCTGGTCCATACTTTTTGGCCGGTCACACGCCAGTGATCCCCATGATCATCGCCATAAGTTTGCAGTGACACCAGATCGCTGCCGCTGCCGGGTTCGGAGTATCCCTGACACCAGCGGATTTCTCCGCGTGCAACCTGGCCCAGATAATGAACCTTTTGCTCTTCGGTACCAAATTTCAACAACGCTGGACCGAGCATCCATATGCCAAAGCTTGATAACGGCGGGCGGCACTTGAGCGCAGTCATTTCCTGACGCAAGATTTTGGTTTGCGCAGGCGATAGTCCGCCGCCGCCATATTCCACGGGCCAATCAGGAACCGTCCAGCCGCGCGCCACGCACACCTGCATCCATTGTTTTTGCGCCGGGCTTTGAAACACAAATTCGCGCCCGCCCCAGCAAATGTCATCATCACTTTTTACCGGCATCCGCATTTCTGGCGGGCAGTTTGTTTCCAACCAGCCGCGCGTTTCGGTGCGGAATGTTTCCAAATCGGTCATGAATCATCTCCTAAATCTGACCCATAGATTGTGCCAGACCCGCGCTTATTGCAAGAGGGATGGGATTTTGGCAGATATCCGTAACGTCATTTGCGCTCTATTGAGATGCCGCCAAACTGCTGCAAAAATAATAGTGACTGAATTTGTGTGACGGGGCTGGCAATTACGCCGCCTCCATGCCAAGTTAATCGTGTGCTTAAAACAAGAAAGGCCTGATTCATGAATTTCGACCTCAACGAGAAACAAACTTATTGGCGTGACCGCGTTCGTGATTTTATCGAGACAAATGTGCGGCCGCGCATGGATGACTATCACGCAGAGCAAATAAGCGGCGGCAGGTGGAAAGTGCTTCAGGTTGTCGAACAGGAAAAACAGCGCGCAAAAGCAGCAGGCATTTGGAACCTGTTTATGCCGCCATCGTCGGGACACCCGCATGTAGACGACAGCGTAGAGTTTGAAGGCCCCGGCCTGACCAATTTGGAATACGCCCTTTGCGCCGAAGAAATGGGCCGCATCACGTGGGCATCAGAAGTATTCAACTGTTCCGCGCCGGATACGGGCAACATGGAAGTATTCATGCGGTATGGCACGGCAGAACAAAAACGTCGGTGGATGATCCCGCTTATGAACGGCGAAATCCGTTCAGCGTTCCTGATGACAGAACCTGCTGTCGCGTCATCGGATGCAACCAATATCGAAACCCGGATGGTTCGCGACGGTGACGATTATATTATCAATGGCCGCAAATGGTGGTCATCGGGACTTGGCGATCCGCGCTGCAAAATCGCCATCGTGATGGGCAAAACCGATACCGAGGCCAACCGCCATGCGCAACAATCGCAGATTTTGGTGCCAATGGATGCGCCGGGCGTAAACATCCTGCGTCATTTGCCTGTATTCGGATATGATGATGCACCGCATGGCCATATGGAAGTGGAATTAAAAGACGTCCGCGTGCCTGTGGATAATTGTCTGCTTGGCGAGGGCCGCGGGTTTGAAATTGCACAAGGACGACTTGGGCCGGGCCGTATTCACCATTGCATGCGCACCATTGGTACCGCCGAAGAAGCACTGGAAAAAATGGCAAAGCGCCTGATGTCGCGCGTAGCATTTGGCAAAACAATTGCCGAACATAGCGTTTGGGAAGAACGTATTGCCCGTGCCCGCATCGACATTGAAATGACGCGGCTGCTATGTTTAAAAGCAGCCGATATGATGGACAAGGTTGGCAACAAAGCGGCATCTGCTGAAATCGCGATGATCAAGGTACAGGCCCCGAATATGGCGCTAAAGATTATCGACGATGCGATCCAAGCACATGGCGGCGGCGGCGTATCAAATGACTTTGGTCTTGCCGAAGCCTATGCACATCAACGCACACTAAGACTGGCTGATGGCCCGGACGAAGTACATGCGCGCGCAATTGCCCGGATAGAATTTGGCAAACACGGCAGCTGCCCCGTTACGCAGTTATCAGCTGGCAATATTGCAGTAGCGCGGTGATAGGGGCTTAATCATGAAAGCAGCGGTCCTGATTGAAGCAGGAAAGCCCTTGATTATCGAGCAGGTGGTTATCTCAAAACCGGCTCCGCATGAAGTGCTAATCCGGACCGCGGCATGCGGATTATGTCATAGTGATCTGCATTTTATGGATGGTCATTATCCCCATGCGCTGCCCGCGATACCAGGCCATGAAGCCGCAGGTATCGTAGAGGCAGTGGGCAGTGAAGTGCGCACGGTCAAAGTGGGCGATGCGGTCGTCACATGCCTGTCGGTGTTTTGCGGGCATTGCGAATTTTGCGTGAGCGGCCGAATGTCGCTTTGCCTTGGTGCAGAAACGCGAAGAGCAAAAGGCGGCCCGCCCCGGATTACTCGGCCCGATGGTTCGGCAATCACGCAAATGCTTAACCTGTCTGCATTTGCCGAAATGATGCTGGTCCATGAACATGCCTGCGTGCGGATCGATCCCGAAATGCCGCTTGACCGCGCCGCCGTGCTGGGCTGCGCCGTTACCACAGGCGCAGGAACGATATTCAATGCTTGCAAAGTTACACCGGGCGAAACCGTTGCCGTTGTGGGGTGCGGCGGCGTAGGATTAGCCGCCATTAATGCTGCCAAAATAGCGGGTGCAAGCATGATTATAGCCGCAGACCCGCTTGCCGAAAAACGCGCGCTCGCCATCAAATTGGGCGCGACGCATGTGATTGACGCACTAGCACCCGGCGCAGCCGCACAAATAATTGAGATCAGCAAAGGCGGCGTCGATCATGCAATTGAGGCGGTTGGCAGGCCCGAGTCTGGAGAGCTTACTGTAAAATCGCTACGGCGCGGCGGCACGGCAACCATACTGGGTATGATGCCGCTGCAACATAGTGTTAAACTTAGCGCAATGGATTTGTTGTCGGGCAAAAAATTGCAAGGTTCGGTGATGGGCGGCAACCGTTTCCCCGTTGATATTCCCCGGCTAGTCGATTTCTATCTTCGCGGATTGCTGGATCTAGATAGCATAATAGCAGAAACAATTTCCCTTTCTCAAATCAACGAAGGTTTTGACAAAATGAAGAAAGGTGATGCCGCAAGGTCGGTTATCGTGTTTGATCAATGAATGATCAGATTGATGCAGAAAAAGACTTTACAGGAACAGTAGTACCGCAGGGTACAGACCGAATAGACGAAGCGCGGCTGTGCGATTGGATGGCAGCGAATATTGAGGGATTTGCAGGACCTGTAACCATAGGCAAGTTTGCTGGCGGACAATCCAATCCTACTTACCGGATTGATGCAGCCAATAAATCATACGTACTGCGCCGCAAACCGCTGGGCCAGCTGTTGCCGTCTGCACACGCGGTGGACAGGGAGTTTCGAGTGATATCGGGACTATACCCCTCAGGGTTCCCGGTTGCCCAGCCATTTGGTCTATGCAGCGATGATGACGTAGCAGGAAGCATGTTTTACATCATGGATATGGTGGAAGGCCGGACTATATGGAACGGCGCCATGCCGCACAGCACTAATTCCGAACGCCGCGCGGTGTATCTGGAAATGACCGATACGCTCGCGGCACTGCATAATATAGATGTGGCCGCCGCTGGGCTATCCGAATTTGGCAAGCCAGGCAATTATTTTGGGCGGCAAATCGAACGGTGGACACGGCAGTATAAGCTTTCGGAAACCGAGGTGATGCCGCACATGGAAGCGCTGATTAAATGGTTGCCGCAAACAATGCCGGAGCAAACCCGGACCAGCGTGGTGCATGGCGATTTCCGTATCGACAACATGATTTATGATGCAACGCTGCCAAAAGTGAAGGCAGTGCTCGATTGGGAGCTTTCTACTTTAGGCGATCCGCTGGCAGATTTTACGTATTTGGCAATGGCATGGGTAACCGATAATGAAGGGCGTTCCGGCGTCGCGGATATCGACCGAAAAGCACTTGGCATCCCCGAATTAGACGAGATTGTCGAACGATATTGCGCGGCCACACAAAGAGATAGCGTGCCTGATATGAACTGGTATTTTGCCTATAATTTCTTTCGGTTGGCGGGCATTATCCAAGGTATTAAAAAGCGCGTGATTGACGGCACGGCATCATCGGCGCACGCCAAAGCAATGTCGGAACGGGTACAACCGCTGGCGGATAAGGCATGGCATTTTGCGCGGGCCGCCGGGGCTTAATAAAGGAAATATCTATGGGTGTACTGGACGGGAAAATCGCGATTATTACAGGCGCAGGCAGCGGCATCGGGCGCGCGTCGGCTATATTGTTTGCGGCACAAGGCGCGCAGGTTATCCTAGGTGATATGAGCGATAGCGGGCACGAAACCGCCGCTATGATCGGCGATGCGGCGGCCGCGATACAAATGGATGCAGGCAACGAAGAAGATGTCGCAAAGATTACGGCGATGACATTAAAGCGGCATGGCCATATCGACATCGCATTTGCCAATGCCGGAATTTCTGGCGGGATAGCCGGGATATTTGATAACACTGTAGAAAATTTCGCAGAAGTTCTGCGCGTCAACCTGATCGGTCCGTGGTTGATGGTGAAGCATGCGGGCAAAGTTATGGCAGACTCAAACAAAGGAGGCTCGATCATCCTGACCGCCAGCGTCGCAGGCATACGGTCCGGCGCAGGCGGTCCTGCGTATTCGGCATCAAAGGCAGGCGTCATAAATCTGGCCAAAGTATCCGCGCAGCAGATGAGCGAAACGGGCGTGCGCGTGAACGCAATTTGCCCCGGCTTAACCGAAACCGGTATGACCAAACCAACATTTGATTATGCACGCGACAAAGAAGTAATGCACAAACTGGGGCGGTTAAACCCGCTGCGCCGCGGAGCGCAACCCGAAGAGCTAGCCAATGTTGCGCTTTTTTTGGCAAGCGACCAAGCCAGCTATGTCAACGGCCAAGCAATTGTAGTGGACGGCGGCCTGTCCAGTTCACACCCTGTCACGCGCCAACTGATGGGACAAACCGCGGTTTAACGGCTTACCTTACTGTTCAAAATAAAGGATCCTATATGCAGTACCGGAAATTGGGCGATAGCGGCATCGAAGTGTCTGAAATATGCCTGGGCAGCTGGCTAACATACGGCGTGGGCGTGGATACAAATGCAGCTACAGCTTGTATCGACCGCGCATTTGATGAAGGTATCAATTTCATCGATACCGCCAATGTGTATGGCACAGGCGCAGCGGAAAGCTTCCTTGGCGAAACGCTTAAGGGCCGGGACCGGTCAAGTTATGTTCTGGCCACAAAGCTGTTCTTTCCGATGTCAAAAACCGACAAGGGTCTTTCTCGGGCACAGATTGAAAAGCAAATCGATGGAAGCCTTGCGCGGCTGCAAACCGATTATGTCGATCTGTATCAATGTCACCGTTATGATGATGAGACGCCGATTGAGGAAACGATGCAGGCGCTAAGCGATGTTGTGAAATCGGGTAAAGCGCGGGCCATCGGTTTTTCCGAATGGTCGCCGGCCAATATCCGTGATGCGCTTGCGGTGCCGGATACAGTGAAATTTGTCTCAAGCCAGCCGCAATATTCCATGCTGTGGCGGCGGCCGGAAAAGACGGTGATCCCACTCTGTGCGCAAAATGGCATTAGCCAAATCGTATGGTCACCGTTGGCGCAAGGCGTGTTGACGGGTAAATATAAGCCCGGCCATGCTGCGCCAAAAGACAGCCGCGCTGCACATGATGGCATGGGCGGGTTTATCAGCGGCTTCATGAACGACAAAGTACTAACGGCGGTGCAGGCATTACGGCCGCTGGCGGATGAGGCAGGATGTACATTGGCCCAATTTGCGTTGGCGTGGGTGCTGCGTGAAGCAAATGTCGCCAGCGCGATTATCGGAGCAAGCCGTCCGGAACAAATCAGAGATAACGCCGCCGCCAGCGGCCTTAAAATCGACGCGGCTTTGTTTGCGCGGGCCGATGTAATATTGTCAGGCGTAATGAGGTAAATATATGTTTGATATTCCGCAACATCTTGGTTTCAACCCAGACCGCCTTGACCGGATTGGCGCGCATATCCAATCGAAATATCTCGATACCGGATTGCTTCCGTTTGGCGCGCTGCTTGTCGGGCGCGGTGACGAAATTGCATATCAATGGCGATCGGGCGTGGCCGAAGACGCGATATATCGCATTGCATCGATGACCAAACCAGTTACGTCAGTTGCGTTTATGCAGCTGGTGGAACAGGGCAAAGTCGCACTTAGCGATCCTGTTAGCAAATATGTGCCCGAACTCAGCAATACCGGTGTGTTTGTGGCAGGCGGCGGCAATGTGCCGTTTGTTACGCGCCCACCCGCCGCGCCGATGCGTATCATCGATTTGCTGCGCCATACCAGCGGGCTGACGTATAGTTTCCAAGAACGTACCGCGATTGATGCCGCATACCGCAAAACAGACATCGAAAGCTGGAGCAAGTGGAACGCCGACGAATTCGTTTCGGAGCTTGGGAAAATACCGCTGCAATTTGATCCAGGTAGTAGCTGGAACTATTCGGTATCTACAGATGTTCTGGGTGTTATTATATCGCGGATTTCGGGCATGGAGCTGGGCGATTATTTCTATGCTAATATCTTTCAGCCACTGGGCATGACAGATACGCATTTTCAGGTTCCCGCCGAGAAAGCTTCGCGCGTGCCCGATAGTTTTACGTGGCACCCCGCCGACAAGATGACCAAGGGCGATCCCGGCGGCGAGGCCAGCGCGTGGGTACGCGGGTTTAAGATCCAATCGGGCGGCGGCGGGCTGGCGTCCACTCTGCAGGATTACCACATTTTTTGCCGCATGCTGCTGAATGGTGGCGGCATAGATGGCGATCAGATTATCAGCCCAAAGACGCTGGAACTGATGACTGCCAATCATCTGCCTGGCGGCGGTGATTTGATGCAGCACAGCACCGCTATGTTCAGCGAGGCGGAAAACGCCGGCACAGGATTTGGCCTGGGATTTGCGTGTACCATGGATCCTGCGCAAACTATGGTTCCGGGCAGCGCAGGTGAATTTTTCTGGGGCGGTATGTATTCCACTGCATTTTTTGTTGATCCAGTTGAAGACATCTGCATGGTGTTCATGACTCAGTTAATGCCGTCGTCAACCTATCCCATCCGCCGCGAATTACGTACGATGATCTATTCTGCAATTGCCGCCTAACCATTCCTCCTTTCACAAACAGAGTATATTTTATGCAATCGGTTACCACACACACCCACGATGATATCCTTGAGATTGTTGTCAACAATCCGCCCGTCAATGCGCTTAGCTGGCATGTTCGCCAAGGTTTGAAAGACGGCGTCGCGCAAGGCCTTTCCGATCCCGCGATAAAAGCAATCGTCATCCGCTGTGACGGTAAAACGTTTATCGCAGGCGCAGACATCACCGAATTTACCCAAGCACCCAAAAAACCCGGCCTGCACGCCACGCTTGATGCGATGGAGTTATCGGCCAAACCCGTTATTGCGGCCATCCACGGAACCGCGCTTGGCGGCGGATTGGAAACCGCGCTTTGCTGCCATTACCGCATTGCCGTGGCGTCGGCAAAATTGGGCGTCCCTGAGGTAAAGCTGGGATTGTTGCCGGGCGCAGGCGGCACGCAGCGATTGCCGCGTCTGGTGGGCGTGGCGATGGCCGCCGATATGTGCGCGGGCGGAGTGCCTATTTCTGCCACCAAAGCAATGGAGGTGGGCCTTGTCGACCGCATTGCAGGTGAAGATAGCTTGGCAAGCGACGCGATAGCATTTGCCCGCGAAATGATTGCGGTGGGCCCGCGCGCCACGCGTGATTTACCCGTTCAAGGTGACGCTTCTGACATTGAAGCTATCAAGGCTGCGGGCGCCCGCAAATGGAAAGGCTTTGATGCGCCTTACGCCAATCTTGCCTGCGTTGAAGCCGCCACACGCCTTCCGTTTGACGAGGGCACGGCATTTGAACGCGCCGAATTCATGAAGCTAATGATGGGTAGCCAATCAGCGGCGCAGCGGCATATATTCTTTGCCGAACGCCAAGCAGCAAAAATTGACGGCTTACCCAAAGATATCCAGTTGCGAGATATTAAAAAAGTTGGTGTGATCGGCGCAGGTACGATGGGCGGCGGCATCTCCATGAACTTTCTGGCGGCTGGAATCCCGGTAACGATCCTCGAAATGTCGCAAGAAGCGCTGGATAAAGGGGCTGGTTTAATCCGTTCAAACTATGAAGCCTCTGCTGCCAAAGGCCGCTTCACATCTGCGCAAGTCGAAGGCATGATGGGATTGCTGACCCCGACACTCAGCTATGACGATCTGGCTGATTGTGATTTGGTTATTGAGGCTGTGTATGAAAGCATGGACGTCAAAAAAATAGTGTTCGGCAAATTGGATGCAATCGTAAAACAAGGCGCGATTTTGGCATCGAATACCAGCTATCTTGATGTTAACGAGATCGCAGCCGCAACATCGCGGTCCGCAGATGTGCTGGGTATGCATTTTTTCTCGCCTGCCAATGTTATGAAATTGCTTGAGGTAGTTCGCGGCGACAAAACCGCGGATGACGTGCTGGCCACCGCGATGGCCATTGGAAAACGTATCGGTAAAGTCGCCGTAGTAGCAGGCGTATGCGACGGTTTTATTGGTAACCGAATGCTGATGCCGCGCCAAGTACAAGCAACGCAATTATTGATGGAAGGTGCCACGCCGCAGCAAATTGACAAGGTCCATACCGATTTTGGTATGCCGATGGGGCCGTTTCAAATGAGCGACCTTGCGGGCGTAGATATCGGATGGCACCGCGATGAAACGCGTGTCGAAAGCATCCGCGACGCACTTTGTGCCAAAGGGCGCTGGGGCCAGAAAACTGCGAAAGGCTTTTATGATTATGACGAAAAGCGTACGCCTACACCAAGCGCCGAGGTTACCAGCATCATCGAAGAGTTTCGTTCCACATCCAATCTGCCAAAGCGAGATATTAGCGATCAGGAAATCATTGAGCGCACGCTGTATCCCATGGTCAACGAAGGGTATCTGATCCTAGAAGAAGGCAAAGCGCAGCGCGCTTCCGATATCGATGTCGTGTGGATTTATGGCTATGGTTGGCCAGTATATCGCGGCGGACCAATGTTTTGGGGTGATTTAGAAGGCAAGGAGAAAATTGCCGAAGCATTGGTGCGTCACGGATTTGAACTAGCCGATGACTTGAAGGCCAAAGCATAACCACGCGCGAGGATTACCCAGCCTGTATGAATGCAAAAAGGCTCAGCTTTTGATCAGCTGAGCCTTTTTTGCGCTGTGCTTAATATCTGTTTAGCGCCACTGATCCAACCCGCGATATTGGATATCGGTTACGCGCCCGCGCTCGACATAACAGGTAAAGCGGCCTTGATTATATCCGCGGTCATATCCCCTGCCATACCTGTTGCTGTCACGATCATCACGCCCATATCTGTCATCATAATTATTGTAGTTGTTATAGCCGTTGCCGCTCTCACGAACGACCAGATTGCCGCTAACCCGGTACCCGTCGCGGGTCCGCTCAATGCCTTGGATCTCGGTTACCTTAGAACGATTGTAACGGCTTGCATATTTCTCCACGCTGCCCACGCACTGGTTGATGGCGGCACGGCTACTCCCATAATTATCGTACCCATTGTTATAATCATAGCGGTCATAACGATCATCGCCGCGCCGGTAATCACGGTCATCATAGCGGTTATTGCTGCCCCGCCCGCCGCTTAATACCGCCGCAATGCCGCCTATTATAACCGCGCCTGCGATTACTTCGCCAACGGAAATCCCGTCACGATCGCGGTCATAATAATCACGCGCCTGCGCCGGAACCGACATGCCAGCCAACGCGGCAGCAGCAGCGGCGGTGCCCATCATGTTTTTGGCCAACTTAATCATCGTATGTCTCCTGTTATTCGCCGAGACTTTCCCGCCGACATACATGGAATAGAGAACCCGTCCTGATCAAATGCTGAACCCACTTGTCAGCAATCGTTCATGTTAAAGACGCTTTTTATGAACAATACATATCCCGTTCGCTTAATACTACCAAGAACTCTCATGCGGCGCTTTGTAGCGAACGGAGCCTGAAACCCTAAGAATACCGCCTAAAGTCACACTAAGGTCTCACCTAAACGGATTTGGGCAAAGCCTGTTACCGCCTTATTATTAGGCCACGCCGACTGCAGACCCGAAGAGCGATACGGCGACCCGCAATGTTATGCTTAAATTGGCAGGTGTAATCCTACATTACAAGCGGCATGCTCAACTTAGCAGCAGTCGGCGCGTGCCGATCGTTTCAAGAAGCGGACTTTTATCGAAGTTCGAAATTCGTGAACGGCCTTAGTTGAAAGGATTTA
>JAYWFI010000160.1:0-7770 GCA_043778865.1 Sphingomonadales bacterium
GCGCGGACATATACATCGCTGCGTTCTAGGCCGAAACGCTTGGCAATCTCTGCCGCCGCTTTGGCTGTAGGCAGGCGCAGCAACGCTTCATAGAGCGCCGTATCGAAATCGCCTGTCTCGTATACTGCGATATCTTCGGGCGGACCGATGATAACAACGATTTCACCCTTCGGCGCTTCGGCGGCGGCATAGCGCGCGGCAAGCTCGGAAAGAGTCCCGGTTATTACCTCCTCAAATTTTTTGGTCAGCTCGCGCGCTACAGCGCCCTCACGTGTGCCAAATCCGGATGCCGCCGCCGCCAGCATAGCAGCCAATCGCGGTCCACTTTCATAGAAGATAAGCGTGGCATTGATACCGGCATATCCAGCGATAGCCTCATTGCGCGCTTTTGCTTTACTGGGCAGAAATCCAGCGAATAAAAAACGGTCTGTCGGCAATCCGCATATCGACAGTGCCGCAATCGCTGCGCTTGGCCCGGGCGCAGTGCTGACGTACACGCCCGCCTCGCGCGCGCTTCGCACGAGTTTGTATCCAGGATCAGAGATCAACGGCGTTCCTGCATCCGATACCAAAACAACAACTTGACTGCGCGCGGCATCAACAAGCGCATCACGATCACCCTCGCTGCTATGGTCATTGTAACGGCGCATTTTCTTTTTCAGGCCCAAATGATGCAGCAGCTTTCCTGTGATCCGGCTGTCTTCGACGGCAACGATATCGGCCGCCGATAACAAGGCAATTGCTCGGCGCGATAAATCTGCAAGGTTGCCGATGGGTGTAGCAACGATGTACAAACCCGAATCAAATACGGTTAAGTTTGTGTTTTCATCATCATCCAGATTTTCAGTGGCCGGTTTTTCAGTTGAGGAAATAATCATGACACCCATCTTTGCAGCATGGAATACCAATCCGCAAGCCGCCGTAAACTTGCATAAAAACGTAAGCCCGCTCAAGAGTGTAAGTCTGCGTAATAGCTATCACCGGCAAATGATAGCATTGGGCATGATTGTCATGTTAGCGGGTTGCCAATCAGTACCTACGCGCAGTGGAAAAGCAAGCACGGCATCTAAATCAGATACGATTATCTTGCCCGCAGATGGCAAACACCGCGTTGCTTTGCTGCTGCCGATAACGGGCCCCGACGGCGATGTTGGCCGGTCGATTGCCAATGCAACCGCGATGGCACTCATTGATACTGGCAACACAAAAATCAGCGTGCAAACCTACGACACTGCACTGGGTGTGGATGCCGCCGCACGGCGCGCAATGCAGGATGGCAGCATGCTGATCCTCGGTCCATTACGCAGCGATAATGTTATCGAAGTAGCCGGTATCGCCCGCGCGCGTAACGTGCCGATTATTACGTTTTCCAATGATATCGGTGTGGCTGGACGCAATGTATATCTGCTCGGTCACTTGCCGAACCAATCGATTGACCGGATCGTGCGTTATTCAAAAGCGCGCGGCCTCAACCGCTTTGCCGCCATCGTACCGCGCAATGTATATGGCCAAAGAGCAGCATCAAGCGTTACTTCCTCGGTCGCGGGTGCAGGCGGGGCTTTGGTGGATATCGAAGAAATCGATGGATCATCCGCCTCGCTTAATGCCGCTGTACAAAAATTAAAGGCATCCGGTCCTGTCGATGCCGTAATTGTTGCAGATGCTGGAAAATCTGCAATCGCTACAGTCACCGCTCTTCGAAGCGCTGGCATAAAAGCCCGCATATTGGGGACAGAGCTTTGGAACGTGGATACCCTGTTGCCGGGCAGCAATATGATGCAGGGCGCATGGTTTGCAAGCGTACCCGATGGTTTCTTCCGCCAATATGCTACTAAATATCGCGCAAGGTATAACAAAGCGCCGCTTAGAATTTCCAGCCTGGGTTACGATTCGGTACTATTGGTTGGCAAAGTTATGCCAAACTGGAAATTAGGCACCACATTCCCGCTTGGGAAGCTAACCGATAAAGACGGTTTCATCGGGCTTGACGGTGCATTTCGTTTTTCGCCCAGCGGGCTGTCTGATCGCACATTGGAAGTGCAAGAAGTGCAGCGCGGACAATATGTAACCGTTGACGCCGCACCAAAAGTATTTGGGAATTAAAAGCTTGCCTATCCGATTAAATACTTTCCTACAACGCGGCCAATATGATCTAATTGCGGGATGACTACGAAATATACCGCGCCCACTTTTGTATATATTTTCGTTGCGACATCTTGGCCGGATATCGCTTATAACGTGTCTTATTATTGTACAGGAAACCGCGCATTTAGAAACCGTTTAGGTGAGACCTTAGCGTGACTTTCCAATTTAGAGGCTCGATAATTAAGCACACTCGAAGTCCGCATTAAACACTATATATCATAGGCTTAGATACTAATACTTCATAGCAAGTCTTAATGATTGCAATGTTCGCCGTGTACGTGCGCGCCGCCGCTCTTGCGATATTTATCAAGCTTCTTGAGCACCATCTGCCGTTTCAATCGTGACAGATGGTCGATGAACAATATGCCCTCCAGATGGTCCATCTCATGCTGCAGGCATGTCGCCATCAGGCCGTCCATATTCTCTTCATAAATCGTACCGTCTGCGTCTTGCCAGCGGGCACGGATTTGCGCAGGACGGTCAACATCGGCATATTGATCGGGTACTGATAAACAACCTTCACTATAGGTTGCAACATGCTGCGAAGGATCAAGAATTTCGGGATTTATAAACACGCGCGGGCTACGAACAGCCTCGCCGTCTATGCCCTCTTCTTGCAGATCCATTACTAGCAATCGTTTGGGAACACCCACCTGTATCGCAGCTAGTCCGATACCAGGTGCATCATACATTGTTTCAAACATATCGGCGATTAAAGTGCGCAAAGCATCATCAAACACTTCAACGGGCCGCGAGATAGTTTTCAACCGCGGGTCGGGCACTTCAAGAATAGATAGTATTGACATTAGGCTCAAATAGGGATTGCCGCCGCCAAGGTCAACGCTCTACGTCCTGTTGCCCTCACCCAATCGGGCGGCGTGCGCGTAGTGCTTGTGCAAGCGTGCCGTCATCTAGATAATCCAGCTCCCCGCCCACAGGCACACCGTGCGCCAGCTGTGTTAGGCGGATCGGATATTCCTCCAACCGTTCGGCCAGATAATGCGCGGTTGTTTGCCCCTCAAGCGTCGCATTCATCGCTAGCACAACCTCGTCAATCCCGCCTGCGGCTACCCGCTTCACTAGGCCATCGATATGCAAATCCTCTGGCCGCACCCCGTCCAGCGCAGACAGCCGGCCGCCCAGCACATGGTATTTACCGGGAAACAGCCGCGACCGGTCCAGCGCCCACAAGTCCGACACATCCTCCACCACGCAGATTGACCGGATATCACGGCGCGGATCATTGCATATGCCGCATGGATCAATCGTATCAATATTGCCGCATGTGCCGCAGGTTACTAGCCGCTCGTCCACATGCTGCAACGCGCGCAGCAAAGGCTGCATCACGCTCTCCCGCTTCTTCATCAGGTGCAGCACCACGCGCCGCGCAGATCGCGGACCAAGGCCGGGAAGTTTTGATAATGCCTGCGCCAATGCGTCTATTTCTTGCGATGCCATGCCGCACTCATTAGGGGCGTTTGCAACAAAGGAAAAGACACTATGCCACAATCAATGCGCATTGCTTTTATGGGAACTCCCGAATTTGCCGTACCAGCATTGGACGCGCTGGTGGCCGCGGGGCATAATGTGGTGTGCGTGTATTCTCAGCCTCCCCGCCGTGCAGGCCGCGGCAAGCTAGTGTCGCCGTCTGCTACACACCTACGCGCGCAGCAACTTGGGATCGAAGTGCGTCATCCGGTATCGCTGAAAAATACGGAGGAACAGACCGCGTTTGCAGCGCTAGATTTGGATGTCGCGGTGGTTGCCGCTTATGGCCTGATCTTGCCGCAGCCCGTATTGGATGCGCCGCACGCGGGCTGCCTGAATATCCACGGTTCGCTGCTGCCCCGGTGGCGCGGCGCAGCCCCTGTTCAGCGCGCGATATTGGCAGGCGACATGGCAACGGGAGTGATGGTGATGCAGATGGAGGCAGGGCTAGATACTGGACCAGTGCGGGCCACTGCCACGGCTTTGATTGGCGGCAAGACGGCAGGCGAATTGACCAGCGAACTGGCGCAACAAGGCGCAGCATTGATGGTGCAGGTGCTGTCTGATATTGATGCGTATCCCGCCGTGCCGCAAGCAGACGTCGGCGTGACCTATGCGGCAAAAGTAGACAAAGCCGAAACGCGGCTGGATTTTACGCAAAGCGCCGATCAGGTAGAGCGGCAAGTACGGGCTTTTCATCCCGCCGCTTGGTTTGAGTATGAAGGCGAACGTTACCGGGTATTGGCGGCGCAGGTTACAGGCGGCAATGGCGCAATGGGCGTTATACTTGATGATGCACTGACTATAGCTTGCGCCACTGGAGCCATCCTTCCAACTATAATCCAGCGCGCTGGCAAACCCGCTATGCCAGTTGCGGACTACTTACGCGGCAAGTCTATTCCGGCTGGAACGCAGCTATAATGCCGCGCTTTGCTCTTACTATCGAGTTTGACGGCGGGCCTTTTGCCGGATGGCAGCGTCAGGATAACGCCCCGTCGGTGCAAGGCGCAATCGAGGCTGCCTTGTTCAAAACAACGGGTCAAAGCGTTGCTGTCTATGCCGCGGGCCGCACGGATGCAGGCGTGCATGCATTTGCCATGCGCGCGCATTTTGATTTGGATACAGCGCTTACGGCATTTCGAATTATGGGCGCGATTAATGCGCATTTGCGGCCTGCACCTATCTCTGTGCTTGCGTGCGAAACCGTGCCCGATGATTGGCACGCACGGTTTTCATGTATTGGCCGCGCCTATGAATACCGGATTATCAATCGCCACGCACCGCTAACATTGGAGCGCGGCAAAGCTTGGCAAATCCCCTTTCCTTTGGATGCCGCCGCGATGAATGATGCGGCGCAGTTACTGGTTGGCCTGCATGATTTTACCACGTTTCGCTCCACCGAATGCCAGTCCAAGAGCCCCATCAAAACTATAGACAGGCTCGATGTCCGGCGTGAAGGAGAACGCGTGATCGTGCTGGCAGAGGCGCGGTCATTCCTGCATCATCAGGTGCGCTCTATGGTCGGGTGCTTATCGCTGGTCGGACGCGGCAAATGGAGCGCATCAGATTTACAAGCCGCACTGGATGCCCGCAACAGATCCCGCCTCGGCCATAATGCTCCGCCTGATGGGCTGTATTTTATGCGGGCAGTGTATTGAAAAAGTATCGGTTAACTTATTTACGGCGCTTTGGTTTATATGGTTCAAGTTCGGGCATTTGCCTTCGCATATATTCGTCAAACATTGGCACGGTGAACATAGTTTCGCCGTGTCGCTGGCTCCACACCATACCTTTTTTTATCAATTGCTGCCGTACTGTGGCAACGGCAGAAGGAGCTACTTCTAATGTAATAGCAATATCGCCTGTTTTATGAGGCCCTTTGCCTAGCTCAGCCATTGCACGTAAATATTTTTGTTGAAGTACGGTCAACCTATCAAATCTAACTCGAAAAAAATTGTCATCAAGGTGCGCAACGATTGCAGGTGTGGTCATTATTACATCGTTTGCCGTTATGGGACTTTGCAATGCAGCATTCCAAACATGTGAGCCCCATTCTTGTATAAAATAAGGATAGCCTTCTGTTTTTTCAATAATTTCATTGATGCCATCTTCGGTTATATCAGCGTCTTCTGCTTTAATTGGTTTTATAAGAGCATCTCTAGCGGCATCATTTTCTAAACGATCAACTTTAGGGTAATTAAAAAGACGTTCAGCATATGATTTTGCATTTCCTGCCAAAGCCGCAATCTGCGGAAGGCCAGCACCTATAAAAAAGAATGGCAAGCCGCGCTGAGCTATCTCATGGCAAGCAACAATAATAGACGCTAATTCTAAAGGGGTTAGGTATTGCACTTCATCGACAAACAAACCGATTGCAGTATTTTTCTCCTTGGCTGCTTCCGCTACTGCAATCAACAAAGAGGGTAAATCCTGCTGTAAATTCCCGGTATCGGCTAAACCTGGCGCAGGTTCTATACCAAAATCAACATCATTGACTGTAACTTTGAATATAGACGCAAAATTCTGTAAAACTGATCGGGCTTTTTTTGCTTTTTGACCAATTTTGGCAATGAGGTCCAAACTATATAAAATACGCCTCAACTCTGGCACGATTAAATCCGGAAGATTACCACCTTCCGGAGCTTCAATTTTGATAGTTTCATAGCCGATTTCATTGGCGATCTTTAATAAACGGTTTAGCAGTACCGTCTTGCCTACACCTCGCAATCCCAAAAGCATGATGCTTTTTGCAGGACGACCATCAAGTGTGCGCTCCATATCAATTTTTGCTGTTGCTATTATGTCATCTCGGCCAGCCAGCTCGGGTGGTTGAAGCCCTGCTCAGGGAGCGAATGGATTTTTTCTGCGTTCCATATCCTTCAACAATAATTTTATTAATCAGAAAGTCAACATGGTCATTAATATTACTAATTAAACTATGAATCGATCTAATATATGTATGAATTAAATCCTAGATGCATGCCAAAATTACTTTGCGATGTTTGTAAACAAAGCAGGGCCCTACCCGAATATCCGCGCGACGGATTTTTCTAGCATGATCAGCTGCCATAACAACCGGCCATTATCGCTGCGTCCTGCGATATGATCGTCTGCCACCTTTGCCATTGCGGCGCTGTCAAACCATTCCAGCTGAGCCAAGGTTGCGCTGGTTGCAATCGCCCGCGCGCTACCCGCCAATGGCCCGCGAAACCATTGCGCAATCGGGGTAACAAAGCCCATTTTGGGGCGGTAGAGAATATCCTTAGGTAAATACCGTTCCATTGCCTGCTTCATTAGGAACTTGCCTTGCCCGCGCCGCACCCGCATATTTTCCGGCAAGCTGGCGGCAAATTCCATCAAGCGGTGATCAAGCAATGGCTCGCGTGCTTCGAGCCCCACCGCCATGCTGGTGCGGTCAAGCTTGGTTAGGATGTCGCCTGGCAACCACATTTTCATATCGGCATATTGCGCTTGATCTAGCCCGCTGCGTGCGGGCGCTGTTCGCATCAGGCGCTGCATATGCGCTTCACTGCGATAATCGCCAACGATGCCGCGTGCATGATGCGAGTACAGCGCGTGCCGCATATCAGGCCCGGTTACGCCCACCGCCTCGGCATATCCCTCTGGGCCACTGCGGGCCAGCGATAGCAATGTTGTTTTTGCCCGAAACCTGCGCGGAGCCCAATCCGCCTTGGGGTAGATCGCACCAAGCGTGCCAAACAATGGCCCGCGTATCCCTTGCGGGATCAGGCCCCTAAAACGTTCCTCGCCGTGATGAAACACGTGCCGCCTATATCCCGCCATCGCCTCATCGGCGCCGTCCCCCGATAGCGCGACGGTCACGTTCTCTCGTGCCAATTGGCACACACGGTAGGTCGGCAGAGCAGACGCATCGGCAAAGGGTTCGTCAAAATGGAACGCCAGCGTATCGATTAGTTCAAAGTCATTTGATCCCACATTACGGCTGCGGTGGTCAGTGGCAAAACGCTCTGCTATCCGCTGTGCATATTCGGTTTCATCAAGCTCGCCGACATCAAACCCAATCGAGCACGTTTTTACAGGCCGCTTGGAAAGCTCCGCCATCATCGCAACAACGGTGGACGAGTCCACTCCGCCCGAAAGGAACGCACCCAGCGG
>JAYWFI010000161.1:0-7808 GCA_043778865.1 Sphingomonadales bacterium
TACGGCGAATATTGCGACCAATTTCGATGTCATCGAATTTGACAGCACGATATTAGCATCGCAAATCATCATTGATGCCTATGCCGTGTCCTCCGTTAGAAACGTCGTTTTACGCGTGGCGGGCACCAGCGATCAAATTACTATCGAAGGTGCGTGGCTCAACACGGCACGTCCAATTGATGAGATCCGGTTTGCCGATGGTACGGTTTGGACATATCAACAATTGTTTTCACCAAACCAGATTATTGGTTTTGAAAGCATAAATGGCCAAACGTTTAATACAGGCTCAAATCCTGTCGCAGATATACTTATTGGCGGAGTGGGTGACGATACGCTGGATGGCAAATACGCCAATGATCAACTTTCGGGCGGCGGCGGTAATGACCGTTTGAACGGCGGCTATGGTGACGATATACTGACGGGCGGGACAGGCGATGATTATCTTTCGGGCGGTATCGGCAGTGATATATATCGTTTCTCAGCAGGCTTTGGTCAGGACTATATTAACGATTATAGTGAAGTACGTCCTAACCCAAATGTTATAGAATTTGATGCAACCATTTCGGTAAATCAGGTTATTGTTCGGCGACGTTCAAGCGATAGCACATCTATTGAAATCGCCGGAACCAATGATCGCATTTCATTTGGTAGTCAGAACGTCATTAGTCAGGTTCGGTTTGCAGATGGTACGGTTTGGAGTTCGGCGGATCTTGAAAGCCGAGCTGTTAACGCGCCAGAAACGACCATTACAGCCACCATGAGTGAAGCAAACGATACTCTAACAGGAACGTTGAGTGACGATGTGATCTATGGACTGAATGGCAATGACCAGCTGTTTGGCTTGGGCGGTAATGATCGTCTTGATGGCGGTGCGGGAGATGATATTTTAACAGGCGGCGCTGGGAATGATTATCTTTCAGGCGGTGAAGGTAATAATATCTACCGTTTTTCCTCCGGTTTCGGTCAGGACACTATTTCTACAGGTTACAGCTCGGCTACTTCGTCCACAATAGAATTTGATGCGACGATCAGCCGATCTAGCGTTCAATTTTATTATTATGCTAACAATTCGGAAGCCGGTCCGATCGGTGTATTAAAAGTTGCCGGTACAGATGATCGTATTTCATTTTATGGACCAGCGGATGTTCGCTTTGCCGATGGTACCATCTGGACATATGCAAATATGTCTGCGGGCGTTGTGACTACGATCCGAACTTTGCTGGACGGTACAGCAGCGGACGATATTTTAAATGGCAGCGGTGCAGAAGAAACGCTTAACGGGCTTGAAGGAAACGATACGCTGTACGGCCTTTCAGGTAATGATAGTCTTTATGGCGGTGCCGGGGATGATGTCTTAAACGGCGGCGCGGGTGATGACATGCTTAACGGTGGAAGTGGTAATAATATCTATCGTTTCTCGGCGGGATTTGGCCAAGATAATATTTCGGTTTATTCTGCAACCACAACTACAATAGAATTTGACACCACAATTAGCGCATCCAGCGTTCAATTTTACAATCATGGCGGCGAAGGCGGCTCAGGCGGTATATTAAAAATTGTGGGTACGCAGGATCGCATCAGTTTTTATGGATCGGCGGATGTTCGCTTTGCCGATGGCACCATCTGGACATATGCAAACATGTCTGCTGCTGCTTTGCCATCTGGCGGCGTATTTCTGCAGGGCACTCCAGCCTATTCCGTTTATCAGGGTACAGCAGGCGATGATTATATAAATTCTGGTAATACCAGCGACACTCTAATTGGCGGCGATGGTAATGACCGCATATATGGTAATGACGGTAACGATATCATAACTGGAGGCCGCGGTAATGACGAGCTTCGCGGCGGCAATGGTAATGATATATATAATTTTTCGCGTGGTTTTGGCCAAGATACTGTATCCGACAACTTGGATACAAGTGCGCCTACTATCTTGAATTTTGATGCGACAATTACCTCAGCTGATTTAACTGTAGCCGTGAAAAGCACCAGAGATGAAGTTGGCCAGGTTAAGGAAATTATTACAATCCGGCTGTTAGGTACTGAAGACCGGATTACCTTCGATAGCGATCGCGAGATTAACAACAGCAACTTCGAAATGCGCTTTGCAGACGGCACCGTTTGGCGTTATTCAGACCTCGCAAGCGCCGCCGCTTTGCCTACTGGGCAGACTATCCAAGGAGACATCAGCCTGTTTACCGCAGGTAGCGCGCGTGATGACATCATCGTGGGTAACTCAGAGGCCAACGAACTGCGCGGATTGGGCGGTAATGATACGCTTTATGGCGATGGCACAAGCGAATATAATGATGGCTCTGCAGACATACTGATCGGCGGTATCGGCGATGACAAATTGTACGGCGGGCGCGGCAATGATGTGTACCGCTTTGCGCGCGGTGACGGCCAAGATGTAATCTCCGACAATTATGGCAGTAATATTATTGAATTTGACGCCAGCATTGCCGCAAGCGAAATAATTGTTGAAATTAATAGCGGCTCGAGCGCGTTAACTTTGAAGGTATCTGGCGGCGACGACCGTGTTACGATCACCAATGGCTCATATGCCAGCAGCACTTTTAACGCAGTACGCTTTGCAAATGGTACCATCTGGACGCATGCTGATATGCTGGCGCGTGCGGTGCCTTCATCCGGTCTTACTATAACGCAGCCTACATCGGATGATGTGCTAACCGGCACCGTGGGTAGTGACACATTAAACGGACTGAGCGGTAACGACACGCTGTATGGCGGCGGCGGCAACGATGCTTTAAATGGCGGTATAGGCAATGACCTTCTGCTTGGCGAACAAGGCAATGACACGCTTGCGGGCGGACAGGGCGATGATATTCTGATTGGCGGCACTGGCGATGATTTGCTGCACGGCGGCGGTGGTGATGATGTGTACCGTTTTGCGCGCGGTGACGGGCAAGACCGGATCCAAGAATATAGCAGCAATTATAACGCAGAAGGTTATGGCGGCAACGATGCAATAGAATTTGCAGCTGGCATAATGGCATCGGATATTACGGTAGTTAAGCAAGGCAATGACCTGATCCTAAAGATCAACGGTACCGAAGACCGTATTGTGATTGCAGGAACGCTGAATGATACCAATTACCGCGTTGAGACAGTGCGCTTTGCCGACGGCACGGCGTGGAGCTACGATGACTTATTGGCGCGTACGACGGCGGGAACGCCCGGCGATGATACGTATACGGGTTCTGATAATGCCGATATTCTAATTGGTCTTGGCGGTAATGATGTCCTTACAGGTGGTGCAGGCAACGATACGCTTACGGGCGGAGAGGGCAATGACATATTGGCGGGCGGCACGGGCGATGATTTGCTGCACGGCGGCGGTGGTGATGATGTGTACCGTTTTGCGCGCGGTGACGGGCAGGACAGGATCCAAGAATATAGCAGCAATTATAACGCAGAAGGTTATGGCGGCAACGATGCAATAGAATTTGCAGCTGGCATAACGACATCGGATATTACGGTTGCTAAATCGGGCAATGATCTGATCCTAAAGATCAACGGGACCGAAGACCGCATTGTGATTGCGGGTACGTTAAATGATGAAAACTACCGCGTTGAGACAGTGCGCTTTACAGACGGTACGGCGTGGAGCTATGATGACTTATTGGCGCGGACGACTGCAGGAACGCCCGGCGATGATACGTATACGGGTTCTGATAATGCCGATATTTTAATTGGTCTTGGCGGTAATGACGTCCTTACAGGTGGTGGCGGCAACGATACGCTTTCAGGTGGCGCGGGCAATGATATCATAACCGGCGGTGCTGGAGCAGATACCTATATTTATGCGGCGGGTGACGGTGTAGACTCATTTGAGGATAATGGCGACAATGCGATCGATACCGTGCGTATCAATGGCTATGCGCTGCCGCAAATGCGTTTCAGCCGTACAGGTGTACGCGGTAATGATCTAACCATTCGTTTTGACAGCAGCGCCGATGTTTTGGTTATCAAAGGCGCGCTTGGCACAGCGGTGGCCGATACCATTGAACAATTTGTAATTGCCGCAGACAACGTAACATTATCGCTTGCTGATATAACGGCGCGCTTGGTCGTTGACGTGCCTATTACGGGCGCATATCTAAACGGGACAGCGGCGGATGATGTGCGCCAAGGCGGCGCAGGCAATGATTATATAGCAGGCGGTGCGGGCGCGGACATTTTGTCTGGCGGTGCGGGCGATGATATTTTTGGTGATGTATCCGGCGATGCTTCAGTTGATGTGATGACGGGCGGCCAAGGACGCGACACATATCGTTACTTGCCCGTATACGGGGTAACCGCCAATACCGCAGAAGATGTGATTACGGATTTTGCACCGGGTGATACAGGCGATATTATTCGATTTTCATCAAGCAACCCAAATCCATTTGAACAAGGGTTGGTCAGGATAGCGCAGGACGGCGCAGATACCCTTATATTCGTTCGCGATAATGATGGTACCGACCGCTCCGTGCTAAGACTGGCGGGCGTTCTCGCTACAAATCTAACGCCTGCAAATTTTGGCGGCGTGCCGTTTGGTACAGATAATTCGGTTCGGATTAATGATACTGACGCCGGTAATGTGCTTACAGGCGGGCCGCTTGATGACAGTATTTTTGGCAATGGCGGCAATGATACGATCAATGGCTATGCGGGCAATGACAAATTAGCTGGCGGCGTTGGCGCGGATATAATTGACGGCGGCTTTGGCCGTGACCAAATCGCAGGCGGAGACGGTAACGACACGCTGTATGGCGGCGAGGGTAATGATGTTATCGCAGGTGGTAGCGGGAATGATACGATTTATGGCGGCAGCACGCCTTCATCAGCAGATGGCAATGACGTTATTTCCGGCGGCACGGGCGATGACACCTTTTACGGCGGCGCGGGTAATGATACGTATCATTTTGCGCGCGGCGATGGCCAAGATATTCTGATCGATTCAGGCGGTACCGACAAAATAGAATTTGCAGCAGGTATATCAACATCAGATGTATCTGTTGTGCAAACAGATAATGCGCACATCGAACTACGTATTAACAATGATGGCGGGCGTATAAGGATATCTGGCGCGTTGTCAGATTATGCACTTACACAGATTGAGCAAGTAACCTTCGCAGATGGTACTCAATGGAGCTGGGATCAGGTGCTGACTGCATCTATGTCAGGCAGCTCCGGTGATGACCAAATCAAATCAGTCATTAACAAATCCGCCAATCTGATCGTAAATGGCAGCTTTGAAGAATATCCAAGTGCAAATTCTATTCAATACTCCTTTGGCATTCGCGTTGCGGCGACAAGTATTCCGGGTTGGAGTGATCCAAACGCAATATCATTCGATTTGCTCAGCAGCGGAATTGCCGGAATCACTGCAACTCACGGCGGCTATTATCTGGATTTGGATAATAGCGACCGAAACATGGCGATCAGTCAGACCATTCAGGGATTGCAAGAAGGCGCTGCATATCTACTTCAGTTTGATTTTGGATCATATGGAGGCGCATCTGGTTCGTTAGAAGTCTTGTGGAATAATGCGCTCGTTGCCTCTTATGCGGACGGCAACACAATTCTTGCTGCAAAGAACCTGACTTTAAATGCCGTGAGCGGATCAAATCTTCTTACGTTCCGGGCGTTAGGCTCCATTGATGAGGCTGGACCATGCATTGATAATGTGCGGCTGTGGAATACGGTAAGAGCAAGCGGGCTTGGTTCGGTCTCCGCAGTCTTTGGACGCGCAGGCAATGATATTCTGACGGGCTCGGTGCTGTCTGATACCCTTGTTGGCGGTACGGGCGATGATCGTCTTGAGGGCGGCTTTGGAGACGACACATACATATTCAATCGCGGCGATGGTCAGGATGTAATAGCGGATATTGCCGGATTTAATCGCTTAGCTTTTGGTGCGGGCATTACCGCCGATCAGGTGCGTATCGTGCGCGGCAAACAAGCCGTTATGCTTGAAGTTACAGGTACAGGTGACCGGATTGATCTCGGTACCGATGCGGCGTTCATGGCTGGCATCCGCGAAGTCGTGTTTAATGATGGAACCATTTGGTCTGCGGCAACCTTGTCGGCGATGGCGCTGGCTTCTAGCCCGCGTGATGATGTCATTTATGGCACGGGCGCAGCGGATACATTGGCGGGCGGAACAGGTGACGATGTTCTGTTTGGATTGGCGGCGGATGACGACTTAAGTGGCGGCACGGGAGCCGATAGACTTGAGGGCGGCGCGGGCAGTGATACCTATCATTTCGCGCGCGGGGACGGTCAGGATACGATCGCGGATATTTCTGGCGCGTCTGATATTCTTGTTTTTGCAGTTGGCATAACCGCAGCCGATATTACGGTTAGCCAAAGCCGGAATGGCGAGGATATAATTCTCAAAATAGCAGGTAGCGACGATCGGATCACAATACAAAATGCTCTAACATCGGGCAGGATTGAGTCCGTTCGTTTTGCCGGCGGCACTGTTTGGACTGTTGCAGATTTGCTTGCCCGAATTCCGACCACTGGCGATGATTTTATCTGTGGCGATGAAAGCGCCAATACACTGGTTGGTGGACGCGGTAACGATAACCTTACGGGCGGCGGCGGGGATGATATTTATCGTTTTGCGCGCGGTGACGGCCAAGATATAATTCATGACAACGGCAGTTCGGCAAGCGACCGCATTGAAATTACCGGATATGATCGTGGCGAATTAAGTTTTGTTCGGCGCGGGCAGAACAGCGACGACATCATTATACGTTTTGCCAATAGCACGGATGAAATCGTCATAATTGATGCTCTTGCAGGCGAGGCGCGCGGAATAGAAGCAATAACGTTTGCTAGTGATGGTACAACGATAAACCTAACGGACATTCGCGCGGCGCTGATTACCAACCTGTCTACAGATGGAGATGATGTAATAATAGGGACTAGCGGTAACGATATTATCATGGCTGGATTGGGCAACGACGTTGTAAGCGGCGGCGGCGGTTTAGATACCTTTGTTTACCGCAAGGGCGATGGCAAAGACCGTATTGAAGGATTTAGCACGGACCAGGACGTCGTTCGCCTTGAAGGTTACAAAGCGGCGGATATTAACTCCGCGGTTCGTAGCGGAATAGACGGCCTTGATTTTATCATCAGTTTTGCGGGCGGCTCTGACCGAATTATTTTGAGCAACGCGCTCGCCTTGGGCAATAACCTAATCGTGAGCTTTGCAGATAGCACAAGCTGGGATGTCGCCGCAATGCGCGCACGTGCTTTGATCGATATCGATACGTTGGCAAACGACAATGTTTATGGTTTTGACGGCGCCGATATCTTTACCGCTAATGCGGGTAATGATTTCATGGCAGGCGGCGCAGGCGCAGATACCTATGTCTTTGCATCGGGCCGCGGGCATGACACAATATTGGACGATTCATCGGCAACCAATGTTACAGATAGCGTCCGGTTTCTAACCTTTACTTCAACAGAAGCACAGGTATCGCGTTTGTTCCGGGCCAGTGAAACTATCGTAATTAGCTTTGGTTCATCAACCACTGACAGCGTAACCGTGGTAGATGCTATTGCCCTCGACGGAAAAGGCATTGAGTCCTTCACCTTCGCGGATGGTGTGGTGTGGACTAAGGCAACAATACGCCAGTTGCTTGACAATCGCGCGCCAGTCGCGACTGATGATGGCTATTATACTGTTACAACGGGCCAGCAAATTATTATCAAGACGTCAGAATTGCTGCGTAATGATTTGGATGCGGATGGCGACATTTTGCGTATTGTCGCCGTAGATGCAGGAGAAA
>JAYWFI010000162.1:0-3336 GCA_043778865.1 Sphingomonadales bacterium
GCGAACAAACTCGTCTCTGGCCTTGCAGGAGATATTGTCAACGCTGCCACACGCTCGCTGATAAATGGTACGGACTTTGGCGACAACATCATTGCCGCATTGCCTGATACTCTTGGACAGACCATCGGCAACATGCTCGGCGGCGCGCTTGTTCAAGGGATTGCGGGAGGACGAACAGCGAGAGCGCAGGCAAGAGCGGCGGGCGCATCTACCAGCTCTGCGCTGCGGCTTGCCGTGGATTATGATAATTTGCCCATTAACGCAGGTTCGGCGGCGTTAAGTTTAGCAGAACTGGGCGTGCCTTTGCCTAGTCTGGGCAGCACGGTGAGCGGCGCAGTTAGGCAGGCGCAGTTGGCGACTACAACGCAGAGAAGTAGAAGCAGAGTATCATCACAAGCGGCTGCATCCAAAATTATCACAAAAAGTGGCGGAAATGAGTTTTATCCGGCTGATGGTACCAGCACCCTTGAAGCGGCATTACTGTACGGCGGCAGCGATTCATCGCGATCACTAGAATTTGGGAAAGATTTTTCTAAATCCCTTAATGATCCACGTTATAATGTTGATATAACAACCAGTAGATTAAAGCTTGAAGCGGGCGGCAATACAGATCGGCTGGCGGCAATATCAAATAATCTGACGGTGTTGCACAATCAATTGCAATCCAGTCTGGGCGATGCCTATAATGGCAATATTGGACAAGTAGCCGATAACGTATGGGATCTTTTGCCACAGGAATATCGCGATATGCATCAAGACATCGTTGTTACTGGCACAAGAGGGCATTGGTCACCACCTGCAGTTCCATCGAACGCGGCTATTGAAAATCAATTAGCTTATGATTTTGGCAGACTTTGGACAAAGGCTGGCGAGCGTTTTCCAGTCCCATTTATAAGTATTCCCAGTACTCTAGCACAAAATAAATATAGACTTAATAGCGGTGAGATCAGCGCAAGTGAGTATAATTGGCAACAAACGTTGGCAACCTTACCGGGAGGTGCTTACCTTAGATTAGGCACTGCAATCGATGCCAAATCTTCAAAAGTTCCTGTTGCCGCAGAGAGGGGAGCGGTTGGCAGCGCCTACGCGACCAACGGGGAATTGGTGCAAAGTATTGCCACTCGGGCGGATAATTGGGGTATGCGAAATGGCATGGGCAATGGCCCGGTCGTTGGAACCGCGAAACATATTTATTCAGATAGGTTGCTTACACGCTATCAACGCATGTTCGGCGACCGAGGGCTTACTGCTGAAGCGCGCTATGTGAATGGTGTAGAGTGGCAACGCGGGATGCCAACTTCGGGTTCGGTCCGGCTTGATGTGGTCGAGGGACCACTGACGCGGCCAACAGCGGTCTGGGATTATAAATTTGGCGGTGCGACGCTTTCACCGTCGCGAGTCACCCAAATTCAAAATGGTATTCCCAATGGAGCCAATGTTCCTGTGTGGATGGTGAAGCCATGACCGATAAGGCGAGGGCATACCTGCAAAAGCACAAGCCGATGACCAAAGCGCAGTTGAAGGCTGTCGTTGCAGATTATGCAGCGAAGTTCCCCGACTGGACCCTCGTTCACGATGGCACCGCATTTGTAAGAAACTCCGGACCCATTCAGCAAATTATTTGGTTCCAAACCCTAAAAACTGGAGATTATCGGCCCACGCACGGAATTAGCGCTCTTACGTTGTGGGAGGCTCACATCAGGATGTTACCGCAAATGCTTGATGTGAGGAATCGCGAGTCATCACAAAATCAACACACTACTCGTATGCCCAACATGCTTGCTGCGATGGAACAGCAGTTCAAGCCAGACATCCACAAGCCACTCGACATTGCTGAGGTGTTGGCGCTTTGCGAGACAGAGGCAGGTGCAATGCCGGATACGACCAATAATATGGCTATGCTGGCGATCCTCAATGCATGGCTTGGCCGAGATGCTGAGGCGCTCGATTACTGCGAACGGGTGCAACATTGTCCGTTGCCGACTCTGGCCCCGATGCCCGAATGGGAGGAAGCAATGCGCAACTTTGGCCGCGATCTAGCCAAGGCCGTTGGGGCAGGAACGGCACGTGAGTTTTTGGAATCTGCCGCTGAAGAGCCAAAGGCAAGATAAAAGCAGAGTCTCTTCGCGGCTCTGCATGTGGCGTCTACACATCGTTTGCGTGGGAGGTTCGGCTTCAGGTCGGGAGGCTGTGAGTCTCTTACGAGAGGCCGGGAGTGGTTGGCACTTGATGACCGACTGAGTGTGACACCTGCCCCCAAGATCGGAGGTAGAATGAGAGCACACCGTATGCACTACGCGCTTTGGTTTTTTTCAAGTATATGAATGGGTTATGAGCGGCTGAGTGGAGTTCGGGGAACCCCGGGGGCGGGGGTTGCGGCTAAGCTGTTGATAGTGTTTGCCAAATCGGGGGTTGCGGAACCCCAGCGCTTTGCCCACTTGGCGACTGCGCTGTTCTGATAACCCTGTAGAGAGCCGCTAAAAGGGGTGCCAAGGGCAAGCGGCGGTTACGGTGACAGTGCATTTATCTATGATACAAAACTGTTGCGGGGCTCAGCGGGACCTCTTTGCGCTTTAAATCCTGTATTCTATTGCGCGCGAAGACCGCGAAGATTCTTAAGAGGGTTTGGCTGGACGCGAAGCTCCTTCCGTTCTTTGCGTGAAACATATTGCGCTGTCCTGTCGGCCCAATTGAGGTGTGAACTTTGGCGGATTACTAGGAGATATCTCGTCCATAGCACTAATCGCTGTCCTACAGGTCTGCTGCTGTGACATAGCCCGTATCGTTACGGTGACAGTGCACTAAACTATCATCCAAGTTACGGTGACAGTGCATTTTACTATCATCCGCTCTTTACCCTCTACGACGCCGCTGTCTTAGCGCCAGCGGGCAGGTTATCCGCAGGCGCGAGACCGCAGGCACAGGCGCTGCATCCACCGGAACCATCCTAAGCGATAACCGCTGGTACCGGTTTGCCGGTGCAGAGCTGTATGAAAGCGGTAGCGCAACTGTTGGCGCAGACGGGATAGCAAGCGCCGCCTACACCATCCGCGACGGCGATAGCTTGCAAAGCATCGCGCTGGCCATGTGGGGCGACGGGGCGCTGTGGTATAAGCTGGCCGAAGCAAATCCAGGAGTTACGGGTATCACAGGTCCCGCTGCGGCGCTGACCGCAGGGCGCACGCTGGTGATCCCAGGCGGCGTGACATCCACGCATCACAACGCCGATACGTTCAAGCCCTATGACATAACCGAAGCGCTCGGCAACACCCAGCCCGGCGCGCCCGCACAGCCTGTAGGCCCTGCCCCGCCCAGCAAAAAAGGCTGCGGCGTTAT
>JAYWFI010000163.1:0-3420 GCA_043778865.1 Sphingomonadales bacterium
CATCGTTTATGAGCGGCTGGATGATATTCGCGCCATGATACCGCGCAGCAGCATAATCGAGGAAGCCGAACCGTTTATCGCCAGCCTGATCACGATTGCCGCATTCGATTTGGGGCAAGGGCGTATTGATTGCTTTGCTGCGTTCCGGTTCCTTTACGAACGGCTGCTTGCCGCCGAAGCGCGCCCATGGTTTCCAGCGGCATTTTGTGCAGCAGCCTCAATGCCGCACTTGCCGCCCGAGGCACGCAAGCACCTTTTGCAATCGATAAGCGAAGCCGCTGCAACGGCGCCGGGCTGGTCAAAACGTGCGCCTAGTTTCTTTCCGGAATGGGTGGAGAAAATCGATGTTGGGCGCATCGCGCACTAAATTTTGGCACGCTAAGCTTACTTCAGCTTAATGTATCGCTTTCCATAGCGAATACCCGCTGGTTAGCACCAATACGGTGCCTACCATGATCAGCATAATTTTGGCCGGTATCTTCTTTGCGGCATAGGCGCCAATGGGAGCCGCTGCAACGCCGCCGATCAACATGCCCAATGTAGGGCCCGCGACGTCAGCAACCCCCAGATGATAGATAAACGCAGCAGAAATTGTAACTGTAAGAAAAAACTCGACGCTGTTCACAGTGCCGACAATTTTGCGGGGTTCTGCGCCTTGGATAAGGAGGTTTGATGTGACCACAGGCCCCCATCCGCCGCCGCCCGCCGCATCCAGAAATCCGCCAATTAAGCCGAGCGGTGTTATAATTTTGGCGGTTTTAAACGAGGGCTGCCATAAAAATCCGCGCACCAGCAACCATATTCCAATTGATATCAGATAGATCAGAATAATGGGCTTAATAACCGACGCATCGATGCTGGTTAAAACATACGCGCCACAAATGCCGCCGACGACGCCGGGGATTAACAACCGCCAGAATAACGGCCATTCAATATTGCCATGAAAAAAATGGTTCAGGCCAGACATGGCAGTGGTGAAAACCTCAACGACATGTACTTTTGCCGAAGCCTGCGCAGGCGGGATACCTAGGAAACCGACCAGCATAGTGTTCGTAATTACCCCAAAAGCCATGCCCAGCGCGCCGTCAACCAGCTGCGCAAAAAAGCCGACTAGAATAAACGGAAGCAAGGCATAAAAATCAAAAACGCCAAAGTCGATCATCCCTGCCTCCTGTAATCTTAAACATGCTTATCCGATAAGGAATAGATATCCGAAACAGATTTTATCGAACTGCGCCAAACAGAAACTATCTTGCGCCTTGCTGCCTACCCTGCATTTGAAACACACTGCTCAGCATCATTCAGCGCATTGATTGCTGCATGTACGCGGGCTTCTATTTCTGCACGCGGCAATCCAGCGGGAATCTCTTCTCCAATTTTATAATTGATGACGCCGCTATGATAAATCCAGCTATCTTTGGGGATGCATTTGCCGCTGTCCACCGCCACAGGAACCACAGGCAGGCCGATCATTTTATACAGGCCAGCAAAGCCGGGTTGCAATGATGGGCGGTCGCCGCGGGCCACCCGTGTGCCTTCGGGGAAGATAACGATCGGCCGTCCCTGCGCGATAACTTGGCGCGATTGGATAAGCATTTGGCGTAGCGCCTTTGCTCCGCCGTCTCGGTCCACAAATATCATGCCATACCGCCGCGCGGCAAACCCCCATAACGGGATATCAGACAGCTGTTTTTTGGCGACAACCGATGGATGGTAAAAAATTCCGGGCATATCGATGGTTTCAAACATACTTTCATGTTTGACGGCATAGAGCACGGGCCGATCAAGCAGCGCGCCGTGCACTTGCACTTTGATCCCCAGTATCCACCGCGCACAAAATTTCTGATAACGGCTCCAACTGCTTACGGCCCAGCGCATAAGCTTGTGCGACGTAAGGCTGGCCATAAAAGCAAGAATGACCAGCGGCAACGAACCTATATAAAATATCGCCACAAACAACAGCGTACGAAGCACCGCCAACGTTTAAAACCCGAACAAGGCGGTTAATCCGCGCGCCCAATATTTGTTATATTCCTTAAACAATGCTGCAAAAGTGGGGCGGGTCACGACGGCATCGTTAACGACACGAACATCGCTTGGTAGTGCGCGGTCAAGCTCAAGCCGTGCCCGGCGCATATGCCAATCATGCGTGACCAGCCGAAGCGATTTAACATTATGTTGTTTAACCCAGCGCGCCGTTTCTGCGGCATTGGAGTGTGTGTCTACTGCCCGAAATCCAAGATCGACGCAGCATGCAAACAGTTTTTCTTTGCCGGGATATTGCGCCGACAATTCGGGCGGACGAACATCGCGGTCCACCCCTGAAATCAACATACGTTTTGCTTGCCCAGCGCCCAATATTTGCAAACCGCGGTCAATCCTGTTTGGTCCGCCTGTAAGCACAACGACGGCGTCGGTTTTGGTAAGGTCTGCAGGTTGCGGCAAAAGGAATGCGAACCAAGCAAACCCAAGTACCCATATCAATAATGCCAAGGCCAACATGCGTCTGATCATTGTTTATCGTTACAACATTTTTTTAAGAGCGGATAGTACAGTCCACCGAGCCATAAGCATAGCAAGGCCGGTTATCGCAAGCGGGATGAGCGCCAAAACGATCCACCCATACCAAGGCATTGATGCCGCCCCCAATAAACCCGGATCAACCGCCGCAAACCGGCCAGATAAAAACCAGAAAGTCAGCGCCGCTGCACCAAACCCGATAATCCCGCCCAGCAGCGAATCAAGCGCAACCCGCCGCTGAAACAATCGCGCGGCTTGCAAATCAGTTCCGCCCATCATGTGCATAATTTCCAAAGTTTCTCTGTGGGTATTCAGCGCGCTGCGCACCGCCAAGACAACAGCCGCCGATGTCGCCGTCAGCAGTAGTAATAATACGGCGCCTGCGAGCAACAGCAATGCGCGCATAAGAGAGAAATAAGGAGCCATCCAGCTGGCGTGATTATCGATACGGGTAAACTTTGCCATCGGCTTTATTTGCGCGCGCAGCTTGTTCAAACGTGCGGCATCGGGCGGCGTATCAAAGGTCACATCCACCAGCGCAGGAACCGGAATATCGGCATCAATCACGCCGCTGCCAAGCCATGGTTCAAGTAATGCGCGCACCTGTGCATCGGGAACGGTCGCAACATTTGTGATCCCGGGCATACTGCGCAGTGCCTTTGTAATGGCCACACTTTGTGCCGCGCGGGCGGCCGGAACAGGCTCTATAATTTGCACTGTCACGCGGCTGGCAAGATCATCACTGCCTTGACGCGCCGCATCAATCAGCAACAGTGCCGCCGTTGCCGCCAGCAAAGTTAGAAACAGCATGATCGCGATAACCCACGGCATCGGCCCCGAAATCCGTCCTTCAGGGATCAATCTGCGTTCATGATCGGGGAGGGCAAAATCAAGCAGCAT
>JAYWFI010000164.1:0-8255 GCA_043778865.1 Sphingomonadales bacterium
AACGGGCCATTCACGGTTTAGCAGAGCAGCGCGTGCCTCAGCGGGGCTTGCCGACCCACGGATGATGCGGACAACTTCGTCCATGTTGGTCACGGCAACGACAAGGCCGAGCAAAATATGCGCACGTTCACGCGCTTTATTTAGTTCGAACTTAGTCCGCCGCGTAATAACCTCATCGCGAAAATTAACGAACGCTTCGATAATCTCGCGCAGGTTGAGCACTTCGGGACGCCCGCCGCGTATCGCGAGCATATTGGCCGGAAAGCTTGATTGCGCAGGCGTGTGCCGCCACAGTTGGTTCAGTACAACTTCGGGGGTGGCATCGCGTTTAAGTTCGATGACAACGCGCATGCCTTTACGGCTTGATTCATCGCGAATATCGGAGACGCCTTCAATACGCTTATCCTTGGCCGCCTCAGCAATCTTTTCAACAAGTCCAGATTTGCCAACTTGAAACGGAATGCTGACCAGTATGATCGATTGACGGTCGCCGCTGCGCGTTTCAATAACGTGCCGGGCACGCTGCATAATCGAACCTTTACCGTCACGGTAAGCATTTCGCGCGCCGCCCAGACCAAGGATCAGCGGGGCCGTCGGGAAATCAGGGGCAGGGACAATCTCAATAAGTTCATCTATCGTAATTGATGGATTTTCAATATAGGCCAATGCCGCCCGAATAACTTCCCCCAAATTGTGTGGCGGGATGTTGGTTGCCATGCCAACGGCAATGCCGCCTGCGCCATTAACCAGAAGGTTAGGGAAGCGCGCTGGCAGTACTTGAGGTTCTTCACGGCTGCCATCATAATTGGGCTGAAAGTTGACGGTATCTTTATCAAGATCATCTAATAAGCTATTGGCAACCTTTGCTAATCGTGCTTCTGTGTAGCGCATTGACGCGGGCGGATCAGGGTCCATTGAACCAAAGTTGCCCTGACCGTCGATAAGCGGCACACGCAAAGACCAATCTTGTGTCATGCGGGCAAGTGCATCATAAATTGCAGTGTCGCCGTGCGGGTGATAATTGCCCATCACGTCGCCAACAATTTTTGCCGATTTGCGATAAGGCCGGCCCGCAACAAACCCGCCCTCTTGGCTGGCGAATAATATGCGGCGGTGTACAGGTTTTAGACCGTCGCGCACATCAGGCAAAGCGCGTGCGACGATAACCGACATTGCGTAATCGAGATAACTTGACTTCATTTCATCGACAATATCAACCGGTGAAATATCGGAAGGATCAGGCTTTATTGGGTCATCGCTCACGCAGGAAATTCCTTGTCTGTTTGCTGTTTTCACACACTATACGACGAATGTAATTTTGCATACAACATTGACCTACAAAGTAAGAGTTTAAGGTAAGTTATCCACAGATTCAGGCTTAGCGAATGACATAATGAAATAACAAAGCCGCGCAGTATTGTTCAACATGAATTCATGCGATACTGTTATCAAGAGATACAAAAAACATATAACATAATTAATAAAGCCCGACGAACGAATGGGCGTAATCCGGAGAGTATTAAATGAAATTTATATCTAAAATAGCGCTTACTTTAGTGATAACCGCGGCCGCATCAATTACAGCTGCCCCATTGGTGTTTGCCAAAAAAGACGATAAACCAAAAGACAGTGCACCTGCTGCTCCTGCAGGTCCCAAATTAAAGTTATCAAAGCCATTTACCGCTGCATATGCCCCTGCATTAGATGCACTGCTTAAGAAAAAGGATTTTGCCGCTGCAAAAGCTGCATTTCCTGCGGCACTTGCGGCAGCAACTAGCGAAGATGACAAATATGAGGCTGGAATATTCGCCGTTAATCTGGGTACACAAACAAAAGATGTACCTTTGCAAAAACAAGGGATTGATCTGCTTATAGCATCGCCATTAACGCCGCCGCAAAACAAGGGTCTCTATCAATTTCAGCGTGCGGCATGGAGTTATGATGCAAAGGATTTTGCAGCAGCGGCAGTTGATTTGAATAAAGCGTATGAGATGGGCTATAGGAAATCTGAGATAGAGCTTCTTATTGCTAATTCTCTCGGTCAAACAAAGCGTTATCCTGAAGCTGTGACTTGGATGCGTAAATATTTTGCTGCACCAAAAGCGCCCGGACAAAAGATTGAGGCAACCACCTATGCTTTGGCCGCCAACTATGCGTTGAAAACCAAAGATGCCGTGTCTGCAAATGATTTCTTGAAAGATTTGGTCCGTAGCAGCGGCAAGCCAGAATACTGGCATGATGCGCTAACAATCCTAATGCGATCACGTGATATGCAGCTTGCAGAACTGCTTGATGTTTATCGTCTAATGCGCAAAACAGATGCGCTGACATATGAACAAGAATATGCGGGTTACGCAGAAAGCGCAGATGCGCGGCGATATCCTGCAGAAGTAGCCGAGGTTATCAGCGAAGGTATAGCCAAGGGCACTGTGACTAAAACAAACCGAAACATAACGGATGCACAGCAATTGGCAAATTCCTTGCTCGCCGAAGACCTAAAGACATTGGCCGGCACAGAAACAGCGGCAAAGGCGTCAGCAAACGGATATCAAATTTCGCTTTCCGCCGATGCACTGTTCTCACATAAAGAGTATGCGCGGGCAAAAGCGATGTATGAGCTGGCACTTTCTAAAGGCGGACTGCGCGATAAAGATGGAACCGACCAAACAGATCGCGTAAATATGCGGCTTGCTCAAAGCAAAATCGGACTTGGTGACATGGGCGGCGCAAAAGCCGATTTAGCCAAAATCACAGGCGTAAATCGTAAGGCAATTGCCGATTATTGGATGATTTTTGTTGATCAAAAGATGACGCAAACGCCTGCGGCATAGTTTGAGCGGTAGGGCCAGTGTAAAGCTGGCCCTACAGGCTTATAGGTACGCCGGGCTCATCTTTTGCAGTTCGTATGGTAAGTGACGTTTTCACACTGCTTACATTGGGAGCCGACGTAAGCTGAGATGTTAATAATTCTTGGAAAGATTGTAAATCACGCGCCAGTATTTTTAAGATAAAATCAATTTCTCCATTTAGCATATGACATTCCCGCACATCAGGTAACGACATTACATGCTGTTCAAATGCCCGCAGATCGGCTTCGGCTTGGCTTTTTAAGCTTACCATTGCAAAAACCGTTATCGTATAGCCAAGCGCAGCTGGATCGACATCGGCGTGATAAGAACGGATAACACCCGATTGTTCGAGAGACCGCATTCGGCGTAAACACGGCGGCGCCGTCAGTCCAACTTTTTCTGCTAAATCAACATTAGTGATCCGGCCATCTGCCTGCAACTCGGACAAAAGTCTTAGATCTATGGGATCAAGGTTCAAATTTGGCATGTTTATGTTATTTCCGTTTGTAATTCCTCGTGATCTTATAATTATATTATACCCGATTGCAATTGTCCCATAGTGTGACGTACCAATTTAGCACCTTACGCATGTCTAATGTTCTGGTTATCACACACTATAAACAAAACATGAATGCACTGGGAAAAACTGATTCTTGCGTTTTGACGATCGCCTTTCAACAACAATGCGGCATACCATAGATAATGGTGTCAGCGCTTCTATACGTTGGCGCCAGCTAATTGATATTTTGTCACAAAACCCAAAAAACTTTGACCCTGAAATAGTGGCTAGTGGATTGCAGCAGGCGCGTCAGTTGTTGCCACACACTAATCCTGAAGATCGTTTAGCAAGCGTTAAATCCTTAACGGGCCGTATTCAATCTGCACCTTTGGTTCAGTTGCTATCGGCCGATTTATCGCCAATTTCTGCAGCGGTGATTTCAGGCGCGCGGCTTACCGATGTGCAATGGGCAGACATCATTCCACATTTGACCGTTCGTGCACGCGGTTTTCTACGCAACAGAAGTGATCTTGGTCCTCTGACGAAGCGCGCGTTATGGAAATGGTCCTCTGCCGATTTTGTGTTGCCCGATTTATCGCAGCAAAATTCGGAAGCGATCACTAGTTCTCCGCAAAATATGCAGATCCGTGACATAGTGGAACGTATTGAGCGTCTGCGCCGCGATCGTGAAACTGCCCCTCTTGATACTCAAAATTTAGATCAAACTGTTTCTGATATTACCGAGGTTGCTGCATCGCCCATTATCGAAATTCAGTTCGAAACGGATGATATGGGTACAGTTACATGGACAGAAGGTGCACCGCGCGGAGCCATTGTTGGTGTTGGAATATCCGAGCCTGCGTTTGATAGCGATCCTGGGCCCGACGCTTATGGCGCATCGGCATTCCGCCAACGTATGCCGCTTGAAAACGCACGTATGCGGCTTTCTGGTGCTCCTATAATAGCAGGTGACTGGCGTATAAACGCTGCTCCGTTTTTTGATCCAGCTAGTGGACGTTTTCGGGGATATCGAGGAATATTCCGCCGTCCAAATGTTGCAGAAAGCCCCATTATCAATCGCGTTATTCAGGAAAGCGGCGATAAGTTACAACAACTGGTGCATGAATTGCGAACGCCGCTGGGAGCAATTATTGGGTTTTCAGAAATCATCGAACAACAGCTATTTGGTCCAGTATCTTCAGAATATAGAGCATTGGCCCGCAACATCTTAAATGATGCAGAACGTTTATTGGCTGGCTTTGATGATTTAGCGATGGCGGCAAAAATTGAATCAGGTCATCTTGTCGCAGATGAAGGTATTACGCAATGTGGTTGGCTTGCGGCACGTTTGGCCGAAAGATTACACGGCCTTAGTGAGACATTATCTGTTACTCTTAATTTGGCAAAAGCAGATCCCGTTCGCCCGTTTGCGACGGAAAGCGAAGTAACCGAACGGTTATTTTCACGGTTGTTGTCCGCCGTTATCATCGGATGTGAACCTGGCGAAGAACTAAACGGACGATTTCGAACAGAGCTTGGCAACCAAGCCATGAACAGTTTTATTTTATCATTACCTGTAAAATTATGCGGCTTAACCGAGCAACAAATGTTAGGCTCTGTCTCTAATGTATTAGAAAATAACGAAGATGCGCCTTTGTTAGGACTTGGATTTTCTTTACGCCTTGTTCGTAATTTGGCACGAAATGTGGGCGGTGATTTACGATTTCAAAAGGAAAGCCTGCTATTGCTCTTACCTGCAATCCGCGAAAGCAGTTTGCATTCCAAGGGCGAAGAAAAGGAATAATTGGGTGACAACAGGGGGGCATCAATCAGTTAAACTGGTGCCTGAACATTTGGCTAGACTCGATTATCCTGATTTATCTGCTCTAAATGGTTCTCGTTTTCTAGTTACAGTTGATACCGAAGAAGAGTTTGATTGGCACGCTCCATTCACTCGGGATGCACACAGTGTTTCTCATATTGGCGCAGTCGATCGCTTTCAAAAATTATGCGACGTAAATGGTGTTCAACCAGCATATTTGATTGATTATCCTATCGCAGCAGACAAATACGCTTCTGAATTACTAGGAGGGTACGCAGCCGAAGGCAGAGCGGCCATTGGCATGCAGCTACACCCTTGGGTAAGTCCTCCATTCGATGAAAAATTGTGTGTGTACAATAGCTTTGCGTGCAACCTACCCAAAGAACTTGAATGGCAAAAGCTGAGCACTCTGCATGCCATGATAGTCGCAAATGTAGGCGTTAGCCCCGATATTTATCGCGCTGGCCGTTATGGTGCGGGGCTAAATACTTGGCATATGTTGGCTAAATTGGGTGTTGCGATTGATAGCTCTGTTCGAACACATTTTGATTATTCACCGGAGGGCGGTCCCAATTATGCAACGGCTTCGTTAAACCCATATTGGCTGTTATCCGATGTCTTGGAGTTACCTGTCACCACAGTGTTTAGCGGAGGCTTAAGTAGTTTTGGAGCGAAGCTTTACGGTGAGTTAATGTCATCGCAAACATCCAGATCGGTGTTGTCGCGAACAGGATTGCTGGAACGCATCGCTTTGACACCCGAGGGAATTCCATTGAACAAAGCGATCGAAGGCATCGATTGCGCTCTTGCCCAGAATGTTGGAATATTAAACTTCTCGTTTCATTCGCCCTCACTTGAGCCGGGACATACCGATTATGTAAGAACCTCAAGCGATTTGGAGCGGTTATACGATTGGTGGCACGGTGTTTTTGCGCATCTTTCGTTACGCGGCGTTAATCCAATTCAAGTTGGCGAGATTAAGACTGCTCTGATGCCAAAAAAATAAATGTGATCATGAGCATTCACCGAATTGGACTTGCCAGCTGCTATACGCATCCGCTATCGGCACACTGCTGTGAACAGCGAAACATAAGGCTTAGTGGGCCTGTAGCTCAGTTGGTTAGAGCTGGCCGCTCATAACGGCTAGGTCGGGGGTTCGAATCCCTCCGGGCCCACCACTTTATCTGCAGCTACAGAGCTAATGTGTTTTGGTGGAAAAAGTAAGTCTGCCAATAAAAGTTGATCGCCCAAGCGGTTTTGCTTTGCGTTTCTTTTTGCTAAGCAGTAACAAGTGTAAAGTCGGGGAGTGGCGCAGCCTGGTAGCGCATCTGGTTTGGGACCAGAGGGTCGCAGGTTCGAATCCTGTCTCCCCGACCATTTTTCACAAAGACTGATTAAAAAGCACGGAAAACCGCCATTCTTGTTAGGAGGCGGAAATTGGTCTCGAATCAGATTCGGGTTTTGTGTCTAGTTTTGTGCACTAAATTGTGCGCACTTTGTGCCTCAGGCGGTAAACGCCATGTCCGCTAGCTGTTATATTCGCGGGCGCTGGTGGTGGTGGCGCTGGCAGCCCCGGTTCCGAATGAGCGCAAATCATCCTATACTAGTCCGTATCAGCTTGCGAACGGGCTGTGCGGTGACTGCACGCCACCGCACCATCCGGCTCGAAAGCGCCATGGATGGAGCTATAGACGTGTTGAATCTTAATATCGGTGCGAGTGACCAGGTGCGCTTTTACAAATACTTTTCAGAGGATGCGCTCGACCGGATTATTGGCGATCGAATGTCTTACCCATCGCCTTATCATGACCGCATCAATCGAGCGCATGCCCTTATGTGTGCCTTTTACACTGCGGTAGGATATATGCCGTCAAAGTCCGTTGTCATTAACGCAATGCAGAAAGATGGGCACAGCTCCGAGGCGATCCTCGACGTCTTAAATACGATCGACGTATATGAGACGCGCGCTCCGGTGAGCGATGGCAAAATTGCCCTCCATTTAAAACAGGTCGGTTTACCGTTTACAAAGCGCCAAATCAACCAGACGCGCATTGTTGCAGTTGCGGCTATGGCGAAGGCTTGTTTCGAAGCAACAAAGCGGTTTCACGGCCCCTTTGATCTGCCTGAAACCGAAATTATGAAATACATGGATTTGGAGTCGGCGCGACTGGATTTGCCCGCGGGCGCCGCTAACGTATCGCCCCCAACTACGGCCCAGCCAACAGAGAATCTCCAACCTATTAGTAGCACTTTGTTGGACGATGTGTTCAGTGTCGTCGCGACTAAGGTAATTGAGGCAAAGATAAATGAAGGGAAATGGGACCAGAAGCGCGGCAAGGAAATTCAGGCGAGTGTAAATCTGTTCATAGAGGCGAACGGCGATATCCGGTTTTCGGAAGTTGCGCAGCATCACGTCGCCGCCATGTCAGACCTGATGACCAAGCTCCCAAAACGTTACAACCATTATATGGTGGAGGGGCAGGGCGGGTTTGCCGCCGCATTGAAGTCAGTCGTGCCGCCGGTCAATCCGGATGACGAAACAGACGAAGAACGAGCCTTGCGCAAACAGCGGACCGGCTTGGCGGGGGTTACGCGTAACAAGCATTTTACTTGGTTCAGCGCGGTTGTCGTTGGCGCGGCCGGACAGGGCTACAAGGTGCTCTCTGTTAGCTGCAAAGATCTTCGCCAAACCCGCAAACAGCTAAAACGCTCGGACCCGCGTAAACCTCATGAACGACGTCCCAATTGGGATCGGCCAACCTTTATCCAGCTTACCTCCGGCCCAGTTCATGCAGGTTGTCTTGGCATCAATAACCGTTTCCACTCTGGGGACGAGGTGATCCATGACGGCGCATACTTCGGACCCTTGTTGGGACTGAATCTCAGCGCTCGGCCAAGTGAAGAAGCTGGCTTGGCTGTAGCTGACGTCTACGACGAAGCTCCAATACCCTATATTCATATGCGTCATAACTCGTTGCGAAGGTTAAAGAACAATGAAAGCGAGCGGATGGTGCCTGTGCATCCTAAGCTCGTTGAGCTTGGTTTCTTGGAATACGTCCGATTAATGAGATCTAATGGCCACCAG
>JAYWFI010000165.1:0-10581 GCA_043778865.1 Sphingomonadales bacterium
GAACAGTTTCGCCGCGAATTTGAAACCGATACCGTCAGTGTATTTTTGGGATGTCAGCATGCAATCAAGGCCATGAAGGCGCGCGGCGGATCGATTATAAATATGTCGTCATTGGCTGGTGTTCGCGCTGGCGCGGACCTTGCGGCCTACAGTAGCGCAAAAGCAGCGATCACCATGTTGACCAAATCGGTTGCCTTGCACTGTGCCAATGCGGGGTATGGCATACGGTGCAATAGCATTCATCCTGGCGTAATTCATACGGCCATTCTTGAAAAGGTGTTGCAGCAAACGCCTGAGCGTGATGCGCTTTATGCGCACTGGGTTTCGGTTCACCCCATTGGCCGTATTGGCAAACCCGAAGAAGTCGCGGCGCTTGCAACCTACCTTGCAACAGATGAGTCCGGGTTTACAACAGGCGCAGAATTCCGCGTTGATGGCGGGGCGTCGATTTAATCAGCAACCTAAGAAGCTGAACCCAAAAACCCAAGTTGTCCGGCCTTAAACACGGCTTGGCTCCTGTTTACAGCGTTTAGCTTTTCGCCTGCTCTTTGCAGATGATACCTCACCGTTGCGTGGCTTAGGGTTAGGATTTCGCTCACCTCCCGGTCCGTTTTACCGATAGCTGCCCAATGCAAACATTCGACCTCTCGTTTTGAAAGCGCGCAATTTGATGGTATCCATTGCGAAGTCCGCATTGCCGCCACATAGCTGGCAATAAAGCGGCGAGATATTTGCCCCAGTACATCACCATGCTTTTCAAAATCATCTGCCAAATCGCGCTTGTCTGCATCCAGCGGCATAAAACTAGCCGCACCAATTTGCCCGAATGATAAATGTACAGGAACGACTATCGTAGCTTTGGCAAAAACAAACTGCTCAAAATCCTTGAGTTTAATGCCTTCCAAATATTTATTGCGCCATCGGGTGTTAAAGCCATCTGCATTACACCAAAAAGGTTCGCATTCGTAGCGGCAGGCACGCGGCAAGAAAGATTTTAGCGCAAGCCGGGAATCCTCCCACCAACGCTGACCATCATCGACCCAGCCAAATATATCGGCGTTGATGATAGAACCATCGGCATCGATAATCTGATTTTTGGAGGCGATGTCAGCAGAAATCGCAGGCTTGAAACCAAGTTCAATAGAGGACTCATTTAACGCAATAGCGGCCTTGTGAATATCGTCGGCATCGCGGATAGTCACTTTCTCCAGTAATATTCGGATGTTGTCCAAAGTCCAATTCACAAATTCAGTCCCCACTTTATTATATCTTAACCTTATAGTAGCAATGTATGGGATACAATGCCGGGCTACAAAATCAGATTGTGATCGCATGTATTATTAAACGTCTACAGCCTAATATTTGCTAGTATTTATAATCATCGTAAGCAGCAATACATGCAGACCATTTTTGTGTTTCTGCATACGTGCTATGCTGCGGTGTGCAATATATATGACGGACAATCCCTATGAATATTACCCTTTCTTCGCGCGCTTTAGGCATTGGTTCAAAGGTTGAAGCCTTTGTTCGCGGCGTCGTCATTCCCTATGAAAGTGACCTGCGCCGCGATCATCACGGCGCACCGGCCGACGAACTAGTTTACGAAATGCGAGAGCTGGCACGCGCAGCAGGCGTGTTGACGCCGCATATTCTTGCCGATGGTGGGCATTTAACACAGCGGGAAACGGCGTATGTGCTGCGCATGTCGGGGCTATCTCCGCTGGGTCCGCTGGCGGTCAACACTATGGCCCCTGATGAAGGCAATATGTACCTGCTCGGCAAAGTAGGTAGCCCGGAAATCAAAGCGCGTTTTTTGGCTCCGCTTGTGGAAGGCCGCTGCCGCTCTGCATTTTTAATGACCGAGCCCGCAAGCGAAGGCGGCGCAGGATCGGATCCGTCCATGATGCAAACGACTTGTAAGCTGGACGGCAATCATTGGGTCATTAATGGCCGCAAGACATTCATTACCGGCATTCAGGGCGCAAAGGTTGGTATCGTTATGGCAAAAGCAGAAGAAGGTGCCTGCATGTTCTTGATCGACCTGCCTGATCCAGCAATACAGATCGATCATATTCCCAATACGATCGACAGCTCAATGCCCGGCGGCCATGCCACGCTCACCATAACCAATTTGCGGGTACCAGCAGACCAGATGTTAGGGCTGGCGGGTGAAGGGTTCAAATATGCCCAGGTCCGGCTCTCGCCCGCCCGGTTATCGCATTGTATGCGCTGGCTTGGCAGCTGCATTCGCGCCAATGAAATCGCGGCAGATTACGCCAACACGCGCAACGCATTTGGCAAAGCCCTAGTTGATCATGAAGGCGTAGGATTTATGCTGGCTGAAAATTTAATTGATATAAAGCAAGCGGAATTGATGATTGATTGGTGCGCCGACGTTTTGGACTCCGGATCGCTTGGTACCGCCGAAAGCTCAATGGCCAAGGTTGCGGTTTCCGAAGCATTGATGCGGATCGCCGATAAATGTGTTCAGGTGATGGGCGGAACCGGCATCACCGACAAAACAATCGTAGAACAGGTGTTTCGCGAAATCCGTGCGTTTCGAATTTATGATGGCCCAACCGAGGTGCATAAATGGTCACTGGCCAAAAAGATCAAACGCGATTGGAAAGCGGCGCAGGCAGCTTAAGTAACTTGCGTAGTAACAAATGAGAGGAACGATAATGCCTGCAACGCCCACATTGCCGCCGCATATGATGGCGTTCCAACAAGCGGGTCTGTGGGAGGACAAAACAATCGCCGATTGGGCGCGGGTAAGGGCAAATGATATGCCGGATACCGTCGTTTTCCCAAATGATCCGTCGCAGCCAACGTATCGCGGGATGCTGTCAGATGCCGAGGCCCTGACGCGCAGCCTGATGGCGATGGGGCTTTGCGCCGGCGATGTTATTAGTTTCCAAACGCCCAATTGGGTTGAGGCCGCCGTTATCAATCTAGCGGCGGCACTGGGCGGGTTCGTAATCAACCCCATTGTTACCATCTACCGAGACGCAGAGGTACGCCATATGCTGGCGGATTGCCGGGCAAAGGTGTTTTTCGTCGCAGAAACATTCCGTAATTTCGATTATGCCGCGATGGCCGGCCGGATCCGGCCCGACCTGCCTGATTTACAGCATGTCGTTTATGTGCGGCACGGTGAGCGCGCGCTTTCCCAAAATGAATTGGCGTATGAGCATCTGGTTGAGGGCGGGCGCGCGTTGCACACCGCTCTGCCTGTAGTGGACCCCAATTCGATTAAGTTGCTATTGTATACATCGGGCACAACCGGACACCCCAAGGCGGTTTTGCATTCGCATAACACCCTAGCGCGGGTAGCCAAAGTGAGCGCGGTGCATGCCAATCTTACGCTTCCTGAAATCACTCTAATGCCGTCGCCTGTCACCCATATCAGCGGGTATAGCGGCGGGCTTGAGAAACCGTTCCTGATCAACGCACGTACGATTTTGATGGAAAGTTGGAATGCGCAGGATGCCATTGACCTAATCGAGCGTTACAACATCGCCTCCACCGTTGCAGCAACGCCGTTCCTAAAGGAGCTGGCCGAATTGGCGGTGCAAACCGGAAAGACATTGCCCAGTTTCAAACGCTTTGCATGCGGCGGCGCGGCGGTTCCCAGCGACCTTGTGAAAGCCGCCAATCACAGTTTTGCAAATCCGTGTGCTTTTCGTGTCTATGGTAGTTCAGAAGTGCCGCTCGTCACGCAAGGTTTCTCGGCAGAATTTGATCCAGATAACGCCGCCGAGACAGACGGCCAAGTAATCGATTATGAAGTGCGGATTGTCGATGAAGCAATGAACGACGTGCCAGATGGCTCCGAAGGCGAGATACTTGCGCGCGGGCCATCGATGTTTATGGGCTATGCCGATCCCCAGCAAACCCGTGAAGCATTGACCGAGGACGGATTTTTCAAGACAGGCGATTTGGGTATGCTGTTACCCGCAGGCGGCCTTACGATCACTGGCCGAAAAAAGGATCTGATTATTCGCGGCGGTGAAAATATCAGCGCAAAAGAGATTGAGGACGCGCTGCTATCCCATCCCGCCGTGGCGGACTGCGCTGTTGTTGCGATGCCGCATGACCGGTTGGGTGAGGGAGTTTGCGTATTTGTGGTGCGCCGTGACGGCCATGATCTTACCGCAGAAAACCTGTTGCAGCATATTGGACAATCGGGACTGGCGAAGCAGAAGTATCCTGAACACACAGAATTTACAGATACCCTGCCCCGCACGGCGTCTGGCAAAATCCGCAAAGATGTTTTACGCGAGACTATTCGGCAGATAGTGTCTTCAGCAAGTTAAGCGTTAGATATGTAGATCATCCTGTATGCAGGTGCCGGTACACACACGAAAAAATTTTATCTTTGCAAAATTGCTTTTGGTGATCATTGTTTGCAAAACAATGTGGCTGGTTGCACAAAGCAGATAAGCAAACTTCTCTGCTTAACTTCTTATTTTTTGCCAAATAGAAAGCTCAAACTATGTCAGGCATGGATCCCGCAAGTTTCGACCAATTCATCGTACAATTGAAAAAGTATGTGCGTGCAAAGTTGATCCCGGCAGAAGTGCAAGTCATCGAAGCGGACCGCATCCCTGATGATATTATGGCTGAGATGCGCGATATGGGGTTGTTTGGGATTACGATACCCGAAGAATATGGCGGAGCCGGAATGAATACCAGCCAATACTGCCTGACAGTGCGCGAGCTTGCTTATGCAATGCCGTGTTACCGTTCAATTATATCGATCAATATCGGCATGGTATGCTCGGCAATATTAAAAGGAGGTACGGCGCAACAAAAAGCGCATTGGTTGCGGCGCCTTGCCGCTGGTGAAATCGCTTCATTCGGGCTTACTGAGCCAGGCTCTGGATCAGACTCCGCCGCTATGCAGACGATGGCCGTAAGATCGGGTAATGGCTATGTGTTGAATGGAACAAAGCGCTACATCACAAATGCTCCATTTGCAGATGTCGCACTGATAATGGCAAGAACGAACAAAGCCCCGCTACCTAAGAACGCACATGTTTCTGCATTTTTGGTGCCGATGGATACGCCTGGGATTACCGTTGGTAAATCTGACAAGAAAATGGGGCAAGCTGGATCGCAAATCGCCGATATTATTATGGAGGATGTGCATGTAATGGGCGATGCGCTGCTTGGCGGTCACGAGGGCAAGGGTTTTGTGACAGCTATGCAGAGCCTTGATAACGGGCGGCTATCTGTTGGCTCTGCAGCGACTGGTTATGCCCGCCGCGCGCTTGATTGTGCCGTACGTTATGCCACAGAGCGCAAGGCATTTGGCGAGCCAATAGCGAATTTTCAGCTAATCCAGCAAATGCTCGCCGATAGCGAGATTGAGATTTACGCGGCTGAATGCATGTTGGACGATGCCTGCCGCCGGGCAGACATGGGTGAAAAAGTGCTGCGTCAGGCGGCTGCGGCCAAAGTATTTGCCTCTGAAATGTGCGGCCGCGTTACCGACCGCGTTGTTCAGATATATGGCGGTGCGGGATATTTGGCCGAATATGATGCAGAGCGCTTTTATCGTGATAGCCGCCTTTACCGCATTTATGAAGGCACTACTCAGATCTTACAGCTGCAAATAGCGAAGAATATGCTCCGCGAATATGGGAGCAATACCTAACATATGTATCCGCTGCTAAATGGAATTTCAGTTATTGAGGCATCATCATTTGTCGCGTCGCCGTCTGCTGGATTATACATGGCGCAAATGGGCGCAGAGGTTATTCGCGTGGATCAGATTGGCGGCGGCCCCGATTACAATCGCTGGCCAAAAACCAAAGAAGGCGTCAGCCTGTATTGGGAAAACCTTAACCGTGCGAAAAAATCTGTAGCGCTAAATTTAAACGCACCAGAAGGCCGTGAATTGCTGCAAGAGCTTGTTTGTAAGACGGGGCAGTTTATTACCAATTTTCCCGTAGATGGCTTTTTGGCGCATAACGCATTGAGCGCGCGGCGCGCCGACCTGATCAGTGTAAGAATTATGGGTATGGCAGACGGCAGCCCGGCTTTGGATTACACGGTAAATGCAGCGGTGGGTTATCCTGGCTTAACAGGTGATGGTCCCGGCCCTGTCAATCATGTTCTGCCTGCTTGGGATCTTTTGACAGGGGCATATGCCGCGTTTGCAATGATGGCCGCGCTGCATCACCGCACGGCAACAGGCGGCGGTCAAGAGGTTCGTATTCCGCTTTCTGATGTTGCAATTGGTACTGCGTCAAATTTGGGATCACTCGCCGAGGTATTGTATACAGGTGCAGACCGCGAGCGGCTGGGCAATAGCGTTTACGGCGCGTTTGGCCGCGATTTTGTTACGCGTGATGGAATACGGCTGATGGTAATGGCGATTACACCGCGCCAATGGGCGGGACTAATCAAGGTGCTGAACATTACAGACGAAATTGCGGCAATCGAAACAGAGCGAGGCGTTCATTTTAACCGTGACGAGGGCGTGCGTTTTCAGCATCGCGATGTGCTTTATCCTTTAGTGGAAAGCAGTATTAAGCAATGGAATTACGCTGAGTTAAGAGTTGCATTTGACAAAGTGGGCGCATGCTATGGATCCTATCAAACGATGTATCAGGCCGCACATGATCCAGTGTTAGTTGGTAATAATCCAATATTTGGTAAGGCAAGTAACCCCAGCGGATTTGATTATCCTGCGGCAGGTGCGATCGCCACGGTACCGCAAATCGAACGCGGCGCTCCTGTTTCTGCGCCATTGCTGGGCGCAAACAGCGAAGAGATATTAGCAGACCGCTTAGGGCTTACCGTAGCAATGATAGGTGCGCTTTACGCAAAGGGCATCATCGGAATACCTCCAAAAGGAAATGACAAATGACGCTGCGCCGTGCTGCCATTGTTTCACCATTACGAACGCCTGTTGGCAAATTTTTAGGTAGCTTTGCTAGCGTTAATGCAGGTGAATTAGGAGCCGTGATCCTTCGCGGTTTGATGGACCGCACAGGTATTGATCCGTCGCGTATTGACGATGTTATATTTGCCCAAGGATACAGCAATGCCGAGGCGCCGTGTATTGCCCGTTGGTCTGCACTTGCCGCAGGATTGCCGATTTCGGTGCCGGGATATCAATTGGACCGCCGCTGCGGATCGGGGCTACAATCTGTTATCGACGCCGCTATGATGGTGCAAACAGGTGCCGCCGATATCGTGGTCGCAGGCGGCGTGGAAAGCATGTCAAACGTTGAGCATTACACAACTGACCTGCGCGGCGGCGTTCGTGCCGGCAATGTTACGCTACACGACAGGTTGACCCGCGGCCGGATTATGTCGCAGCCGCCCGAACGTTTTGGAGTCATTAGCGGTATGATCGAAACTGCCGAAAATCTGGCAAATGATTATAATATTAGCCGCGCGCGGTGTGATGCCTATGCCGCGCGCAGCCACGCGCGCGCCGCAGCCGCTTGGGATAATGGATTATTCGATGACGAGATTGTGCCCGTGACAGTTCCGCAGCGACGCGGCGAACCCATGATTTTTACCAAAGATGAAGGCTTTAGAGCAGACGTGACCGCCGAGACATTGGCCGCGCTGCGCCCGCTTGAAGGCGGCGTCGTCACTGCGGGTAATGCCAGCCAGCAAAATGATGCCGCCGCCGCATGCCTTGTAGTGGCAGAAGATAAGTTGCAAGAACTTGGGCTTGAACCGGCGGCTTGGTTCCACAGCTGGGCCGCAGCTGGCTGCGAGCCTTCACGCATGGGGATCGGCCCTGTTCCTGCGGTTGAACGGCTTTTTGCACGTAGCAAACTTGGCTGGAAAGACATTGATCTCATCGAACTAAACGAAGCATTTGCACCGCAAGTTTTGGCAGTGCTAAAAGCCTGGGGCTGGAGCGATGAGGATAGCCGCCACGAAATACTCAATGTCAACGGCTCCGGCATTTCGCTTGGTCATCCCATAGGTGCAACAGGAGGGCGCATTCTGGCGGGGTTAACGCGCGAATTAAAACGGCGTAAGGGCAAATATGGTCTAGAAACAATGTGTATCGGCGGCGGCCAAGGCATCGCTGCGATATTTGAGGCTGCAATATGATAGACGAAACGCACGATTACTCCGCCATACGCGATGAGGTCGCTAAATTATGTCAACAGTTTCCCGGAGCATACTGGCGTGCCAAAGACCGTGACCGCGCATATCCAACCGAATTTGTTACCGCACTTAGTGATGCGGGGTACTTAGCTGCATTAATCCCGCAGGAATATGGCGGCGCAGGTTTATCCATATCGGGCGCCGCCGCAATATTGGAGGAAATCCAACTGCAAGGATGCAATGGCGGGGCGTGTCATGCACAAATGTATATTATGGGCACACTACTTCGGCATGGATCAGATACACAAAAAGCAGAATATCTGCCCAAGATTGCATCGGGACAGCTACGCCTGCAAGCCTTTGGCGTGACCGAACCTACCAGCGGCACAGACACGCTCGCGCTGCGTACGACCGCAATCCGTGACGGCGACCAATATATCGTGAACGGACAGAAAATCTGGACGAGCCGGATCGAACACTCCGATCTTATGATGCTACTTGCCAGAACCACACCGCGCGATCAGGTCGCAAAAAAAACCGATGGACTGTCTGTCTTCCTCGTCAATGTGAATGAAGCAAAAGGCAACGGCCTTTCCATACGCCCGATAGAAACCATGATGAACCATTCAACCACCGAGGTTTTCTTTGAAGATATGCGCATACCTGCCGCCAACCTAATTGGCGAAGAAGGACAGGGCTTTAGATATATCCTGTCGGGCATGAATGCCGAACGCTTGTTGATCGCCGCAGAATGCATCGGTGATGCCAAATGGTTTATCCACAAAGCGGCCAGTTATGCCAAGGACCGCGTATTATTTGGCCGCCCTATTGGCCAAAACCAAGGTGTCCAGTTTCCAATAGCACGCGCTTATGCGCAAATGCGTGCCGCCGAATTACTGGTGCACGAAGGCCTGCGCAAATATGAAGCCGGCGAAAATTGCGCCGAAGAAGCCAACCTTTCTAAAATGCTTGCCGCCGAAGCCAGCTGGGCAGCGGGTGAAGCCTGTATCCAAACGCATGGCGGTTTTGGCTTTGCCGCCGAATATGACATTGAGCGCAAGTTTCGCGAGACGCGGCTGTATCAAGTTGCTCCCATCAGCACGAATATGATCCTGTCCTATGTGGCGGAACATGTGCTCGGTATGCCAAGGAGCTACTGATGAGCAAATGGGACAAATGGATCGGCCAAACTCAGGAACAATCCGATATCTTGACGCCGGGTTTGCTTGACCGGTTCCGCGCAACAATAGACAGCGAACAAATGGGCAGCACTGCGCCGCAAGGTATCCACTGGTGCTTGTGCCTTCCCAGTGCAGCGACCGCGCAACTGGACACAGACGGACATCCATTACGCGGCGGGTTTATGCCGCCCATTCCCCTGCCCCGCCGTATGTGGGCAGCAAGTGATGTAACGTTTCATAGCCCGCTGATTTTAGGTGCCACCGTTACGCGCCGATCAACTATCGCTGCAATTACTGAAAAAAATGGGGGCAGCGGATTGTTGATTTTTGTCACTATGAAACATGAAACCATGGCGGATGGCATAGTATCTATCACGGAAGAACAGACACTCGTTTACCGTGAGGCGCCCGCAACTTCGGCAGCCACAGCCATAGCGAAGGTCATAGCCACAGCGGCAAACAAAGAAACTATCGATGTTTCAAACTGGCATAAACGCAGCACATTGGTACCGTCTGAGGCATTATTATTTCGCTATTCTGCACTTACTTTTAACAGTCACCGTATTCATTATGACCGCCCTTATACCATCGATAAAGAGGGTTATCGCGGCCTTGTCGTTCATGGCCCGCTTATCGCTACGTTACTGCTTGATACAGCCGCGCAGGCGTTTGGACCCAACACGCTAAAGCAATTTTCAATGCGCGCGCGGTCACCTGCGTTTGCTGGCGAGCCGCTACATTTTGCATACAAAGCAGAAGGTAACGCGGTAACGTTAATAGCGCAGAGCAAGGATGGCCAAATAATAATGTCTGCTGAAGCCAAAATGTAGCCGGTAGGCCTTAATGCCGACACCAAAGTGTAATTCTATATAATAGCACTTTCCTACAAGAAACCTATATGGTTATTTAATAGGGAAAGTGAGGTTACTATGAATACAAAAGCTATAGATGAATTAATCGAAGACGTGATTGATCGTGAAGGCGGTTATGTCAATCATCCGAGTGATCGCGGCGGACCTACCAAATGGGGAATTACCGAGGCTGTTGCGCGGCAGCAAGGGTATCTGGGCGATATGCGTGCGCTGCCTCAAAGTGAGGCGGCGGCAATATACAAACGGCTATATTGGATATCGCCTGGCTTTGCCAAAATATATGAGCACACTCCTGCTCTTGCGTCTGAACTGTTTGATACAGGTATCAACATGGGTACTGGAACGGCAACAGTTTTTTTGCAGCGTGCGCTAAATGCACTTAATCGCAGTGCCAGTGATTACGCGGATATTGCAGTGGACCGGCGCATTGGACCTGCAACTTT
>JAYWFI010000166.1:0-7360 GCA_043778865.1 Sphingomonadales bacterium
GCACCGTTCAAAGCTGTCTTCACAAGCTCAATTGTTTCTTCTGCGGCAGCACGGCCAACCTCAGGACGCGAACCTGCACCAAGGCCTTGTGTGATTTCAGGGCCCAGTTGAATGCGGTATTCCGCAGCAGACGAATTCAACGCCTGCGCATCTGTATTGGCTACGATAAAATCTACGCCTTCTACATTTGCCTTAATCATGTTGGCTACGGCATTGCCGCCCGCACCGCCAACACCAATGACTGCGATCTTTGGTTTCAATTCGTCAACCATTGGTGGACCGATATTGATGCTCATAATAACAAACCCCCTTGCCAAAACGGCACGTAATAAAAGTTAAGTGTCATTGGCACAAAATTGCCGTTAAAACACCTGAAAAATTAACCAAACTGCTTCAATGCGCCTAAAAATTCTCTCTGATTGCCCTTTTTATCCTTTCATACAGGCTTGGCATGCCTGCACCTGCAAACACATTGTCTTTATCGAACTGTCCTTTCAGGTCGACTGGATCTGATGCCGCATACCGAATTAGCCCAACAAGCGTGGTAAATGCGGGCCCGCTATGTGCTTCGGGAATGCCCGCAACACCAGATGGCCTGCCAATTCGAACCGCGCGGCCTAATGCTGCTTGTACATGTTCGGCAATGCCTTTCAATTCTGCACCGCCGCCCGTCAACACGATTTGATGGCCTGCGGGTCCGGCAAACCCGAAACCTTTTAATACACTCCCAATTTCAGACACGATTTTATCAATTCGTTGAAATATGACCGCGTTCAACTGCGCCTTTGTGACCCGCACAACATTATTATCTTCGGCACTATCTCCGTCTTCTTTACCTACATCCAAAACATCCTGATGATCCCGCGGTGTGGACAGCGCGGATCCATAATAGCATTTCAGCCGTTCCGCCTGCGCACGGCGCATACCGAATGCAGATGCGATATCATCGGTAATGTCCGATGCGCCCTGTTGAATTGTTTCCAGCCCAACAAGCATCCCTCCGATAAATACCGACACATTGGTAATCGACGCGCCCATTTCCACAAGAGCCACGCCAAGCTCGCGCTCTTCCAACGTCAGGCAGGCCAGACCTGCGGCAATGGGCGAAACAACAACAGACTCGACCTCAAGGTGCGCGGCACGTGCAGTTTTATCCAAATTGCGCACAGGCGAAGGATCCGCAAGCACGACATGGATATCAACGCCTAATCGGTCGGCATGCAAACCGATGGGATTGGCAACGCCGCCTACCCCATCAAGCGAATATAATGTTGGCTGAACATGTAGCGCGGCTTTACCGCCGGTGTCTAAATTCGCTCGGCCCGCCTGAAGCAGTTCGGTTATATCGTCCTGTTCGATACGATCTCCGCCTAGTTCAATTTCAACAGGGGCAAGCATGCTGTCCAGTCCGCCTGCCGATATACCTACCCACACGCGGTCAATATTTACGCCTGCAATACGCTCGGCTTGTTCAACCGCATGGCGAACCGACAGTTCGGCTTGTTCAATATCAGCGATGCAGCCGCGCACCACGCCTCTGCTTTCGCGCTGGCCTGTGCCAAGTGCAATCAATTCGCCCGTATCTGTTTTGCCGGCAATAAGCGCCGAGACTTTTGACGATCCGATATCGATAGCAGAAATTATTTTTTCAACGCGCGCCGTTGTCATGCCGAAACCTTATCTTTTGCATCGGATGTTTTCTGCCCCGATTTCTTTTCTGGTTCTTCTATATCAGACTTTGGCTCGATTTTGGGAGTTTTTCGCAAATACATTCTTGATGGATCCCGCAAATCAAAATGAATGATATCTCGGCCTAGCAACCGCTGTATCCCGTCCATACGTGCAAAGTTAAGCAATGCTTTTGCCGCGGCGACTTCACCTTCGGGTAATGATAATGTTTCACCTGTCTTAAATGTAAAATCCCAGCGGCGATTGCCTATCCAGCTTGCGCCTGCAATTTGCGGCTTTAACGAAGGTGCCTGATTAATTAACTCGGACAACGCTACCGCCTGTTTATTGGCACCCTCGCCGTTTAGCATAGGCAGGCCAGCCGTTTTTCCAGCAGGCACATTTTGCAGCACGACGCCCTGATCATCAATCAGCGACAATGTGCCGCCGCGCTGCCACACCGCAGCTGGATTGCGCTCAGTGATTTCCACAACAAGGGTACTGGGCAAACGCCGGGTCACTCGCGCTTCTTTAACCCAGCCATTTTTCATCAGGTCACTACGTATTTTTTCAAGGTCAACCATTGGCATGGACAGGTCCATCTGCGATGTGGTTAACTTATAAATCTGCAATTGATCACTACGTTCCATGCCGCTTGTTTCAACGCTCTTTACTTCAAAGCCAGCCTTGGCGGCTAAGTCGGAATATTCGTGGTACGCTGCGTCGCCAAGACCGAAAGCGCGCGCCGCGATGATCAATATTATGGCTACACCTGCCATAACGATCCAAGTAAATCCGCGCCGGATTTCGTCTTCTGAAAACGGAAGCGTGCGCAGAAATCTGTCGAACCATGACAACCGCCGCACTTTTTGTTTATTGCTGCTGTTTCTTGTGCCACTTGCCTTGCGCTTTGCACTCCTGCGCGTTGTTGTTGTGCTCATTATGCTGCCTGCCTCATGCCAAGGCTTCTTTCACAATTATATCAACCAGCTTTGCATAGCTAATGCCTACATGCTTGGCTTGCTCGGGCACTAGGCTTAGCAATGTCATGCCCGGCTGCGTGTTGGTTTCCAGAACGAACACGCCGTCTTTGCCCAATTCATCGTCCCAGCGAAAATCAGTGCGCGACGCACCTTTGCATCCAAGCAATCTGTGCGCGCGCAAGGCAAGGTCCATCATATACTCGGCGATATCTGCTGGGATTTCGGCCGGACAAATATGATCGGTCATGCCGTCTGTATATTTGGCATCAAAATCATAAAACCCGCTTTTAGGTTTCAGCTCAGTGATACACAGCGCCCTGTCGCTCAACACCGCGCAGGTTAGCTCGCGCCCTTTGATAAATGGCTCGGCCAGTAACGTCTCAAAATCCTGCCATGGCCCAGCGGTATCGCGCGATATCGGATTACTATAATTGCCGCCGTCCGTTACAATCGCCACGCCAACCGAACTGCCTTCGTTTATTGGTTTCAACACATAGGGCCGGGGAAGCGGATCGGCGGCGAACAATGTCTCTGAACGAACTATTGTTCCTTTTGGCATGGGTATCCCCGCCGGAACCAGCCGCTGTTTGGTGAGCTCTTTATCAATCGCAATCACTGATGCAACCATACCGCTATGCGTGTACTTTATTCCCATCAAATCAAGCATACCCTGTACGCTGCCATCTTCTCCAGGAACACCGTGCAGTGCATTAAACACAACATCGGGATTTACTTCGGTAAGCCGCGCCGCGACATTTCGGTCCATATCTATGCGCGTTACTTTATAACCTACTTGTTCGAGCGCGTCAGCCACGCCATTACCGCTCATTAGCGATACGGCACGTTCATTGGACCATCCGCCCATCAATACTGCAACATGGATAGGTATGCTCACGCTATTTTACTCACGCTGCATTTCCCACTCTTTGTATTTCCCATTGCAGGTCAATGCCCGATTTTGCCATTACGCGCCTGCGAACCTCTTCGCCCAATTCTTCGATATCAGCGCTGGTCGCAGCGCCTGTATTCAATAAGAAGTTTGTATGCTTTTCCGAAACCTGTGCGCCGCCAATTTGTAAGCCGCGGCATCCTGCGTCTTCCACCAGCTGCCATGCCTTATAACCATCAGGGTTCTTAAATGTCGAACCGCCCGTTTTAGACCGCAGCGGCTGTGATGCCTCGCGCTGTGCTGCGATACGGTTCATCTCTGCGCCAATAACTTTTGGATCGCCGCTAACTCCGCGCAAAACCGCGCCGGTAACAACTGCGCCGCAAGGCAACACGCTATGGCGGTACGTGTAACCAAGCTGTGCCAACGATAGTGTAATTAGGTCACCGTTACGAAGGATTACCTCACATTCAAGCAAAATATCCTGCACCTCACGTCCGTAAGCGCCTCCGTTCATGCACACGAAACCGCCCACGGTTCCTGGAATACCCCGCAGGAATTCTAATCCGGCTATGCCTGCATCGCGCGCAGTGGATGAAACCAATATCCCCGATGCCCCGCCGCCGCATCGCAAAGTAAAATCATCGATACGCTCCACTTTGGCAAATGCTTTACCCAGCCTCACGGTAACGCCCGGTACGCCGCCATCACGCACAATCAGGTTTGATCCAAGGCCAAGCGGCCATACGGTAACCGCCGGATCCAGATCGCGCATAAATGCTTGCAAATCTTTGGTATCCTTGGGCTCAAATAATATCTCTGCATTACCGCCAGATTTGAACCACACCAATGGTGCAAGCGGCGCATTATGCGTGATCTTTCCAGCAGGTTTTGGCAAAGCACCAACCACTGCATCGGGCAAAATATGATATACGTCGGCGGCGCTCACGTCCGCGCCTCTGCAATATCACTGGCTAACCCTGCTGCCCATTTAGTGATATCCCCTGCGCCAAGGCACACAACCATATCGCCAGGCTGCACGATATCAGCCAGCTGCTTAGCTAAACTTTTGGCATCATTAACGTTACTCGCGCTGCGGTGACCGCGGTCCTTTAGCCCCTTGACCAAAGCCTCGGAATCCACATCCTCAATAGCGGTTTCTCCAGCGGTGTAGACGGGAGTAATGAATACGATATCGGCATCATTAAACGCCTGTTGAAACTCGTCCATATGGTCACGCAATCGCGTATATCTGTGCGGCTGTGCTACGGCGATTACGCGTCCATTTGCACCTTCACGTGCAGCAGATAATACAGCCTTAATTTCAACGGGGTGATGGCCGTAATCGTCGATTATGGTAACGCCGTCTACCTCACCTACTTTGGTGAAGCGGCGTTTTACTCCTGTAAATTTGCTAAAGCCGGATTGCACCTGCGCATCATCCATCCCCATTTCTAGGCCAACGGCAACGGCAGATAGAGCATTTTGCACATTGTGGCGGCCCGGCATGGGAAGTTCAATTCCAACTATCGTACGTTGCGATCCATCGCGCGCGCGGATGACGGCATCAAAACGATTGCCACCGGGAAACGAAACGACGTTCTCTCCGCGTACATCGGCTTGCGCAGAAAAACCATATGTTATGATCCGGCGGTCACGTATCTTTGGCAAAATCGCCTGCACCTCTGGATGATCAAGGCACATAATTGCGGCGCCATAAAACGGCACGTTTTCAACAAATTCTACAAATGCATCCTTGATTTTGTCAAAACTGCCATAATGATCGAGATGTTCAGGATCAATGTTGGTCACCACGGCGATGGTACCATCGAGCCGCAAGAAACTACCATCGCTTTCATCTGCTTCTACGACCATCCAATCGCTTGCCCCCATGCGCGCGTTTGAACCATAACTGTTAATAATCCCGCCGTTGATCACTGTGGGATCAATTCCGCCATGATCCAGCATGGCGGCAACCATCGAAGTCGTTGTTGTCTTGCCGTGCGTACCGGCCACCGCAACCGTGTTCTTTAGCCGCATCAGTTCAGCCAGCATCTCTGCGCGGCGGACAAGCGGTATCCGGCGTTCCAACGCAGCATCGCGTTCCGGGTTACCCTTTTTCACCGCAGTCGATGTTACCACCACCGCCGCATCACCCAAGTTTTCTGCTGAATGGCCGATCATCACTTTGATGCCTAATCTTCGAAGCCCTTCGATCACATAGCCGTCTGCAATGTCGCTGCCTTGCACTGTATATCCCAAATTGTGCATCACCTCTGCGATACCGGACATACCTATGCCGCCGATGCCTACGAAATGGATGATACCAATATCGCTTGGCACGCCCTTCATTGCGCGGTGTCGCTTGCAAGCGCCCCGTTCTTTGCCAAAGCAGGCGAACCAGCGCCAAATCCAGTGTCTTTTTGCGCCTGTACCTTCAGCGGTTTTTGCATAGGCGCCGCACCGAACGACTCTACTAGGTCTGCCAAATCTGATACCGCATCTGGACGCCCGCAGTTCTTTGCTGCTTTTGCCGCGTTTTCGAGTGCGCCGGGCTGCAACGCGATTTTCTGAATTTGTTTGGCAAGTTCGGTTGGCGTAAATTGCGGCTGCGCTATCGCCCGTGCCCCGCCGGCATGAACCATTTCAGTCACATTATACGCCTGATGATTGTCCATTGCTGTTGGCAATGGGATCAGTATACCTGGCCGCCCTGCACAAGTTAGTTCTGCAATCGTCGACGCCCCTGCGCGTGATATTACCAAATGTGCCCAGCCCAATCGCTCGGGCATATCAGGCAGGTATGTGGCAAGCTCTGCCGGAATCTGATGCTCAGCATATTTGGCGCGTACTGCATCAATATCCTCGGCGCGGCATTGCTGCGTTACTTGCAACCGGCGCCGCAGGTTTAGCGGCAACATCGCCAAACCATCGGGCACCACTTCCGACAATATCGTCGCACCCTGACTGCCGCCTGTTACAAGCACGCGAAAGATTCCGTCTTCATCCAGCGGCGGAAATCCCTCATCTCGCAAAGCTAGAACTTCGGCGCGAACCGGATTACCCAGCAAATGTACTTTATGCTTGTCGCGCGGTTTTAGGCGCTGAATATCTGGATAGGCTGTAACTATCGCGTTGACCTTGCCCGCGGTCAGGCGGTTTACGCGGCCCAACACAGCATTTTGTTCGTGAATAACCGCGGGCACTTTACATGCAAACGCACCTAGCAAAGCGGGGAACGCAGGATATCCGCCAAAGCCAATAACCGCACTTGGCAAAAAACTTTTGTACATCTGCTTGGCCATTTCACGGCCCTGCCCAATATTGCGCCCCGCCCGAATCCAGCCCAGCGGACCACCTGTAATCCGCCCCGCAGGAAGGATATGCATAACGATCTTTTCTGGGCAGCCAGGAATTTTCATACCGCGTTCGTCGGTTACTAGCGCAACATGATGTCCCCGCCGCAACAGCTCTGCGCCTAGTGCGAATGCGGGTATCATGTGGCCGCCGGTGCCTCCTGCTGCTAAGACATAATGCCGTGTAATGCTCATGACATATATCCCTTCACCATATAGCGTGATCGGTCAAGATACGGGTTTCGTTTGGTGAGTGCCAACATGAGACCACATGTTATCGACAACGCCAGAATCGAGGATCCACCATAGCTAACGAAGGGCAATGTCATGCCTTTAGAAGGAAAAATACCCAGATTAACCGCCATATTTATCATGGCCTGGCCGCAAAACTGTGCAACCAATCCGGTGACTGCAAAAACAATGAATTGGTCTTTTTCATCCAACAAACGAATGACAACGCGAAC
>JAYWFI010000167.1:0-2075 GCA_043778865.1 Sphingomonadales bacterium
CTTGCTGCTAATGGTATTGGGGTGAGAGCAGATGCTATCAATGATGCCACCGTGCGCAATGCCGGATTCTATGCGAACCAAGCGTTGTCGGGTATGGCATGCGCGGTCGCAGGCGGCGCAGCACGCAGCCTGATAACAGGCACTGACTTTGGCGACAACGTGCTAGCCGCGCTGCCCGATGTGATCGGCAGCACCATCGGCGGCATGATCGCGCGGGGGGTTGCGGCAACCCCGAGGAAGGCGGCGGCACCTGGTTCTAATAATAACGGCGGCAATACCAGTGAAGGCGGCATTCCTTTCATCCGGGGACTCCGCCCGAACTTAGATGGCAATAACAACATAATTATAGCAGGCAATACTAGCGCAGCAGGCAGCAGCGCCGCCGCACAAGAGACAAACGCAGAGATCGTTGTAACAGCAAGGCGGCGGGGACGTTCAAACGGTGCGGGAAATACGGCTTACAATAACAGCGTAGGCAAAAATGTGGGTAGCTTTAACGTTGTTCTTAATGAGTATGGCAAAGGCTCCTTCAAAGCTTATCCTGTTAAGAAAGGTGAAGTTGGCGGCGAAATCGTCATTACAGGCAACCAGGGCGTAGAGGCTGTTACCGTTACTGAATTCAAATTACCTTCTGGCTATTCTGAATATCGCATTCGGAATGAAGCTGGCAAGAGTATGTTGTTAAAAGATTACAATGTGCGTTCAGACGACATGGAAATGCAAGCAACCTATTTCACCGCCGCAGACATAACCAAACAGAAAGCAGCTCTTAATGCGTTGGCCTCCGGATCAATTAGCCCCTATGAATACACTGCTTGGGGTGATATTAAAGCATCGTTCAACACCTCTACAGATACAGGTTATCAATTGCGAGATTCTGCTTACAGCGACTGGAATTCGGGCTCGTATGTCAAAGGGGGCGCAAAATATATTGGTAGTATTGGAGTTAGAACGCTGGAAGCTGTGCAATGGGGGGCATTTGAAATACCCACATCGCTTGCACGGGGGCATGGGCTTAGACCGACTGCATGGGATAGGCAGGATTCTGAAATAATAGCTTTTGCAGCGACGGGCATTAGTGGAATGTCACGGCGCGGGGTAGCTATGGCTGTGGAGAGGGGAGGCGCTGAATTCATCGGCCCATTGATAGGAAAATCGGGCTTCCGGACAAGTTCTGAGTTTGCTGATGCCGTCGGCATGCGGTATCAAGGATTTGTTGACGACGCCTTTGTAGCAGGTCAGCGATTAGAATCCCGAAGTTTACTGCGCGGCAACGCCAATACGCGGCTAGGCAACTATGTTGATCGTATCAGCCAGCGCGACCTTAGCGCCTATCTAAGATCGGAAGGCATTTCCGAGGGGCCGGGTAGCTTGGTGCAACTGAACCGCTATTTGCGCGATCCGGCAGGGTCAGGGCTTTACGTTCGCCCCGATGTCCGCATTCCAGCGGCAGGCCGTATCTTTGATGCGACCGTCGGGTTTAAATCCTATAATAGCACTCAGATTACGCGCTTCGGCCAGTATTCTGGCGGCAATTATATTACCGTGACGCGGCCTGGCCCCGTCGGCGGCAGTTATTCCATTGTTCCGTGAGGTGATGCTATGTTTGTGATGGAGAGCGTTGACGATCTTTGGAACCACATTGCTTATGTGATGGCTTATGCGCCCGATCAGTTTCCGTATCGGGACTTTCTTGCTGACGATCAGCAGATGAATCTTGATCGTGCATTTGAGCAATTGCGGCAAGGGGTGGAGATCGCTTACCCCGAAGCGTCATTTGCCGACAAGCGCGGCCTTTTACATGGCATTCTTGATCATTCTTACGCCCAATATCGGGCAGGTGAAAACATAAAGGCAGGGCATCTGCTCAATGATTTTCAGGATAACATCTTCAAGAGTGACGATACCTGAGCCTCAAAGCGCCCTTAAGAATTACGGTGACAGTGCACTAAACTATCATCCGCTTTCCACCCTCTACGACGACGCTGCCTGTCACTTACAGCACCTATGCCATCGGCGGCCACGGCGAGGTGTTGTCGGCAACGATCCAGGACGGCAATCCGCGCACGGTCACC
>JAYWFI010000168.1:0-9752 GCA_043778865.1 Sphingomonadales bacterium
TGTCTTGCCTGTTCTTACAACAATGGGCCGGCGTATATTGCACACAGGCGAATTGGGAACCGCTTCACAACTTAAAGTGATGACTAATTATCTATGCACGGCGCACCTTGTTGCGCTAGCGGAGGCCTTGACGACGTGTAAGGCAATCGGTCTTGACATGAACACGGCCTATGAAGCGATTAGGATTTCATCGGGTAACAGCTTTGTCCATGAAACCGAAAGTCAGGTAATCCTGAACGGAAGCCGCGATATCAATTTCACAATGGATTTGGTGAGCAAAGACGTAGGTCTGTTCGACAACATTGCCCGCGCAGCCGGCGTGCCCGTTGAGTTGTCGCCGCTGATTGTTAAGATCTTTAAGCAAGGCGAAGCGGATTATGGACCGCGGGAGTTTTCACCCAATATCATTCGCCGCTATGAAGAACCGCTTGGTATCAAGGTTCTCGGAGAAGGCTTCCCCGCAGATATGATAGACGATGAGCCCGAAGAAGCTGGCTATGAAGTAGTGCCTAAACGCTAGAGCGTGATATGATTACAGCGCATCGCATCACGCTATTTATATATTTGTGGTCGCGTGATTTTATACGATTAACCGGTACCCACTTAATCGCATCACGCTTTAATTAACTTCGGCCAGACGATCGTGTTCAACATTTTTGGTTACCCAGTCCATAAATGTGCGAATACGAAGATTTTCCTTCATGTCGTTACGGCAAATAAGCCCCCATGCACCAGGACAAACCGCTTTGTGCGCGACCGGCCGGACAAGACGGCCCGAGGCAAGGTCCTGATCGACAAATGGCCCGTTGACCAGAGCAATCCCTTCACCATTAAGCGCCATTTCGAGCGCCACTGCAAGGGTATCAACCATCAGATATGGTACAGAAGGTTCAAACGAGGCACCCACCGAAATGAACCACGTCTCCCAGTTTTGCACTTCGGTATAAATGGCAACTAGCGGCTTGGTCATCAAATCCGTAGGAGTAGGCTTCTGCCCCATTGCGCGGGCAACTGCAGGGCTGCAAACAGGATATAGCGCATATTCATAAAGCGGCACCCAATGAAATTTCGCAGGATCTGGCTCAACTTCGCAGTATACCAAGCCAACATCGGCATGCACGTCATCAAATTCCCATTCGACCGCACAGGTATTAAGCGTTAGTTTGATTTCAGGATGATCCGCCAAAAAGTGTGGCATACGTTTTGCCAGCCAGCGGATAGATGCGGTCACATAAGTTTGAACACGCAGCGGCTTATCCAGAGCATTACGGTGAACTTCCTCCACGCCTTCAAGCAGCGATTCAAATGCAGCGCGAACATAGGGGTAAAGCACCTTTCCCTCTTCGGTTGACACAATGTGGCGGCCTTGCTGTACAAAAAGTGTAACGCCAAGCGCATCTTCAACCAGTTGAACCTGATGACTAACCGCTGGATGCGTCAGGCATAGCTCATCCGCCGCATCGCGGATGCTCTGGTGACGCGTTGCTGCCTCAAATCCTTTCAGCGCCTTTAGCGGGGGTAATTGTTTGAGATCGATCTTTGGATGCATTGCCCTTACCTTATGCCGCTTTGTGATTATCCAGATTACTAGCATAGCTGAAAAGCATTGGTAAATTAATTTTACGGATGATTTCGTGCATCTTCCAAAATCATTGCGGCACCTTTTTCGGCGACCATTACCGTTGGTGCATTTATATTACCCGATGTTATCGTCGGAAAAATCGAGGCATCTACAATACGAAGCCCTTGTACCCCGTGCACCCTTAGCCGCGCATCAACAACCGATGCCAAGGGATCTACGCCCATCATGCAGGTCGATGTTGGATGATAGACAGTATCGGCACGCTTGCGAAAATCATCAAACAACGCGTCTTCGCTTTGCAAATGGCACCCTGGAAACAATTCTTCTGTTATGATGTTCGATAACGGCGCCGTTTTGGCAAGCGCGCGCAACATCTGGATACCCATGCGGGCCTCTTTGATGTCGAAATCCGTTGAAAGATAGTTCGGTTGGATCAAGGGGTATTTGAACGGGTCCGCTGATTTGATCTGCAAATGCCCTCGGCTCGTTGGCCGGCAACTGTTAAACGAGAGCAGAAATGCGGAAAACGGATCAGGGTTTAGCAATTTGCGCTCCGAAAGCGGCGTCTGCGTATAGCTTGCTGGCGTGAAATAGAGCTGCAAATTCACGCGCGGTTGCGCCGCATCACTGCGCACGAAACCGCCCCCTTGATTGACACTCATCGACAAAGGCCCGCCGCGGTTCAACGCATAATGCAGGCCCGCCCTGATTTTGCCCATCAATGGGCTAAGCGCATCATTAAGTGTTGGCACAGATGTTTTGTAAAAATAACTTACCGCAAGATGATCCTGCAGATTCTGTCCGACCGCTTTGGCGTCCGTCAAGGGTTCAATACCCATCGATTTCAGCAAATCCGCATCGCCAATTCCGGACAATTGCAAAAGCTGCGGCGAATTAACCGAGCCACCGGACAAGATCACTTCGCGCCGCGCGCGCACTTCACGGATTTCGCCTGTATGCCGGTATGCGATACCGGCCGCGCGTTTTCCGTCAAACAGGATGCGCATGGCATGCGATTTGGTACGTAGTGTAACATTGCCGCGTTTCAGCGCGGGCCGCAAATATGCGTTGGCGGTGGATGCGCGCCGACCTTTGCGGGTATTGATCTGATAAATGCCGACGCCTTCGCTACTGGAGCCGTTGATGTCCGGCGTAAAAGGCAACCCGATCGCCTTGCCCGTTTCAATAAACGTTTGGCATAACGGATGCGCATGCGCCGATATGTCTGTCACATGTTGCGGTCCGCCTGCGCCGTGCCATGCGTTTGCGCCGTGGTCATGATCTTCGGCTTTAATGAAATAAGGCAGCACGTCATCCCATCCCCAGCCCGGATTACCCAGCGCCGCCCAATCGTCAAAATCATGCCGCTGCCCGCGCACATGCACCATGGCGTTGATGGAACCAGACCCGCCGATAACCTTTCCGCGCGGCCAATAACTGCTGCGTCCGCCAAGCCCCGCAACAGGTTCTGTGTCATACATCCAATTGACACGGCTATCGAAAAAAGTGCGCCCATAACCAATAGGAAGCTGTATCCAGATGGTTCTGTCGGACCCGCCCGCCTCAAGAACCAACACTGTAGCCTTGCCGTCTGCGGACAGCCGCTCCGCAAGCACGCATCCCGCTGTGCCCGCGCCAACGATGATATAGTCAAACTCTTCGGTCACTGGACAGGATGCTGTGTCATTTCAAGGTGCAGCATGTTTCCTGTATAAGGATTGGCGCGCGCCACGGTTTCATTAAGTTCCACGCCCAGCCCCGGTGCCACCGGCGGAATAACATGCCCATCCTCAAATTGAATCGGCGATTTTAAAATCTCACTGTGGAAACCGCCCCACGTCTCAATGCTTTCAAGGATCAGGAAATTGGGCGAACACGTCGCGATTTGAATATTTGCGGCACCCACAATAGGTCCGCAATACAGATGCGGCGCGATTTGTACATGATCAACCTCGGCCATGGCAGCAATCTTCTTGGCTTCCAATATGCCGCCAACACGGCCCAGGTTCATTTGCAAAATAGCCGCAGCGCCTGCTTTCAAAAGCCGCGCAAAATCATATTTGGTTGTCAGCCGCTCGCCCGTCGCGATCGGAATTGACGTGGCCCTCGCAACCTTGGCCATTTCCTCGGGTGCATCGGGCGGTACAGGTTCCTCCAGCCACAACGGATCATAAGGCTCAAGCCGTTTCGCCAGGCGGATCGCGCTCGCAGCCGTCATCTGGCCGTGCGTACCAAACAGAAGGTCTGCTTTTGTACCCACGGCTTCGCGTAACGTTTTGGCAAATCGTTCGGACAAGTCGAGCGCCTCCAATGACAATTGCCGCCCGTCAAATGCCGAATAAGGCCCCGCCGGATCAAACTTCAACGCCGTAAAACCTTGCGCAAGATATTCTACGGCGCGCGTCGCGGCAAGATCGGGGTCATGATACACATCGCTTTGGTCACCGGCGCGCGGATAGATATAGGTATAGGCGCGCAACCGTTCATGCACTTGTCCGCCCAGCAATTTGTACACCGGCTTGTTTGCTTCTTTTCCAATAATGTCCCAGCACGCCATTTCCAGCGCAGAAAGCACGCCCATCAACGTCAGATCAGGATGCTGCGTAAATCCGCTGGAATACACGCGGCGCCATAGGTTTTCGATATCATGCGGATCGTTACCCTCGGCATAACGCGCGAACACATCTTCGATCATCTTCGCCACCAGATGCGGTTCAAACGGGACGCAATACGCCTCGCCAATGCCGGACACGCCGCTATCAGTGGTAAGCTTTACAAATACGAAATAGCGCCCACCAAAATGCGGCGGCGGGTTGCCAACCACAAATGTTTCGATACCCGCCAGCTTCATCCTTCAAAGCCGTTGATAACTTTGATCTCAAGGAAATCATGCAGGCCCCATTCGCCCCATTCGCGGCCATTGCCCGATTGTTTATAACCGCCAAAGGGAGATGCGTAATCCTGCCCCGCGCCGTTTATACTTACGCTGCCCGCACGCATCCGGCGTGATACGCGGCGGGCACGCTCAAGGTCGCCGCTTTGCACATACGCCGCCAAACCGTAGGGCGTATCGTTGGCGATCTCGATTGCGTCGGCTTCATCTCTAAACGGGATCATCACCAGCACGGGGCCGAATACTTCCTCTTGTGCAATCGCCATTTGATTATTGACGCCTGCAAAAACCGTCGGCTTGACGTAATAACCGCGTTCAAATCCATCTGCACGGCCTGTGCCGCCTGCTACTACTTGCGCGCCCTCATCGATCCCTACTTGAATAAGGCGCTGGATTTTATCAAATTGCAGCTTGCTTACAACGGGTCCGAAATGCGGGCCCTTTTCCATAGGGTCGCCCAGCTTTGCCTCGTTTGCCGCGCGCACCGCAATCGCGACCGCCGCGTCATAAGCAGACGCCTCAACCAACATCCGCGTCGGCGCATTACAAGACTGCCCCGCATTTTCAAAACAATGCAACACCCCGCGCTTAACAGAAGCCTCAAGATCGGAATCTGCAAATACGATATTTGCCGATTTCCCGCCGAGTTCCTGCGATACACGCTTTACGGTATCCGCCGCTGATTTTGCGACCTGAATACCCGCCCGCGTGGAACCCGTAAAGGATATCATGTCGACCTCTGGATGGCTGGTCAGCGCATCGCCAATCGCGGGGCCCGTTCCGTGCACCATGTTAAACACGCCTGCCGGAAAACCAGCCTCATCAATAAATTCGGCAAACAATTGCGCCGACAACGGTGCAACCTCGCTGGGTTTCAACACCATAGTGCACCCTGCAACCAGCGCCGGGCCAATCTTTGCCGCAAGCTGATTGATCGGCCAATTCCACGGCGTAATAAGCACGCAAACGCCAATCGGTTCGCGCACTAACCGCGCATTTGAACCGATCTTTCGCTCCCATTCCATCTCGCGCGCCGCTACGATTGTTTCTTTCAAATGGCCGGGGCCGCACTCGGCTTGTGCATTAAACGACAGGTCATATGGCGCGCCCATTTCGGTTGAAATCGCCATCACCATTTCGTCATAGCGTCGTTCAAAAATGGCGATTAGTTTTTCAGTCAGCGCAATCCGATGATCCAGCGTAGTTGCAGCATACCCGTCAAACGCCGTCCGCGCCGCGCGCACCGCCCTATCCACATCATCATGGCCGCATACGGCAATCGTCGCGCATATTTCTTCGGTGGCCGGGTTAATCGCCGTGATTACAGCGGACGAAGTTGCAGGTAGCGTCCACGCACCGTTAATATATGATTTTAGCGTATCTTCAAACATAACCAACCGCCCTTTTCTGATCTTCGACAGCGTATTTTTCGGCACGCCAATAATGCCACGCCGCCCAAAATCCGGTGGGGGCAAGAACCAGTAACGCCAGCCTTAGCGAAGCCGCATCGGCACCTTTCGGCCCTGCAAAATAGTCGCTTAAAAAGCCTATTCCTTGCGGAGCGATAATCAGGTTGAAGACGTTTGCCACAAGCAGCGAAACCGCAATCACTATTGCGCGCATTTTAGGCGGCGCTAAATTCTGCAGCAACGACATAGCCGGGCCAATATAGAAATAAATCGCAGGAATAAACATCCACCACATCGCAGTCGCTACCGCCAATGAGTGCGTATAGTATGCATAAATCGATGGCACCGTAGCTATAGCGGTAACAACCGAAAGGAGACGCAGCACTTTACGCGGATCCGTATAGGAAGGCCGTGAGACCAGCCATGCCGTTAGCAACGACGCGCCGATACCCATCACCAAATGGATCGGCCCAATCACAGCGCCCGCTTGACCAACATCAAGACCGTATTGGCGCTGAATATAAGTTGGCGTGAACCACATCAGACCCCAGCCCCACAACGCCGATAGGCCGCTGCCAAAAATAGCATGTACCATCCCTTTTTGCGACCAAATGAATGCCAACGATTCCGCTAAAGTCGGTGTTTCAGCATCAGAAACCTTATCAAGTCGCCCTCGTTTCGGTTCTTTGATCGTCAACATGATTACAATAGCAAGCAATACGCCAGGAACGCCTAGTACGTAAAATGCCGCGCGCCAGCTATACTTTGCGGCAACATAACCCGCCATATCGGCACCAAGCCAAGCACCAATAGGTGCGCCCAGCGCAAAAATCGTCATTGCCATTGCGCGCCGGCCTGCTGGAAAATAATCCGCAACGATCGAATTACACGAAGGCGTGCCGCCCGCTTCACCGATACCAACACCAATACGCGCCAGCAACAATTGCATGTAACCTTGCGACATGCCGCACAAGGCCGTCATTGCGGACCAGATCGTGATCGAAGCGGCAAGCAAATTTCGGCGATTATATCTGTCTGCGATCCAAGATAGCGGAATGCCCATAATCACATAAAAAAACGCGAGCGAAACGCCCGTTAAAAACGCGACGCCGCTATCAGTTAGCTTCAATTCAAGCCGGATTTGTTCAAGCACCGTCGACATGACATAGCGATCCGCAATGTTGATCGTATAGGCCAGCATCATGATGATCAGAACATACCAACGCTGCCCCAAACTGGAGACTTGGTCGGCATTAACCGGCGCGGTTTGTGCACTACTCGCCATATTCATTCCCCTCAGGTTGCGGCCAATTGCGGGCCTAATATATCACGCAGCGGATCAAGATGAGCGCTAAAATTCTCCCATTGATCGACACCGCTTTTGAAAATCGGCTGCCGCACCTGCTCTGAACTGGCGGTTCGAACAGCGCGCTTTGTCTGATGAAAGTTTATACACGCTTCTTCAAAGGGCAACCCACAATGTTCGAGCAATCGGCGGACCTGCGCTTCAAGATCGGCGACGACATCCTCATAACGAACGCGCAAAATCTTGCCCGGCAATACCGTATCCCAATGGTCCATCAACTGCACATAGTCGCGGTAATAGGTGCCCACCTCGGTTAAACCATAAGTGAATTCCTGCCCCTCGGCGAAAAGCTGTTTGAAGCCAGAGAAACAGCACCCCATCGCGCCGCGCCGCGCATCAATGATTTTTGCATTGGGCAGGATCATGTGAATAAGGCCGATATGCCGAAAGTTATTGGGCATTTTATCGATAAAAAACGGCGTACCTTTTTTGCGATAAATTTGCGTATCCCGGATGAACTCATCGCCAAAACGAGTAACGTCTTCGTGCGTAAGATCGTTCAAGTTAGCGGGATATTCGGGCTCTTCGCCAACCAATCGCTGCCTGTCAAGCCGGTGCGCCAGTGCAAAAATATTCGGAAGCTCCATCGTCCCTTCGACTTGGCTATGCGACGCGAGAATCTGTTCCAATAATGTGGAACCTGCGCGCGGCAACCCAACGATAAATATCGGGTCACGCGCAACGCAGCCTGCACCCGAAAACCGCGCAAGCAAATCGGGCGTGACCAGTTCGCGTTGCAGCCGCATTTCCTTTGAAAGCCGCACAGGATCATATTTCAGCTCTTCGCGTTTCAAACGGTTGCCGCGCTCATAATATTCGAACGAGCTCTCATAATCTGCGCGATCCTCTAGCGCTTTGCCCAATGCAAAACAAAGGTGATACCGGTCGTCAAGCGCGGTCATTGGCGAGGCTTCACGCGCACGCATCTGCGCGATCTCATCGTCCCCAAACCTGTACGTCTTCAAGTTGGCAAGGCTCCAAAACGCATCCCCGCAATCTGGCTTGATCTGATAAGCGCGCCTGTATGCGGCAATCGCATCATCCTGCCTGCCGATCGTTTTTAAGGCATGGCCATAGGTCAAATTGATGCCCGGATTGTTCGGCATTGACCCAAGCAGTGCTTCATAAACCAGCATCGCTTCATCGAAATTGCCTAACGCAAGATTCTCATTAGCATACAGCATTTCAAATTCGGGGTTGCCCGGTTCTTTCTCCCGCAATTCGGCTGCTTCGGCCACAGACTGCTCAAACTTTTGCCTTTTTCGCAGCACTTTTACATAATCGTAATGCGCGCTGACATTACCGGGTTCCAAAACTTTGCACGATTCCAGCAGAAATTCCGCCTCGTCATAAGCATTGAATTTTATGCCTATATCGGCGAGCAAACGCATGGCTTCGACATGATGGCCATTTCGCTGAAGGAATGCGCGGCAAAGCTGTTCGGCTTTGTATATACGGCCTTCTTGAATAAAGCTTGCGACGCTCAGCAGTTCGGGCGGAAGCTGCGAAAGATGGGCGTATTGCGCGCCAGCGAAACTAGCGGGCTCTTCTCTTCCCGACGCTTTATGCATCTCGGCCAGCAACCGCCAACTCGCGGCTAGCGCGCCATTGTGCGTTACGGCGCGCTGGTAAGCGGCAACGGCTTGTTCGGTGTCGCCGCTACCCCGCAAACAATGGCCGCGCTCCTGCCAGGCCCGCCCGTAACTGGCATTAATTGCTATAAGCTGGTCAAGCGTCGCCATTGCTTTTGGTATTTGCCGCTGCATACGCTGCGTGACGGCAAGCGTGTATAGTGCGTCGGTATTTTCGGGTGAGGAATTCAATACCTGCTCGCAAATCAGCGCAGCTTGCGGCAACCGCGAGTTTTGCAGATGCGCCCGTGCCTCACGCAGCATGGTATCGATAGTTTCAGGCTCGGCATCCGCCAGCATAGTCACACGGCCTTCTGAGTTTTGAAAACGATAATCAGGATAATGCCGCAATTCATACATCGGGCGCAATGCCGAAATGAAACCATCAGGGCACCCGCGCGTTAATGCGGGTACCCCGATATCAGAATTACATCTTGTATGAGAAACGCAAGCCAATCGTACGCGGACGCGATGTCGTGGTGCGGTTTTCACCATCGTTCCCGTTTTTGTACAATTGCGGACGTCTGTCGGTTAGGTTATCGCCAAAGACTTCCAGTCGCCATTCATCCTTAGACACACCAAATGATGCAGAGACTGTGCTGTAAGCATTTAGTTTCTGCGCAGCGGGTAGAGGTGAAACAACTTTGCCCGGTGTTACCACGACACCATTATATGTGACTGCTGGTCCTCTGTAAACGATATCGAGATTATCGATAACATCGGAAATGCTCTTGCCAACATGATGGAAGCTAAAGTTCGCAAACGGCGTTAGACCCGAGGCAAGCTCTTTCTGCCAATTTAGACGATAGTTAACTTGGAACTTAGGGCTGAGCGCCAAAGGCGAACCAATCGGGCGAAGCACAGTAGTATC
>JAYWFI010000169.1:0-2298 GCA_043778865.1 Sphingomonadales bacterium
GGCAGCTTGCCTTGTTTTTCCACGCCCTTGATCATGCGCGCGCGGATCACCTCGAACAATCGCGGCACAACAACCATGACCGTTGGCTTGGTTTCCTCAATATTGGACATCAGCTTGTCCAAACCTTCGGAGTAATAAATCTGCGCGCCCACGCCGATTGGCAGGAATTGTCCGCCCGAATGTTCGTATGCATGCGACAGCGGCAGGAACGAGAGGAATACCTCATCATCAAAGCCAAAATCATCGCGTAATATTTCGGCGGCACCGTCCACATTATGCAGGATTGCGCCATGGGGTTGCATCACGCCGCGCGGCGCGCCGCCGGTTCCGCTGGTATAGATGATGCATGCGGTATCATCGCGCTTGATATGCGCCGCCGCTGTCATGCTGGCTGCAACATCGGCGTCTGTACCGCGCGCCATATCTGCCCATTCGTATAATTCCAGCGTGCTTTGCTGTGATGACTTTATGGGTTCGATACCGATCACAAAATCGGCGTCATTGGATTTAATAACCGCGGGCATAAGCGTTTTGGCAAGCTTTGCCGTGGATACAATAACTGCCCGCGCGCCGCTATTGTCCAAGATATATTGATGATCGCGTTCGGTATTGCTGGTATAGGTTGGCACTGTGATGCATCCCGCCGCCATGATTCCAAGGTCGGCGATGCACCATTCAGGACGGTTTTCAGATACCAGCATCACCCGGTCGCCTTCTTCCAATCCCACCGCTTTTAATGCCCGCGCAAACCCGGCAACTTGCCGCGCTGCATCGGCCCAGCTGATCGAATTCCATGTACCACCTAATTTTGCCCACAAAAACGGCGCATCACCATATGCCTGCGCGCGCGCGTAAAACATTGATACCAAATTGGGGAAGTCGCCGAAATCGTTGAATTGGACGGATGCCAAAATGCTTACTCCTTTTGCGTCGTTACTACAGCGCGGTTAATACTAAAGTTAGCTGTATGCGCTGCACCATGCAATCCTGCTATCCTGCTATCCTGCAATCCTGCTATCCTACTTTAAGGTTCCATAACTGTGGGATATGTCGCCGAACTATCTTCGCTGCCTCCGCATTCTTTCTGAAAATTGGCCTGCTTGGCATTAAGCAAGATATCGGCGGGGCCAAACGCTTCGATTTCCTGTTTCAACACCGCCATATTCAACGCACCTTGTGCCAAAGTTTTGGGAGGCTTTTCGGAGCCTTTTTTCGCGGGCAACATTAAGCGCACAGCTAACGAACCACCGGCCGGAAATGCCGCCAGCAAATCAGTATTTTGAATTCTGAAATCGTTAAATTGGGGCAGATCAAGAATACGCTGCATCACTTTTTGTACAGGCTTGCCGTCCGCGCCGGTGCCGTCCAAAATGAAGTAGCTGCCGCTGCGTAATTTCTCAAAGCCCTGTTTGCTAAATCCAATATCGAGGCTGGGCATGACCGTACGCCCTGAGCCAGGAACATGCCGCCAATAGAAGTCTGCGGTTACATCCGTTGAAGCTTCCGAGGTATAAATTTCGTAACTAAACGTTCCGTCATCCTCAAGCTGCCGCTCCAGTTCTTTGGTTACGCCGCCCACTTGCATGTCTACTTTGCATGTTGCGGCAGCGGCATTGTGTGCGATGCCTATCATGGAGAATGCCGCTGCTGCGCTACATATGGTAGATTTGAAAACTGTATTCATGCTTATCATTCCGCCGCAGCATTGCCTTCGCTTCGCGGATCGGCTGCGCCTACCCATTTGCCGCCTATATATTGCAATCCATTGACCTTGGATTCGGCCTCGGTAACATTCACACTTTGGCCCAGTGCCGTAATTTTATCTGCTAATGCAGCGGCAGGCGTATTTTCTTCAATCTCCACTTTGCCACCGCCAAAAAAGATATTGGGCATCGCAATCGCTTGATCCAACGGCAAGCCGAAATCAAGCGCGCCGATCAACGTTTTGGTGACGTGCATGATAATCCGTTTGCCGCCCGCCGATCCCAGCGCCAAGATCGGTTTGCCTTTGGCATCGTACACAATCGTGGGCGACATGGAGGATAATGGCCGCTTTGCGCCCTGCACACGGTTAGCCACAGGCGCACCATTTTTTTCAGGCGCGAACGTGAAATCAGTAAGCTCGTTGTTCAGCATATATCCGCCTGAAATAAGCTGACTGCCAAATATGCCCTCAATTGTCGATGTCATAGACGCAATATTACCCGCCTTGTCCACAGCAACAAAATGCGTTGTGCCTGCAACCTCGCTCGAAATTGCGGCGGTCCTTGGTTCTGCTCCCGGCGGCGTGCCCGCTTC
>JAYWFI010000170.1:0-47282 GCA_043778865.1 Sphingomonadales bacterium
TATACGCATAGATTATGCGCATAGGAGATGTTTGTATGAACCGTCCATATCGCCCACAAGGCGCAAAGCGTGCCACCAATGTTTCGTTGAATGAAGAGCTAATTACCGAAGCAAAGCGGTTGGGGATTAACGTGTCTCAGGCATGTGAGCTTGGTCTAAATGCGGAGGTAAGTAAGGCAAAACGTGAGAAATGGCTTGAGGAGAATATAGAGGCGCTCGAATCTTCCAATGAGTATGTTCGTAAACATGGACTTCCGCTTGCAAGATACAGGCATTTATGGCGCGGTTAGATGTTTTCAAATCCATAAATGGAGAATATCTGCTTGATTGCCAAGCAGACATTCTTGACCATTTGCGCACGCGTTTTGTTGTACCCCTAGCACTCTTGGATGACGGTCCAAAAGTTGCGGCAAGGCTTAATCCAATATTTGAAATAGAAGGCGTATCGCTCATTATGTATACGCAATTTGCCATGACAGTACCTATACAAGATATCCAGCATTATATAACTTCCTTAGGTGATCATCATACACGCATTATGGACGCAATCGATATGCTGATTACAGGATACTGACGCCATGACGAATACAAAAATCCTCCTGATCGTATGCGGCGGGATTGCGGCGTATAAATCGCTTGAACTCGTCCGGCTACTTAAGCGGCAGGGTGTCGGCGTGCGCGCGGTGATGACCAAAAGCGCGGCGGAGTTTGTTACGCCCCTGTCGCTTGGTGTGATGACCGAGGATCATGTGTACGGTGACATGTTCGACTTGAAAGAAGAGCGCGAGATTGGGCATATTCAGTTATCACGCCAAGCTGACCTGATCGTCATCTGCCCCGCCACCGCCAACATCATGGCGAAAATGGCGGCAGGCATTGCCGATGATTTGGCGACAACGATATTGCTGGCCACCGACAAACCCGTGTTGGCCGTACCTGCCATGAATGTGCGCATGTGGAACCATGCCGCGACGCAGCGTAACTTGTCTACATTACGCAGTGACGGCGTGACAATCATGAACCCCGATGACGGCAGCATGGCATGCGGCGAATTTGGTCCCGGACGCTTGCCCGAACCGCCCGACATCGCCGCAAAGATTTGCGCAATGTTACAGCACCCTTTTAACGCCGCGCTGACCTCTGGCCGCTCGCCTACTACCGTACCAGCTTCACTAGAGGCGCAGCCTGATTTTGCCGAACCTGCGCACCGCCCACTTTTTGGTAAGCGCATACTAGTTACCGCAGGGCCCACACATGAAGCCATCGACCCGGTACGCTACATCGCCAACCGCTCATCGGGCCGGCAAGGATTTGCCATTGCGCAGGCCGCCGCCGAAGCCGGCGCGGAAGTTACCTTGATCGCTGGCCCCGTTAGTTTGGTGACACCGCCCGGCGTTATCCGCATCGATGTCGAAACCGCGCGTGAAATGCAGGCTGAGGTGGAACGTGCCCTGCCGTGCGATGTTGCCATATTGGTCGCCGCCGTGGCCGATTGGCGCGCCGCCGATGTGCAACCGCAAAAGATTAAAAAGGACGGCGGCGCCATTGCACCGTTAGTTATGACAGAGAATCCTGATATTCTGGCAGCACTGGCGAAGCATCCGCAGCGTCCCGGTTTGCTGATCGGATTTGCCGCCGAAACCGAAAAAGTGCTGGAACATGCCGCCGCAAAACTCACCAAAAAAGGATGCGACTGGATCGTTGCCAATGATGTATCCGGAAACGTCATGGGCGGAGCGCGAAACGCCATAACACTGGTCACCGCCGCCGGAAATGAAACATGGGAGGACGCACCCAAAGACGTCGTTGCCCGCAAATTGATAGAAAGAATAGCGCATGTCTTCTGATAAAATAGCGTCTTCTGACAAGATCGTAGTCCAGGTAAAACGCCTGAACAATGGCGCAGGATTGCCCATGCCAGCATATGCCTCCGCAGGCGCGGCGGGCATGGATATTTGCGCCGCCGAAGGCGTCAACTTGCGCACTGGCAGACGGGCCGCAATCGCCACTGGGTTCGCCTTTGCGATCCCACCGGGTTATGAAATACAAATACGCCCGCGTTCGGGTCTTGCGCTCAATAACGGTATAACCTGCCTGAATACGCCGGGTACAATCGACAGCGATTATCGCGGCGAAATAAAGGTTATCCTTGCCAATTTGGGGGACGAAGATTTCCAAATTAAAACGGGTGACCGGATCGCCCAGATTGTGGTCGCGCCCGTGGTGCATGCCGCAATATTAGAGGTAGACGCGCTGGATGCAACCAAGCGCGGTTCCGGAGGTTTTGGATCAACAGGCGTATGATCCTTACCGACCACCAGCTTGACCGGTATGCCCGCCACATTGTGCTACGCGATATTGGCGGTGCAGGGCAATCTGCGTTACTCGGTAGCCACGTTCTGCTGATCGGTGCGGGCGGCATTGGGTGTCCGGCGATACAATATTTGGCGGCGGCAGGTGTGGGCACGATCAGCGTGGTGGATGATGACACCGTGGCACTGTCCAATTTACAGCGGCAGGTGCTGTATAATGAGCGTGACATTGGCGTGGCCAAGGTCGATGCGGTGGGCGCGGCGGTGGCACGCCTAAACCCAGACGTTACCTATCACGGATTGCGTCAGCGGATTACGGCAGAAACCAGCGCAGATATATTGGCAGGTGTGGACGCCGTGATCGACGGCAGCGATAATTTTGCCACGCGGCTGCTAGTAAACGACCTTTGCCTTGCCGCAAAAGTACCTTTGGTCAGCGCCGCAATCGGGCAATTCCACGGCCAGATCGGCACATTCTTTGGCTGGCAAGAAACCGCGCCGTGCTACCGCTGTTTTGTCGGCGACGCGCATGATCCCGATGACTGCGACGATTGCGCCACACAAGGCGTGCTGGGCGCAATGTGCGGCATCATGGGCAGCTTTGCCGCGATGGAAGCTATCCGAGTGGTGACCGGATTTGGCGAAGAGCAAGCAGGCAAGCTGCACCTCTTCGACGGTATAAAACCCGCGATGCGCACAATAACCTTGCCAAAGGATCCAGAGTGCAGGAGTTGCGGGGCGGGTTAAAGTCAGAACTCGTTACAATCTATAACTTATATCGAGGCGACCTACCAAACAAAGTCTGTTGAAACACACTTTGTTTGGTAGTAACAAACTGGTAGCATTAACTTCGGTGCATTGGGGGCAATTACATGAAAATACATACGATATTGGCGATGGCGGCTTGTTGCATTCCGTTTCAAGTCATGGCGCAGAGCGTTCCGAAGAATGACCACACGCCCGAACAAATCGCAGACGACGCATCGCGTGACCTGAAAGATAACCGGTTTTACAATAAACCAGGGGCAACGCGCGCCGAATATGATCGCGATTGGCAAGAATGCCGCTTAATTGCGCGCGGATCGAAAACGCCGACAGGTTACACGAGTTATTATAATCCTGCGCTCTATAATCCCTCAATTTCACCATTGGCCGGTGCAGTCGGAGGGGGCATAGGCGCTTTGATCGGCGCCGCGATTGTTGAAGGACAGCAACGCCGTGCCAACCGCAGGTCCTGTTTGTTAATCCGCGGCTGGCGGCTTGTTGAGCTACCTCAAAAGGAAGCAGCGCGCATTGTGGCTTTTACAGATGCTGAAAGGGACGCCTTTTTCAACAGTGTTATTGGTGCAAGCGAAGTATCTGGGAAAATTACAGAGATTACATCGTTCGAACCTAAATTTGAAACATCCATTCCCGCCGCAGACACTGTGCAATTTTTTATTGGGAAGAAAACTGACCCTAAAATGCCTGTGGCGATCAGCGGAGAAGAGGCCGCCGTTGTTGTGGCTTTTCGCCGGGCAGCCAATTTTGGAAATTCGCATGCGATGATGACTTTTTTGCGGTTTGATCCTGAAAAGGGGGATCTGATTTTCCAACCACGCGACTGGAAAAAGAAAGGCGACAAAACAGTCTATTTTGTGAATGCCGTCTCTGCCGACAAAAAGGCCCTTTATGAACTGCAGATTGTACGGCTAACACCCGGCAGCTATGCAATTGACTTTGCTGGACTTGGGAAAATGAACTTCCTTGGCAATACAAATTGTTTTGGCGCACCGATATTCACGGTGAAAGCGGGCGAAGTCGCGTATCTGACCGACATAATGCCGGTGAATATGAAAAAGCCCGACGGGAAACGGGTCTTTGAGCTGGGCATGTTTCGTGATGCTGCCGCTGCACGATCGGGTCTGAACAAATTTCAGCCAGCGTTGGCAGAGCGGATGAGTGAAGTATCGCTAAAAAATCGTGGTACCTACACCTGTTCTGGAACAGCCATGACGCGAATGGATTTTCCAGCTGTCACAGAAAATTGGACTGCTGCGCCTGCAAAAGAAAAAAGCGTTGGGGGATCGTAGTCAACGGCTTACCCAGCTAACATTTCCTCCACCCACGCCGTTACCACCTCCGTTGCCGGGCCATATCGCGCTTCATCAAATGATGCGCTGCCTTTACTGGGTTCCAAGTTAAGTTCCAGCGTGCGGATCCCATCGGCGCGGGCGCGGCGGACATAACCGCCCGCAGGGTACACTGCGCCCGATGTGCCGATGCTCACAAACAGGTCGGCGCGGGTAAGCACGGCGTTGATATCATCCATACGGTACGGCATTTCGCCAAACCATACGATATCGGGGCGCAGCGTGCCTGCGCTATCGCACATCGGACAAGCTGGACGGCCGATCAACGGCGTGCGCCATGCAGGGCGAGCGTCACAGGCAAGGCACCATGCGGTCAGATGCGTGCCGTGCATATGGATAAGATCGGCCTCCCCTACTCCGCCGCGTTCGTGCAGATCATCGACGTTTTGCGTGACGATGGTAACGCTGCCCCCGCCTGAAACCTGGGGCCATTCACGCACAAGCCGCCCCAATGCAAAATGCGCCGCATTGGGCTGTGCTGCCTGAATTGCCGCACGGCGCATGTCATAAAATCGCAGTACCAGATCAGGATCACGCACAAACGCTTGCGGCGTGGCAACGTCTTCGACGCGGTGTTTTTCCCACAATCCGCCCGCGCTGCGAAATGTATCAATCCCGCTTTCGGCGCTAATCCCCGCGCCTGTAAGGATCATGATGTTGCGAATGTCGTTCATCTGCGCCATGAAGCATGAAATGATAGGACAGACAAGTATGACAAAGATCGGTATTATCGGAAGCAAGGGCCGCATGGGTGCCGCATTAGTTGAGGCGATTGCAGGCTCTGATTGCACATATGCAGGCGGTGCGGACGTTGGCGATGATATCGCAGGCGTGATTTCGGCATCCGATGTGCTTGTCGATTTCTCGTCACCTGCCGCATTGGAGGCAACATTGGATGCATGCTGCGATGCCGGCAAACCATTGGTCATTGGCACAACAGGTCTTGAGGAACGCCACCACTTCCTGATCGATGATGCTGCTACTGAAATCGCAGTGCTGCAAACGGGCAACACTTCATTGGGGGTCAATATGCTGGCGGCGCTGGTGCATCAGGCAGCATCGCGGCTGGGTGAAGATTGGGATATTGAAATCGCCGAAATGCACCACCGTCATAAAATCGATGCGCCGTCTGGCACGGCATTATTGCTGGGTGAGGCCGCTGCAAAGGGCCGCGCGATCACTCTATCGCCGCATTCGGATCGCGGCCGCGATGGCATAACAGGGGCGCGGATACCCGGTCATATCGGCTTTGCATCCCTTCGCGGAGGCAGCGTTTCAGGCGACCATACGGTGATGTTTGCCAGCGACAACGAACGCATCGAGCTTACCCACCGCGCCGAAAACCGCACCGTGTTTGCCAGCGGCGCAGTGAAGGCGGCAATGTGGCTAAAAGGGCAGTCAGTAGGGCGTTATACTATGAACGATGTGTTGGGGCTGGATTAAATATTATCGATCATTTAATGCACAAATCTGGCTACAACATCACGATAACTGCGGCTTACCTTTACTTGCGCGCCAGATTCTAACACTAAGAAACATTCGCCATTGGTGTGCGGTTTTACTTGGCGCACCTGATCTAAATTGACGATGCAACTGCGATGCACGCGCTGAAATGTACGCGGGTCAAGCCGCTTTTCCAAATCCTTCATTGTCTCGCGCAGGATCAGGCTGTTGTCGGCAGTGTAGATGCACATATAATCACCCGCAGCATCTATGCGTTCGATGCTTTCCACATCAACCCGGAATATCTGGCCCCGATCTTTTACGTTAATCAGCTTTTCAAAACGGCTGGTGGCCATCTCTTCTTCTTGGAGCGGCAAGTTATTGGCTGCTTCAGGGGCTATATCATGGATCACATTGCGTAGTCGCTCAATCTCTTCGGTGCTGCGCCGTTCAGAGAGCCGCGCGCGAATACGGTCCATGGTATCGGCAAGACGGTCCGGTTCAACAGGCTTCATCAGATAATCAATCGCTTCTGCCTCAAACGCGCGGATCGCATGTTCAGAGTAAGCCGTGACAAATACAAACAGCGGCGGATCAATATCCATCACGCCCTGCACCACTGAAAACCCGTCAAAGCCCGGCATTTGAATGTCGAGAAAAACCAGATCGGGCTTCAACGTTTTAATCTTGCGTATGGCTTCGCGGCCGTTGTGGCACGTGGCAACGATTTCAATATCATCATAAGGCGCAAGCCGAAGTTCCAAGCCCTGTACCGCTAGTTTTTCATCATCAACGAGGATTGTGCGAATAGTCATGCAGTTGTTGCTCCTTGCAATTTAGCCCCCGCTTGTAACCCTGTTGCTTTACTGGTTTGATCCGCCGCTGGTGTAACTTTGGCCTGATATGGCATCTCAATCAAGACCTCAAATCCGCCATTTGGCTTTACGCGATGCTCAAAGCTTTGATTTTCGCCGTAAGCCTGCATCAATCGTTCCCGTGTATTTGCCATACCCACGCCTGTCGATAACATGGAGTCTTGTTGTCCCGGCTGCAATCCCGGGCCTGTATCAGACACGCTGATATGGATTTTTTGGCCGACAAGCTGAATGCCCACCACAATATCTGCGCCTTCCTCTTTGGGAGTTACTGCATATTTTATCGCATTTTCAACAAGTGGCTGAAGTAATAACGAAGGAATAAGCGCATTTTGCGCGCGCGGATCAACGATAAATTCAGCGCGCAGCCGCTCTTCAAACCGCATCTTCTCGATGTCGAGATACAGCTTCAATGTTTCCACCTCTTGAGATAACGGCACCTTTGCCTCAGCCTCATTAATCAAGGTAAATCGCAAAAATGACGATAACCGCGACAGCATCGCATTGGCTTGCTCTGTATGTTTCAGCAGGACGAGCGTAGATATACTGTTTAGTGTATTGAACAAAAAGTGCGGGTTGAGCTGGTATCGCAACATGGTCAGCTGCGCGCTTGTTGCGGCGGCTTCCAACCGTAGCATCTGGTCCGCTTGTTCTTCTGCCCGTACATAATAGTTAATCGCATAATAAAGCGCCGACCATGCGCCAAGCAACAAGCCATCGATAAACAGCGAGCCAGACAAAAGCTGTGTGAACGCTGTAGCATCAATATTTGAACGGATAATTTGAAGTACCCACGTATCAATATAGGCATATAAACCGGTCCCTACAGCGACCGCAAACAGAGTTGTTGTCCAAGTAATAATCGGCCTGCGGTCAATCACTAATCTAAAAATCACAGACAGAAACAGAGAGATAGAGTATCCTATCACCGCAGAAATAAGTGCCTGCAACGTTAGCATGCCTGCTTTGTCATTGTTAATCACTGTCGCTGTACGCAGCACCAATGCGCCAATCCATCCGGCGCTATGTAAGTTCCAAAATGCACGGTTCTTATTGGAAAAAAACGGTTGATTGGTAAGTTCTATAACGGCCATAGTCAGTATCTAGCGCGAATTGCTCGCTGCATGAAGCATTGTTTTTTGGCTCGACTATGATAGTTTGATTAATCGCGTGTTTAAGGAGAACATTGTGGACAATATTGAACGGCCTCATGCAAGCTTTGACGATATGTCGCATAGCACTGCACAGGATTGGGCAGTTATCGTCAAAGAGCAGACCGTTTATGCCGCAAACGGCGGCAAACGTGTGCTGGATCACTTACGTTTACTAGATGGTGACTATGGCGGATTTCCTATCGACCGGTTAACCCACTGCCTGCAAACTGCAACGCGGGCATACCGCGACGGGCGCAGCGAAGCATATATCGTTATGGCCTTGATTCACGATATCGGTGACACACTTGGCGCATATAACCATCCCGATATTGCCGCGGCCATATTAAAACCGTTTTTATCAGAAAGGCTGCATTGGATTGTCGAGCATCACGGGATTTTCCAAGGTGTGAATTTCTTTCATCACATTGGTCTTGATCCCAATATGCGCGAACAGTTTCGCGGCCATGAACACTTTGCAGCAACTGAAGAGTTTATTGATAAATATGACTGCCCTTCGTTTGATGCGCAGTATGACACACTGCCGCTCGATTTTTTTGAACCTATGGTCATGCGTGTTTTTGCAAAGCCAGTGAACAGCATTTTTAACAAGGTTATGAAAAGTGACAACACTTAGGATCTAAGCTTTACATGGCGGAGTCATACTGTGCTTGCCTATACTATGATCCTAATAGCGACCTTGCCTGCCCCGCAATTTGTGCCAGCATTGCTGCAGATGGCGCCGCATAAGCGCGCGCACGGTCAATCATATCCTTAAATGATTTTACGCGTGCTGCGTTCTGCATGAGCCAAGTGTTTGCATCATCTAGGGGTTTTTTCGTCTTGCGACCACGTAAAAACTCCAGCCGCATCGCCTGAAAATCTCTGGCGAGCCCCGCAACAAGTAGCCGTTCCCATGGATCCTTTGGGTCCATCTGCATGGCCGTACCCTGCGCCCAGCCAAGACCCAGCGCATCGCCAAGTGCCGTAAATGCCATAGTCAATTCTGCGGCAGGTAATTGCTTTGCATGGGTTAACGCAGCAAGCCCAACTGCGCCGTCCAGCTGCGCCAATCGCGAAATATCCGCAGCGATAATGGCAGGCGCGCCGCTTAGTACCAATCGGTCTGCGAATGCCTCTGTTTGCGCACGTACATCATGCGGCAGCAGTTTATTACGTTGATCTGATAACTGCTTTATTACAGGAGCATATATTGCAAGCGCAGCATCAATGGACCGGCCAGTCACCGCATTGCGAATGATATCCGCCATTTGCGCCCGCATTTCAGTAGCCACTTCACTAAATAACCGCAGCCTGCATTCTTCCGCTACCTCTGCATTCTCAATTGCTTGCCATAATTTTGAGGCGCCAAATAACCTTTCGGCCACAACAAATGCGCTGGCGACATTGCCCATGCCGCAGCCTTCTTCTTCGGCCAATTCAAACGGGTGCAGCATTCCCATTCGGTTAACAATTCGGTTTGCCAATTTGGTCGCGATAATCTCGCTGCGCAGCCGGTGGGATAGCAATGCGTCTTTATGATTTTTGACAAGCGCCGCCGGAAATGCCGCCAGCAATTCTGCTTCCATTGCGGGATCTTTACGCAAATCATCGCCTTCGATTGCGGATTGCATCACCATTTTTGCAGTCGCCAGCAGCACCGATAATTCAGGCCGCAGTAAACCTTGTCCATCTGTTCCGCGCCGCAACAATTCGTCATTATTGCCAATGCCTTCAACCGCGCGGTCAAGCCGCCCAGCGCTTTCGAACGTTTCAATCAACCGCACATATGCAAGCAGATTACCCGTTCCGCCTGCCTCTGCCACTGATAACGCCATAGTTTGCAGTCGGTTATCTTCGAGTACCAGATGTGATACATCGTCTGTCATACTGGCAAGCAATTTAACGCGCCGTGCACTTGTTAGTGTGCCCGCAGCCATCTCAGTATTAAGCGCGATTTTGATGTTCACTTCATTATCGGAACAATCGACCCCTGCGCTATTGTCGATAAAATCGGTGTTAATCCGTCCGCCGCGCATTGCAAAACCGATACGGCCCGCTTGCGTTGCACCCAAATTGGCACCTTCGCCAATCACTTTGGCGCGCAGCTGTGATGCGTTCACCCGGATGGCATCATTGCCAGGATCGCCCACCTCTGAATTACTTTGACCGTCATCTTTTATATACGTGCCGATACCGCCAAACCACATGAGGCCTACATCACTCATCAGGATCGCACGCATGAGTTCTGCAGGTTCCAGCTCATTGGTTTGCAAGTTAAGCAGCGCGCAGATTTCCGGCGTAACTTTGATGCTTTTGCCGCGCCTTGAAAATATACCTCCGCCCTTGGAAATAAGTTTTGTATTGTAATCTTCCCAGCTGGAACGCGGCAAAGCAAACATGCGGCTGCGTTCTTGCCAGCTTATCAAAGGATCGGGATTGGGATCGATAAAGATATTGCGATGGTCAAATGCCGCAACAAGCTTAATTGATTTGGACAGCAGCATGCCGTTGCCAAATACATCGCCAGACATATCTCCAACGCCTGCGACAGTCACCGCCTCTTGTTGTATATTAACGCCAATTTCAGCAAAGTGCCGCTGCACAGATAACCACGCACCCTTTGCAGTTATGCCCATAACCTTGTGGTCATATCCTACCGACCCGCCGCTAGCAAAAGCATCGCCGAGCCAAAAATTATGTTCGATGGCAATCGCGTTTGCCGTATCAGAAAACGTTGCTGTTCCTTTATCTGCTGCGACAACAAAATAGGGATCGTCTCCATCGCGAATCACAATCCCTGCTGGATGGGTGACTTTGCCCTTCACGATGTTATCCGTGATCGACAGCAGGGTGCGGATAAAAATGCGATAACTTTCTGTGCCTTCCAGCAACCATGCGTCACGGTTGGTCGCAGGATCTGGCAGGCGTTTTGGATAAAAGCCGCCTTTTGCTCCTGTTGGCACAATCACTGCATTTTTTACGCGCTGCGCCTTCATTAGTCCCAACACTTCGGTGCGGAAATCATCCCGCCTGTCGGACCATCGCAGGCCTCCGCGCGCCACAGGTCCTGCGCGCAAATGGATGCCTTCGACGCGCGGGCTGTATACCCAAATCTCTCGCCAAGGTAATGGTTTGGGCAGACCTGGGATCGCCGCACTGTCTAGCTTAAATGCCAATGCCTCATCCGGCGATGCGGCAAACGCATTGGTGCGCAGCGTCGCAAGCACCACGGCACGAAACAAACGCAACACCCGGTCTTCATCGATTGCTGATACGCTTGCTAAGTCAGTATCAATCGCACTGGTTATGAGGGCCGCCTCTTTGGGCCTATCGGCTTTGGACGCAGGATCATGCAAAGCCGCAAATAATGCAATGATTGCCTGCGATATAGTTGGGTTTTTACCCAAGACATCAACGACATTCAGCAACCCATAAGTCAGGCCCGTCTGCCGTAAATACCGGAACCACGCGCGCAGCCATACCGCCGCATGTGGCTCCAATTCCGCAACTACAATTAACTGATTAAATGCATCGTTTTCAGCCACACCGTCTAAAACCTTCGACAGTGCAGACTGCAGTATGTCTGCGCGCGCCATCACACGCGATGCATCGATGCCTGTTCGCAATTGCAATTTGAAATCATGAATATAAGCAGGCGCATCCCCGTGCAGAGCCGTTGGAGATTCCTCCAGCACCACAAAACCAAAATTCTCCAACACAGGTACGATATCACTCAGCGGCATCGCGCCGCCACGATTATATACTTTTAGGCCGAGCGCTTGCCCGCCCGCATCCGGCGTAATATAAAATCGCGACACGCGGCTATGATCACGCTCCATCGTCAGCAGGCCAAGCATATCCAATGCAGCCTCGGCATGGCTATTGCCGCTTCGGTAACTTGCCGGAAATGCGGCGGCGTATCGTACCATTAACGCCGCTGCACGTTTTTCATCCAGCGCGCCAATCAAAGCCGCTTCTACCGCTGGTTCCCAGCCGCGCACCATCAGCTCAAGTTTGCGGTCCAATGCGCGCTCATCAATTTTTGTTGTACGATCTGGAAGGTCTAACGTGAAACGTAGCGTGGCAACGCCGCTGTCCTCCATCGTGATCGACCAGCTCAGCAGATTAGCATCCGCCTCTTGCACGAGCATTTCCGAAATTGCTTGGCGCATGGCCGTTGACACATCATCGCGCGGCAACCACACGATTACGAATAAATGCCGCCCCAATGGCGCTTGAACTGCAAGCAATTTGGGACGCGGACGATCATTTAACGACATCGCCGTAAGCGCCAATCGCTCCAAGTCCGCAGCAGGTAACGGCACAAGCAGATCATGCGGTAAATTCGTTAGCACATGCGCCATTGCTTTGCCTGCATGGCCGCCGCGGTCAAAACCAAATTTCTGCATAAGCGCGTCCATGTGTTGGCGCAGCAATGGTATGTTATCGGGCTTACTAGTCAGCGCCTCACTCGTCCAAAGCCCGGCTGTAACCGATATGCTTTCAATTTTGCCAGCCTTGTATACGGGCACCAACAACAAATCGAGCAGGCTGCTGCGGTGGACCCGCGACATTCGGTTTGCTTTCAAAATCAGCGGAGCCGTGCCTTTATTCTTAAACCACTCAAACGCCAGCTCTACACTCGCGCTTGATAATAACAGCATATCATTGGCGCGCGATAAGCCCAATTGCTGGCTGCGTTTGCCATTACCGCTTATCGCCTCACGTCCCAGCACTGTCATGTTACCATCTGTAAACCAGCGCAATAAAGCCGCGCCCTCGCTGTTACTACCGGCGGTTTCTACAAGGCCTATATCCTGCTCCATCGCAGCAATCATCTTTGGCCAATCGGCAACAGCGCAGCGTACCTCGCCAAGTGCATCTTGCAAATGCGTGACCAACGCGCCGCGTTCTTTGGCGCTTACTCTGCGTGTTTCTATGTAAATAATGGACTCGCGTGGTTCGCTTGTTTCGGCTGTCTTGCCAATCGAAATTAGTTCGCCTGACCCGCTTCTTAACGCAGCTACAACCGGATGAATCAAGCGTTCAACATGCAGCCCCTGCGCCGTTATTGCCGCAGATACCGAGTCCACCAAGAACGGCATATCATCATTGCAAATGGCAACCCGCGTGGTCAACCGGCCGTTGCCGCATGTAAAACTATCAACGGCGATAACCGCTTTGCCTTCGGCGCGCTTGGCTGCAGCCGCCAATGTAAAATCCACTGCCTGAGCGCACGCAGCAGCATCAAAGCCGTCATTTTCACCTGGCAATGCCCGCGCCATGAATGCGTTTGCCAATGATCTGTGCAATTCTGTATTGGTTTTTGGCATTGATTTTTTTGCATTATCAGCTTTGGTCAGCGCCATGATCAATTCTCTCCGTTAATGCCGGTTTAGCATGTTTTCGAGTGGGAATATGGTTCCCATTATCAACACTCTATGCTCTGGTTGTAATCAGCATTCAACCCGGTAGTGCCATATTACTCTGCCTGATCATCATGCTTGATCACCGTGCCCGATCACCTTGCCTGATCACCCTTGCCGTAATCATTTTGCTACGCTAGCCAAGCGCAAAGATAAATTGGGAGCGTAAAATGGAAAAGCGGCTGACATGGTGGATATTGGGCGGGATGACCCTCGGCGTTATCGTGGGCGCGGTTTGCAATCAAAGCCTTGGCGGTGGCAGCGCAGAGGCAAAGCAGATCGCCGATTATTTCAAACTTATCGCTGATGTGTTCCTACAGCTGATCAAAATGATCATCGCACCGCTTGTCTTGTCGACTGTCGTTGTCGGGATTGCGCATATGGGCGACGGCAAGGCACTGGGCCGAATTGGCGGGCGGGCGATGTTGTGGTTTATATCTGCTAGTCTTATTTCCATCGGCCTCGGCTTGATCTTAGTAAATCTGTTCCAGCCCGGCGTAGGCCTTGATTTGAAAACGACCGCAGAAATTGGCGAGCTTGCGACCAAAGATCTCACCGTCCGAAATTTCATTCTGCATATTTTCCCCAAGTCCGCATTCGAAGCGCTGGCCAGCAACGACATATTGCAAATCCTTGTCTTTTCAATTTTCGCGGGAGTGAGCTTGTCGGCTATCGGCGAGAAGGGCGCCGTTCTGGTTCGGGGCGCAGAAGCGCTTGCCGAAATGATGCTCAAGATTACCGGTTATGTCATGCGCTTCGCACCGTTTGCGGTATTTGGCGCATTGGCGGCGGTAATCACCGTCAAAGGCTTGGGCATATTGGCAACATATGCCGTGCTGATTGGTGAGTTTTATTTCGGATTATTGCTGCTTTGGATCATATTGCTATCCGCCGGCGGCATCTTTTTACGCGGGCGTATATTCATGCTCATCCGTTATATTCGCGAACCATTGTTGCTCGCATTTTCAACCGCATCATCCGAAGCGGCGTTGCCCAAGATGTTTGAGCAGCTCGACCGCTTTGGTATTCCGCGCCGCATATCTGGATTTATGTTGCCGCTGGGCTATAGCTTTAATCTTGATGGATCGATGATGTATATGAGCTTTGCGACTATCTTCATTGCGCAGGCATACGGCGTTGATTTGCCTGCGGGCACCCAAATCGCCATGCTGCTGACGCTGATGATCACATCAAAAGGCATCGCGGCGGTTCCGCGTGCATCCTTGGTGGTCATTTCCGCGACGCTGGCTAGCTTTAAGTTACCTGTCGAGGGCGTCGCCCTAATCCTTGCCATAGACCAGTTCCTTGACATGGGCCGCACCGCGACCAACGTGATCGGAAACGCGGTTGCCACTGCGGTTATCACCAAATGGGAAGGTGCATTGGAAACGCCGACGCCGGATAATGAACCGGCGTGAGGGACGGTTTGAGAATATCTAGTCTTTGATCTTTGGCGCAAATTTTGGGATTTGATAATCCGGGCGTAGCCAGCGGATATTGCCCGCCGCTTCTTCGGTAACGCGCTGCGCATTTAGGGCGACGAGCCGTGTGACGATTTCGGACGGCGTCAGGCTCCCCTTATGGTAATCATCGGCCCAGCCATAAGCATCGGCAACTGCGGCGTCGATCTGTTCGTGCAGGCGGTGGACTATGCCGGCGCGTGCAGCACGGGCGCGGTTTTCGTCAGTGGCGGAGAGTTTCTCGCCCGACTGCAATTTGGCGCGTAGGTTATAAATCTCGGTCATGGTCAGCCCGAGCACCTCGGCCAGCGCAGCCTTACGCGTGGCGTCGAGTTCTTCGGCAAGTTCGGCGATGGTTGCGCGTTGATCGGGGGTGGCGTCGGGGAATGGGAAGGGGTCGAATACTTTGCTTTTCACATAAACTTGGTCATTCCCATAACCTAGCCAACCGCCCGTTATTAGCGACCACTGCACATGTACAAATGATGACAAAACACCGTGTATGTAGCCGTCTTCACCAGCCACTATGACCACCTTATCATCACATACCGTTTCGGTTTCGAGAAACTGAAATATACGATGCTTGGCTGTATCGACAGTGGCAATGTATCGCGCAAGCCCATTGAGCGCTGGCCGCAACACTCGCCGAGGCTCGCCAAAAATCCACCAGTTATCTCGGTAAGTAGCTCGGCGATTCAAATCGCGCTCGGGTTTCACAGTCGCGTACAAATGCTGATACAGTTCGGGATACTGCTGACGAACAGATTTTTCGGTAAGGCCAAACAAGTCGATGACCATTTTATTTTGTGGGCCGTCTAAAGGCTGGCCTGTCAAATCTCGGCCGTTACGATAAGGGCGGATAAATGCCTCTAGACCTTCTCGTTTGCCAAGACCTAATGCCTCAGCTTCCTTACGGGTGATCGAGAAGCCTTTACCATGCAATTTCACGCCATCGTGACAAATGCCAGTATTAGCGAGGAGTTTTTCCGTTAGAGTAACATCCGCACCCAATGTCAAATCGGCATTGATTGAACCGATGGCCTCGCTTGTGAACAGCTTGGGATCATCGCTTGCCAATTCCTCTTCACGGGCAATCTCCAGCAGCCTGCCGTCATGCGCGCCTGCCTGTGCCACTGTCATGGCAATGCGGACGGCGGCGGCGTCTTTTGTGGCTTTGGTCCAAGGATGATCGGGAATGGCGAGGATAAGGGAGAGGCCTTTTTGATCCTCCCCGAGCAAGCTCGGAGAGGATTTAGAAAGATACCCCTCAATCACCCGGCGGCTAAATGTTTGCGTAATGCTGTTGGTGGTCACAAAACCGAACCGGCGCAGTTGTGTATCGGGCCGCGTGAGCAACCACGCCGCATGGTCCCACCACTGCATAACAAAATCGGCCGATTTGGGAACGCGCGGGTTGGCTTTCCACAGGGCTTCGGCATACTCCCCGCCTAGCTTTGCACGAATATCTTTGCCGCCAATAAAGGGCGGATTGCCCACAATGAAATCCGCCTCCGGCCAATTGGGCACAGCTGGGTTTTCGGTATCGGGCTCGCCCGTTGTGGTGCGGCGCAGTACAGCATCGAACCCGCCGTGCGAACCGCCGTTAATGTTCGTCAGCGTCGGCAACACTGGATCGCCAATTGCCGTGGGATGATTCGCCAATCGGTGCCGCAGCCAGCCAACCCACAGCACGAGTTCGGCAATGACGGCCGCACGCGGGTTAAGCTCTAGCCCCAGAAACTGATTGGGGTGAACGGCAGGGACGATTGCATGCCCAAGGCTTTCGGACAGCGCCAATGCCTTGCCCTCGAGCCGCAACAGTTCCTCCATACTGACATACAGGAAATTGCCGGTACCGCAGGCGGGATCGAGTATACGCAACGCGCACAAGCGGGCATGGAAGGCTGCTACACACTTGATTGCTTTGCTCGCTTTTCCAGCATCGGCGGCCTTGCGCGCGCCGGTTTCGGCGACCTCCCACTCCTCATTCAGAACATCACCAAAGGTTGCACTGACCAACCTCTGAACATACGGACGCGGCGTATAATGCGCGCCCAATTGCGCACGCTGCGCCTTGGTCAGGACTTGTTCGAGCAACGTTCCGAATATAGCCGGCTCAACAGAGCGCCAGTCTTGCTTAGCCGCAGTGAACAATGTTCCCTTAAAGGGTTTATCTAAGTCATAAACTTGACTTGATGAAAACAGATTGCCGTTGAAATATCGTATTTGGGCATCGCCAAAACTCCAAAAACGCTCTGGCAAGGCCGCCGTGCTCATTTGACGCCAAAGGTCAGATAAACCGCGCCGCCACCAGACTTCTGATTTCTCTCGTGCTTCATCGAGAAATGCTGTGAAGCTGCCCTTTGGAAGCAATTCCACATCCTCGGCAAACATGCAGAAGAGTATCCGCATTAGGAAAAGAGACGTCGATTCGATGCCAAATGCAACGGCATCTTCATCCTTGCCTGGATTTAATTGACGCTGGTTCTCTTCAAGATGGCCCGCAACCAATGACAATTGCTTGGCAATATCGCGCGTAACCTCGGCAGCCTTTAGCCGCGGGTCAACGCTGGCTGGATCGGTCCAGATTGCACGCAGTAAATCACGGATTTTTTCGTCGTGTAGCTGATCCAGGGTGATTCGATAATTCTGTTGATCGGGAAAAAAGCTATAGCCTCGGCCATTGCCCGCCCAATCGAAATACAGCTCAAAACTGCGGCCGATATCGGCAACGATCAGGAACGGCGGCGTTTTGTGATTGTCAGGCAGTGCAAGCGCATAACGCTCCGCCTGAACCCGCGCGTCGGCCATCAACCGGTCGTATCGCGGGGCTTTTTTGGTAGCCGATGCCGTGTGGCCGATGATGGTACCGAACAAGTCAGTTACGGTCTCCAACGCTTTTTCGGGAGCATCCGCCGGAATGGCTTCGCCAGGTCTGACCTGACTTTGTTTAGCCTCAAGGATGAAGCAGTCTTTTTTGTACAAGTCGATTCTGCCCGTACCTTTGGTACCAAGCGCGGCTTGTGATTTTACGGGTGCCTCGAATTCATAACTACCAAGGCCCTTTCCACTGGGGTCTGGCGGCGGTAACCCCAGTGTTTGGCAAAACTCAGTCAGAAACAGCGCATAATTAGCACGTTCCGCACCGCCTTCGCGGCCAAACCACCTATCAACGAAATCCCCAATCACCATCCGGCTTCTCTGCCTGTTCTATGGAACACGATCAAGGGGGTAAAGCTCGATAGGAAAATATGGAATTGAACGTACTGGAGCGGGTAGAGGGAATCGAACCCTCATAGCCAGCTTGGAAGGCTGGTGCTTTACCACTAAGCTATACCCGCACACGCGCGGCCTACTTGGCAAGCGCATTCACAACACAGCTATTGCCATTTGGCAGCCGCGCCGTCAACGGTTGTTATATCAATGTTTCTTATCGGCCCAAATACTGCGGTACGACAGGAACGCTAACAATGTGAATATAAACAAGAACGCAAGTGCAGCACGGCCGCCTGTTTTCCGGTTCTCCATCTTTGGTTCTGCCGTCCAAGTTAGGAATGCGGACACATCTTCTGCCATTTGCGGAACCGTTGCTTTCGTACCATCATCATACGTCACCTGACCGTCAGACGTCAGCGGCGGTGTCATTGCAATGTTTAAGTTGGCGAAATACGGGTTGTAATGCAGCCCCGTCGGAGTCTTTGCATCAGGGAACTTCTTGAGCAATTCTGCGGGTTGTTTTTCATACCCTGTGATCAACGAATACACATAAGCCGGGCCATCATGACGCGCCTTTGTCATCAATGAAAGATCGGGCGGCAAAGCATTGTTGTTTGCGGCACGTGCGGCAACCTCGTTTGGATAAGGCGATGGAAATTTATCCGAAGGGATCGAAGGGCGCGTTGCAGCTTCACCAGTATCAGGATTTATCGACGGTGTTTCCGTTTTCCACCCCTTTGCCAGCGCCTTGATCTGACCTTCGTCATAGCCGAGCGCGTCAAGATCGCGGAAAGCAACCTGCTTCATACTATGGCAAGCAGAACAAACCTCCGCATATACTTTAAGCCCGCGTTGCAGCTGACTTTTGTTGTATGTGCCAAACACGCCTTCATGCTGGTAGCTAATCTCTTTGGGATGCTTGTGAAATTCATGCTCTACTGTGGGCACAACCGTCTCGGTTGCGGCAACATATGCACCGTTGGCAAACGCCAACATCAACATTCCACAAAAGAAAGCCCCAACCAAAAATGCACCTAAACGTACCATGATATATCTTACTTTCTTTATTCAGCAGGTGCGAGTGTGAATTGGCCAGATTGACCGGAAGGAATTGCGTTTCGCGATTTCCCCATGACAGCCTCGGTAATCGAGTTTGGCAATGGCAATGGCTTTTCAATCCGCGAGATGATCGGCAATATGATCAAGAAGTGCGCGAAGTAATATGCTCCTGCAAGCTGACTTAGCATCACGTACGGCTCTTCTGCCGGCATAACGCCGCAATATCCCAGGACCACTATGCAAGGAATGAGGCCGTAAAAGAAAAACTTCTTAAACAAAGGCCGGTAATTACCCGAACGTACAGGTGATGTATCAAGCCACGGCAAGAAGAACAGCAGCAATATGGAACCAAACATTGCAAGCACACCCATCAGCTTTGCAGGTATAAGTACTATGCCTGTGAAAGGTATGGAAAAATCAACGGTGAATGCGCGCAAGATGGCATAGAAAGGCCAGTAATACCATTCAGGCACAATGTGCGCAGGGGTTGATAGCGGATTGGCCGCGATATAATTATCGGGATGACCCAACATGTTAGGCGCAAAGAATGTTACTGCAACAAAGAATATTAAGAATACGCCGAGGCCAAAGCCATCTTTCGCAGTATAGTAAGGATGAAAAGGAACGGTGTCTTCTTCGGCCTTTACGCTGACGCCTGTTGGATTGCTCGATCCTGGAATATGCAATGCCCAGATGTGCAAAATTATGACGCCCGCAATTACAAATGGCATCAAATAATGTAAGGAGAAGAAGCGGTTTAACGCGGCTTGATCTGGTGCAAATCCGCCGAGAAGCCATTGGCGCAATGGCTCACCAACAACGGGAATAGCCGAGAAAAATCCCGTAATAACCTGCGCGCCCCAGAAGCTCATTTGGCCCCAGGGAAGTACATAACCCATAAAACCTGTTGCCATCATCAGCAGGAATATAACCACACCAAGCAGCCAAATCATTTCACGCGGCGCTTTATAAGAACCGAAATACAGTCCTCTGAAAATGTGCGTATAAACCACAATGAAGAAGAAACTTGCACCGTTCATGTGCGCATAGCGAATGAACCAACCTGCATTTACATCACGCATGATGTGTTCAACCGAATTGAACGCGCCGTCGACACTTGCGTAATAATGCATCGCAAGAATGATACCCGTTACGATTTGGATCATTAAGGCAACGCCGGCCAAAACGCCGAAGTTCCAAAAGTAATTCAAATTGCGAGGCACCGGATATCCAGCGCCCACCGCATTGTAAACAAGCCGAGGAAGCGGCAGCCGGTCATCGACCCACTGCGTTAACACACTTTTTGGTTCATATGCTTTAGCCCAAGAAAAGCTCATATTCTGTGTCCTATCCTCAGCCGATTTTTACGGTTTTATCGTTCAAGAAACTATATTCCGGAACTTTCAGGTTTAATGGCGCGGGTCCTTTTCGAACGCGTGCCGCTGTATCATAATGTGATCCATGGCATGGACAAAAATATCCGCCAAATTCACCTTTGACTTCGCCTGATGCGGCGCCAAGCGGTACGCATCCTAAATGCGTGCAAACACCCATGGTAATCAGCCAGTTTTCTTTACCGGGTTTGGTACGCTCCATCAATGTTTGCGGATCGCGCAATGTGGATATGTTTACCGCTTTTGCCTCAGTAATTTCTTTTGCGGTCAAATTACGGATAAAGACAGGTTGCTTGCGCCAGCTTAATTTAATCGCTTGGCCTGATTCTACCTTAGAAATATCAACTTCGATCGAAGCCATCGCTTTAACGTCTGAGCTAGCACTCATCGTCGATACAATAGGTAGCACTATGGCAACTGCCCCTATTCCAGCAAAACTAACGGCGGCAACATGAATAAAATCACGGCGGCGTACGGGCTCCTCGCCCATTTTGCTTGGAGCCGTCGGTGCCGCATTCGCAGCTTGGAGTGTATCCGATTTTTTGACCGTAGCCATAAACTGCCCTTAATTGCGGACTGTAAAATACAATCCTTTATTCTAATACCAATAACATACAGCTGTGTTGCTATGACTGTATCATGTTAGATTGCCCAGATAGACGTTTGCATAGCTGTTTGCCAATACGGAATTTAGACAATAATGAGGTGCTGCAATTGCAAATTTAGAAAGTGACTAAATAACTCTTATGCGCATAGCATTATTCCGGCCCGATATTGCAGGAAATGTGGGTACTATATTGCGCATGGCAGCATGCCTTGGCGTGCCGTGTGACATTATACATCCTTGCGGGTTTCCGTTTTCTGTACGCGGGTTGAAACGTGCCGGAATGGATTATTTGGAATCTGCCGATATGACGCAACATGACGATTGGGCAGCATTTGAAAAAACCGCTCGAGCTTTGAATAGCCGCATCGTATTACTGTCCAGCAAGGCTTCGGTTGCGCTGCCTTGTGCGCAATTCCTACCCGATGATATAATTTTGATGGGATCAGAGAGTGCGGGCGCACCCCCAGAAGTGCATGACCGCGCCGACCTGCGCGTCCATATTCCAATGCGCCGGGGATTTCGTTCCTTGAATGTTGCTGTTGCTGCTGGCATCGCATTGGCCGAAGGTTTACGGCAAACGCAGCAGTTTCCAACCGCTGCCAACCCTTAAGCCTTAACCTTTTATCGCAAACCTTTCTAGCAAACCTTTCTAGCAAACCGTGGAGACATGACGTGACCCTAGCTCTCAACCCGCAACAACATGCCGCCCGCGATTGGTTCGAAAGCCTTCGTACGCAAATATGTGATGCATTTACAGCGATAGAGCGCAAAGCAGGATCAGATGCAGCGTTCGAATTTATCACATGGGACCGCCAAGATGATACCGGCGGCGCAGAAGGAGACAACGCAGAAGGAGAAAACTCTGGCGGCGGCGGTACGCGCGGTATTATTAAAGGTAAGGTCTTTGAAAAAGCGGGCGTGAATGTCTCGACCGTGGGCGGCAGCTTCAGTCCGGAATTTGCCGCCAACATCCACGGGGCAGAGGAAGATCCCAGCTTTTTTGCAACTGGCATCAGCTTGGTTGCGCACATGGCAAACCCGCATGTTCCCGCGGTGCATATGAACATGCGGATGCTAACCACGACCAAAAGCTGGTTTGGCGGCGGTGCAGATTTGAACCCGCCCATTCCGTATGACGAAGATACTACCGATTTTCATGCTCGGCTACGTGCAGCATGTATGCCCTATGGTCCTGAACTATACGACCGGTATAAAGCGTGGGCAGACGAATATTTCTATATCCCGCACCGCGGCATACACCGGGGGGTGGGCGGAATATTCTATGATCATTTGGAAAATGAAACAGACGCTATGTTCGATCGCAACTTTGCGCTAACCCGCGAGGTCGGACAAGCATTCCTAGACATATTCCCAAAACTGGTCAGGCGGCGCATGAACACGCCGTTCACGCCGGAGGAAAAACATACGCAGCGCGTGTGGCGCGGCCGCTACGCCGAATTTAACCTAATCTATGATCGCGGCACATTGTTTGGATTAAAAACAGGCGGCAATATCGATGCGATATTAATGAGCCTTCCGCCCGATGTGGCTTGGGATTGATATTGTTTGAACCTAATCACTTGCAGTTAGCTGACGATAAATTCCCATATCCACAAATATGATAATTAATGTAGAAACGGTGCCACTAAATGCAGTGACAAATGCCACAGCAAATAATCCTGCGCTGTCCGGTAGTATAAGCCGAGCACCGCCGCCCAGCGCCATATTAAATATCAGCACGGCAATTACGCTAACTATCTCGACGATCAATATAAATGCAAATATTCGTAAGCTGTTTCCTTTGGTAATCTGCCATGACCGGGACATTACCTCAATCGGATTAATCTGATTTTCCGCCGCAATCACAGCTGTGACTTGCGAGAATTTTATAAATACATAAATTCCAGGTACAATCAGAAATATTGATCCAACGGCAGTCGCTATCCCTAATAATATAATGGCTGCAAGCATTGTTAAATAATGCTTTGTTCCCAAAATAATGGCTTCCCCTGCCGCTGGTTCCGCGCGGTTAATGGACAGGAAGTTGATTGCCAATACCCCAAAGAGCGACAGTACCAATGTTAGCAGAGACCAAACAAAAGTCTTGTCCTGATATACTTTAAGCTGTTCGATCATCGTATTTATATCAGATCCTTCAAACGCAGGCTGGGGATAAAAATATGTAAAAATCAGCTGCGGCAAAAATATAAATACACCTGCGATAGCAATAGCAGCCTCGCGGTGTGCTTTTAACAATGCCATCCCGTCATTCCATGCTGCAGTAAAATCCAGTTCTTTCGACATTATTTAAGCTCCGCTTTACGTGTTGCGCAATGCCTACCCAACCTTGTTGCGGCGCGCAATTGCCGAAACACAATTTTATTACGCGCCGCTTTCTGCTACTCAGTATGTATGAACATGAGAAACTTCCCCCAATGGCAGGTATCAAAAGGGCATACGCCGTATCCAGATGCATTGGCAGTAATGGAGGCGCGGCAGGCAGAGATATTCGAAGGTAATGCGAAGGAACTGGTCTGGCTGATCGAGCATCCGCCATTATACACAGGCGGCACCAGCGCCGATCCCGCCGAATTGTTAAGCCAGCAATTTCCCGTGTATGAAACCGGGCGCGGCGGGCGGTACACCTATCATGGCCCTGGGCAGCGCGTTGGTTATGTCATGCTTAACCTAGCGCAACGCGGCAAAGATGTCCGCTGCTATGTCCATGCGCTTGAAGGGTGGGTAATAGATGCATTGTCCAAATTCGGCGTTGATGCGCGCCGCGCGGAAGGCCGCGTTGGTATTTGGTGTGACACACTGTATGGGCAAGAAGCAAAGATCGGCGCAATCGGGGTGCGCATTCGCCGCTGGGTCACATCACACGGGTTTGCCGTCAACATTGCGCCTGACTTATCGCATTTTTCCGGCATCGTGCCGTGCGGTATCGCGCAGTTTCCAGTAACAAGTTTAGCCGATCTTGGTATCACCGCCAGTATGCAGGACTTCGATGCGGCATTACAAGAAACGTTACCCAAATTCCTAAACGCTCTTGCCAAAGCAGGAGAGGTTTGCGACGTACCACTCTCTGCCTCGCACGAATAATAAGGTACTACATATGCGCCGCCTGTCTGTTGCCTTCATTCTTGTTGCTACATTAAGCGGGTGTGACAGCGGGAATGTTGCCGCGAGCAACGATGAAAAGGTAACGCAGGTACCCATGGGCGATATTGACAGCACTGAGGGTACCATCAGCGACGAGATGATTAATACCGACGAATCAACCGATGAAGCGCCGCTTGATAACTCGCCCGTTGCCTCTGCTGCTAAGCCAAAAGCAGAGGCGGCTGCTAAGAAAAAAGATGAAGCCAAAATTACGCCAGCGCCTCAGCCCAAACCTGCAGAAACCGCAGCGCCTGTGCAAACTACAGAATAAATACATGGCAGGACGCAGTGTTTATTGCGCGGCCGCAGGGCAGACTCTGCTTTCCCTTGCGTTTTCCACAGATTCTGTCAAACAGAGCATCTGCTATCGTCGAGTGCGATGGAATTTGGCGCGTGTTCGGCTGTGGTTTATCCGTAGTTTATTCTGCATCATCTTCCTTACCGCGACCCTGGCTTAAATGTTGCGTGCCGATGTCCGGCCGTAATAACACGTAGTAAGAAGAAGAGAACATCATGCCAACAGGTACAGTAAAATGGTTTAACGACGACAAGGGCTTCGGCTTCATTACCCCCGATGAAGGCGGCGATGACTTGTTTGCGCATCACAGCGCCATCAACATGCAGGGTTTCAAGACCCTGAAGGACGGCCAAAAGGTCTCCTTCGAAGTAACGCAAGGCCCCAAGGGCGCCCAGGCGAGCAACATCGAATCTGCATAATTGCGCCTAAAATGCGTTAATTGATTCCAAAGATAAAAAGACTGCGGTCTTCGGTTTTGCCGGAGGCCGCAGTTTTTTATGGAAAACCCGTATCCTAAAGCGCGACGTGATTAAGATGGCTCGCATCACGCTGTTTGTCTCTTTGTGGTCGCGTGATCCTAATCACACCCAGTATAATTTGAGGTAAGACAGGTTTCAGCATAAGATTTGGCATCGTCCAATTCCTGCGGCGCAATGTTGGGCAACAATTGCTTCATCGATTTCAATGCCTCCTTTTTCGCATCATCATCGTCTTCGTCCTGTGACCGCGATGCCATAATAAACCAGGCATATGCGCGGCCATTATTTAGCGTCAAGCCGCCGCCTGTCTGATACAGTTTACCTAAATCCCACTGCGCGCTTGCGTCACCTTGCGCTGCGGCAAGCCGGAACAGTTCGGCCGCGCGTACCAAGTCTTTGGTCACTCCATTGCCGTCACGGTATAACTCACCCAGATTGGTTTGGCCGCTGCTGTCATCATTCTCTGCGGCAAATTCAAACAGGGGTAGCGCTTTTGCATAATCTTGCTTTACGCCAAGCCCATTCACATACATAAATCCCAGATTAGCGTTCGCATATACGTCGCCTTGGTCGGCGGATTTTTGATAATATTTTATGGCGGCCTTATAATCTTGCTTTACGCCTTCACCATCCCTGTAAAGCACCGCCAGATTATATTGCGCGTGCGCCTCGCCTTTATCTGCCGCTTTCTTGAAAAGCGCCGCTGCTTTTTTTGCGTCCTTTGGTACGCCTTGCCCCTTGGCATACATCACCGCAAGATTGCCGATGCCATCAAGATCATCTTGCGCCGCAGAAAGGCTGAAGTAACTTAGCGCCAGTGCAGGATCTTTGGGTCCGCCCTGACCCTGTGCATACATTAGGCCCAGATTATTTTGCGCGGTGGCATCACCGTCTTTTGCCAGCGCAGTCCATATTTTTCGCGCCGCCGTGTAATCTCCCTGTTCAAACGCCGTCATCGCGGCATCATGCGTGCTGTCATCTTGAGCCGCTACATGGGACGGCACAAGCGCAGCGGCGCTCACACAGATCATCGCCAGAAGGTGCAGACGAGAGAGATTTGGCATAAACATTTTCCTTAAACACACTGCGCCGAACACACTGCGCAAAACACACAGCATAAAACACACAGCGCAAGTTTCTCGCAAAACAATAAATTTCGCGTACGGCGGTAGCTTATTTAGTCAACTCCTAACGACCACCTTGTTGTAGCAAATAGAGGCTGCATAGGGTTCCGTACATTTTGGAAAGTCACACTAAGGTCACACTAAGGTCACACCTAAAACAGCCTGCGCGGCGTCATAGCTACGCAGCAAATATAGCGGCGCACAGATGTTTGACAGGCATTCAGGAATGGCGGGCATGAATAACTCCTAACGATTATAATCATGCTTGTATTATTACAGTATCCGCCATGTAGGACAGCGATAAATACGCATAGACGAAATTGTAACGTAATCCGCCAAAGTTCACACTCCAATTCGCCCTATCCGCTTCATTTACGCCGCCATTGTAGTGCAATATGTTCCACGCATAGAAAAAGGGTGGCCCCGCGCATTCACTCGCCACCTCTTGAAAATCTTAGCGCTCTTTGCATAAAATAGAGGCTGATTTAAGGTAGCAAAGGCATGGCAACTGAAAGTTGTTATCTAGATAAATGCGCTGTCACCATGACTTGTCACGGTAACTAAATATAATATAATCGAAGCCGCTGCCATCGTGATCCCTTTTAATCAATGAAAATCAAGTAAAGGCGTCAACTCGTCCACTGCGCACTTGCTTGCCCCAGCCGACCCAAGGCCCGCGCAGCGCGTTCCAGACGGCGCGGATGACGACGGAATACATCAATTGGCGATAAACAAAGCGCTGCATCACCAGCAGGAACGCCGGGTATCGGGTCTCACGCGGTTCGAGGCGGTAGGCGACCCAGCCGCAGAAAATGTCAACCGCCGTGAAGGCCACCCAGTAGATCAGCATCCGGAGCACGTCGCTCTGCGTCTGCGCCCAGCCGTGCTGATGAATGTTGTTCGCGGTCGAGACAAAGCTGACGAGCAACGCTAGGTCGATGATCGGGGAGATCAAGGCAAACCCAATCTGGAACAGCCAGGCTTGGGGCACCCCGATATAGGCCAAACCGGCAGGCTCGCGGGTCCGAATGATCGATCGGTGCTTCCACAGGCATTGCAGCGTTCCGAATGCCCAGCGAAAACGCTGCTTTGCAAGCGCGCGGAAAGTTTCGGGAGCTTCGGTCCATGCAATGGCATCAATATCATAGCCGATCAGCCAGCCCTGCCGCTGGATTGCGATGGTCAAATCCTGATCTTCAGCCAACGTATCCACGGGGTAGCCGCCAACGGAGTCGAGGGCAGACCGACGCCACGCCCCGACGGCACCCGGCACGACCATGATCGCATCAAAGCGGGAAAGCGCGCGGCGCTCTAAATTCTGCGCGGTGACATATTCCACCGCCTGCCACCGGGTAACAAGATTGTGCCGGTTGCCCACCTTTGCATTGCCCGCGACCGCACCTATAGCGGGGTCGGCGAACCAGCGCGCGAGTTTGGCGATAGTTTCCGTCTCAAACTGGGTATCGGCATCCAGTGCGATGATGATTTCTCCTTTTGCAAGTTCAAGCGCCCGATTAAGCGCATGCGCTTTACCGCCGTTTTCAAGCGTAAGGAGCGCCACGCAAGGATCGCTTCCAAATGCGGTCCTTACAATTTGGCTGGTGCCATCGCTTGATCCATCATCGACCACGATCACTTCAAGCTGCACATTTATGCTGGCCAGCACCCGCTTGACCGAGGCCTCAATGACCATTGCCTCATTGAATGCCGGAATAATCACCGACACAAACCGCGACGGGTCAATCGGCGGGGTAACCACGCGGTTGCGCGGACGATTGCTGTTGATCGCGAGCGCGGCCAGCAGGATTGCCCGCCCCATCCCGAGCGCAATCGCGACAAAGAAAAACCATTTGAGCACATAACCCATCGCGCCAAAAAACAGAAAGATGCCCACATCTGCCCGCACCGAGCGCAAATCTGATCCTGTGACCGGTGGCATAACTGCGTCACGGCTCAGCCCCGCGAGCTTGGAAACCGGAACAAACTCAAATCCCTTGGCGCGCAGACTGTCGATGATCGGCGGCAAAGCGCTAACCGTCTGTGACCGGTCCCCGCCGCCGTCATGGAGCAAAATGATCTGACCAGCTGTTTCGGGGCTATCCGTTTTCACCTGATCGAGCGCCGCCTTTACGATGGCCGCGACACCGGGACGTTTCCAGTCACTTGGGTCCACATGCAGGCCAACGTTGGTATAACCGTTTTGTTGTGCAATCAGTGCCGGAACAATCTCATTAGCCGTGGTCGGCTCAGCATCGCCGAAATAGGGCGCACGGAACAAGCGGATCGACCGCCCCGTATACGCTTCGACCAGCCGCCTTGTGCTGTTGAGTTCCAACCGCGTGCCCTCAAGCGAGGTCAACGCTAGGTTGGGATGGGTGAAGCTGTGATTGCCGATTTCGCTGCCTTCATCAACGATCCGGTTGAGCAGAAAGGGATGTGGCATCGCATTCTCGCCGACGATGAAGAAGGTCGCGGGCACGTGTTTGGCCTTCAATATGTCGAGGATTGGCGGCGTCCATTGCGGGTCGGGGCCATCATCAAAAGTGATCGCGACCTTGCCCCTCTGATATCCGGCGCGGCGAATGACATAGGGCGTGGGCAGCGCTTGATATTGCTCATCGGTGATCAGGCCGTCGCGCGCGCGGATAAGGTCACGTCTGCCCGTCGTGGGCGTCTCTTCAATTCGGAGAATCTCGCCGCTACCTTCAATATCAACTTCGCCGGTTGTGCTTAGCCCACGAAGATCGGGCATCTTGCCCGACTTATAAGCGTCCATCGCCTTCCATACCCCTTGGTCCTCCGTGCCAAGCCGCCAGAGAGCTATGCCAGCTACGCCCTCAAGATTAACCGCGCTCAATTCATTCCACGCGCTTGCGGCATCAAGAAACCAAACGGTGTGGTTGTCGCCATTTTCAGTATAGCTGTAGGTTGGATTGCCGCTCGCCTTGTCGAATATAATCTTGGCATCGCTGTCATGCGCGGTCAGCCAGGCATCTTCAACCGAACCTGTGTCGCCCTTGCCTATCCCAGACCAATCATAGGAATAGCTGCCTATCCCGACGATAGCCTTGCTGCGTGGAACAACGGCCAGTGCAGACTTCAGATGGGATACGAACCATGCCTGGCTGGCGATCGGGCCGGGTTCTGCATCATTGGTATGCTCGTCATAATCCATCAGAACCAACTTATCGGCGATCTGGGCATAGGCCCGGAGGTTCCAATCCTCATTGTCGACGGGAACCGCCAACGTGATCTGCCAGTGATGTGCAGCGTAACGTTGGTGCGCTTGTGCCAGAAACCGCAAATAGTCGCCTTGGGCTGAGGCAGGCAATTCCTCAAAATCGAACATCACGCCAATCGCGTTCTGCTTGACGAGCTGTGGCTCAAGGTCGTTCAGCACTTTGGCCCGCGCCTGCGGATCGTGGAGCAATGCTGCCATGCCGGGGCCGTCCCACTTTCCATCTAGAATATTCTGTATCATCGGCACGATGGCAGGCGGTTTGGGCGTTGCGGCGAGCAAGGCCTCTAGTGGGTGATCGGGGAAGACCGTGATGTGATGATCCTTGCCCGTGACTGAAATTAATCCGGGCACCAGCCAATCGAGCTCACTGATATGCGCAATCAACGACGCGCGGCTGGCATCATCCCACGGCACATAGAAGCCGACCTTGATCTGACTGGCCTTTTTCTCGGCGGCACTGCCCCCACTGGGGAGCCATGCCGCGATATTCTGCTGCAACCGTCCAACCTGCTGCGCCAGCGGGCGCGGGTGTGGGCGTTCCATCGACAAGGCGAGCGGCCCCGGAATGGGAACATCAAAGACCGTGAACGCAAAGGTCGCGGCAGTCACCACCAGCAACAACAACCCGGCAAGAAATGCCCGCATCGTCCAGCGATTGCGTTTTCCGCTCACATCAAAGAAGACAGGTTGTTGCATATGCGCATCCTAGAGCAATTTCACTATCTCGTACCCTCACCCGCATTGTGCGCGGTGTAGCAGCTTTTGATCGGCCAGCACCAGCGCCATCATTGCGGCGACTACGGGCGTGCCGCGTATTCCTACGCAAGGATCGTGGCGGCCTTTGGTTACTATCTCGGTGGCTTCTCCATCTTGGCCTATCGTTTCAACGGGCGTTAGGATCGAGCTGGTCGGTTTGAATGCCACGCGCACAATTACCGGCTGTCCGGTCGAGATGCCGCCTGCGATACCGCCTGCATTATTGGCCAAGAATTCGGGATGATTGCTACCCGTAGTTGTGGGGCGCAATCCGGGGCGCATAGGGTCTGCGTTGTCCTCGCCCGATAAGCGTGCGGCGTCAAACCCTGCGCCGATCTCAACGCCTTTGACCGCGTTGATGCTCATCATCGCGGCGGCAAGTTCGCTGTCGAGTTTGGCGTATATCGGCGCGCCCCATCCAGCCGGAACGCCCGTTGCCACGCATTCGATAACTGCGCCCAATGAGCTTCCTGCAAGCCGCGCGGTATCGACCAATTTTTCCCAGCGCGCCGCTGCCGCTTCATCGGGGCAGAAGAACGGGTTTTTATCAATCTGGCTGAATTCAAAGTTATCGGGATCAATCCGGTCGCCGCCAATTTCGCTAACATAAGCCGTGATGGTGACCTCTGGTATAATGCACCGTGCCACTGCGCCTGCTGCCACGCGTGCCGCCGTTTCGCGCGCAGAGCTACGCCCGCCGCCGCGGTAATCGCGAAAGCCGTATTTGGCATCATAGGTGTAATCGGCGTGGCCGGGGCGGTATGCTTTGGCAACGTCGCCATAATCCTTGCTACGTTGGTCGATGTTTTCAATCATCAGCGAAATCGGCGTACCTGTGGTGCGGCCATCGAATACGCCAGACAGGATCCGCACTTGATCAGGCTCCTGCCGCTGCGTCGTAAAGCGCGATGTGCCGGGGCGGCGTTTATCAAGATAGGGCTGTATGTCGGCCTCAGACAGCGCGAGTCCAGGAGGGCAGCCATCGACCACCGCGCCAAGGGCAGGGCCGTGCGATTCCCCCCAAGTGGTGAAACGAAATACCCGGCCAAATGTGTTATAGCTCATCTTATCATCCTGACTTCGACACCCACATCATGTGCAATTGCTATCCACGCCCGATCGGCGGTTAAAGTGGCAACCTTCATTTCGAAAGCCAGCGCAAGACAACACCGGTCACCAAGTGATAGACCAGCAGTCTTACCAATAGCTTTATACAATCCAGCAACTTTTGCTTGCGCGAACGATAACGGTATTGTTTTAATTCCTTTTAGTGCAAAAAAGCATCTACAGCCCGTATGCTTCCGGTTTTGCGAGAAATAACGGCATAGGCTTCTGCTACATTTGGCATGCTAACGGCGGCATTCTCTAAAACTTTCGCAACTAATGCAGCGCCTGGCTCATTTAATATAACCGCTACTATGGCCGAGCTATCCAATACTACCAATGTTTGCGGTCCATTTCCTCTTCCTCACGCTTGGCCTCTGTTCGGCGTGACGCTATAAAACTATCAACGCTTATTTTATCATGCCAGCCATCTTCGCGTGCCATTTTTTGAATATTCTTAATTGCTTGATCCATAGTAGTGATTTCTAGATGCCCTTCAACAAGCTCTAGGTGAACCGCGCCGCCCTTTTCCAATCCCATTGCACGGCGGATATCAGCAGGAATACTCATCCGGCCGGATTCGGTGACGCGTACTTTATGCGTATTTGATGACATGGCGCGAGATTCCTTTGTGGCACATACTGTTTGTAGGCCATATCAGGATAGCAAACCATGGTCAAATGGAGCATCTTGTTATGGAACAGGCACACATTCACTTAATTGCGGCATTGATACTACTTCAGTAATTTCTTTGCATAGAAGGGTGATCTTCTGTCCTTTGCTATATCCCGCAGCAGCTGATTTGGTTTCGTCGGTCAACTTAATGCTTACTGGCATAAATTGATTACTGCTACGAAGTTTAATGACTGGCTCATCTGCAAAATCTAGTTCAACTCCATCTACGGTACCAAAAACTTCCAATAATTTGCCTTTATAGGTTTGTTGCGCCGCCATCTCGTTGGCTTGATACGCTTTAAACAATTCACCAGCGGTCACTTTTATTGCACTTGCTCGTTCTGCTTCTGCCTTAGCTTTTTGTTTATCACCTTCCGTTTTTTCGTTTTCTACAGCCTTAGCGGCTGTTGCGGCCTTTTGCTCTGGCGTAGGTTCCGGCAAAAGTGAACCAAGAACCCCTATTGCCACCAATATGCCAATGCCAATTAACGCCCAAAAACCACAGCCTCTTTTTTTAGGACTAGTTTCAGTAGGGGGGGGGGCGGAGTTGTCACTATTTTGATTTGAATTCTGTGTCATAATTACTCTCCCTGTTGGTATGATAGAAATATATATTTAAATTGTGAAAATCAATTTATTAAATAGAATCAGGACATCACCCCAGCGCAATATCTGGCGCATCCTCCTGCTTCATACCTACCGTATGATACCCGGCGTCTACGTGGTGTGTTTCACCTGTTACGCCGGAGGACAGATCAGACAGCAGGTACAGCGCCGCCCCGCCGACGTCATTGATGCTCACATTGCGGCGCAGCGGCGCGTTATATTCATTCCATTTCAGGATATAGCGAAAATCGCCAATGCCCGATGCCGCCAATGTCTTAATCGGGCCAGCCGATATGGCGTTCACGCGAATACCGTCGGGGCCAACATCATTGGCCAGATATTTCACGCTTGCCTCAAGCGCCGCTTTGGCCACGCCCATCACGTTATAATGCGGGATGACTTTTTCGGCGCCGTAATAACTAAGCGTCAACATCGCCCCGCCGCCCTTGCCTGTTTCGGGATCAAGCGGGATCATCATCGCTGCCGCACGTTTTGCAACGGCGGTGAAACTATACACGCTAATGTTCATCGTCATCAGGAAGTCATCAAGAGCAACGTCAAAGTACTTACCGCGCAGAGCCTCTTTGTTGGTATATCCAATCGCATGCACGACAAAGTCAATAGTCGGCCAACGCGCCGCAAGTTCGGCAAAACCCTTATCTAGATTATCCATATCGGCAACGTCGCAATCGATCAGGAAATCACATCCAAGTTGCGCGGCAAGCGGCTTGACCCGCTTGGCCATAACTTCGCCCTGATACGATATCGCAAGCTGCGCGCCTGCTTCGCTTAATTTTTTGGCAATACCCCAGGCAAGCGATTTGTCATTGGCCAGCCCCATTATCAAGCCGCGCTTGCCTGTCATTAATCCTGTCATGTGTGCTCACCTCCGGCTTATTCGGTCTATTCGGTTTTATTATTGAGGCGCTCTAGCTCATTTTCCTGCGCATTGGCCAGCGCTGCATTTAACTGCGCGCCGCTTACGATGCCAAGCCCAATGAGGTAGAAGAAAATCAGTGAGATCATCACACCTGCAAGGCTGCCATAAGTCAGATTATAATTCGCCATCTTGGAAACGAAAATTGGCAGCACCGCTGTACACCCCACCCACCATAAGCTAACCAGCGCCGCACCCGGCCATTTGGGATAATTACGATCACGATATTTGCGCGGGGTTAAGCCCCGAAATACAACATAGATCGCCACGAACAGAGCCGTAAAAGGAACTATACGGCCCCATGCAAAATAACCTGATGCCTGCGCCGCAGATGGAATATAGCGGTATACCACATCCTCAATCGCGGCCACGATCACTTGCGCGCTGAATGCAGCCATGGCCAGTATCACGGCAAGGATAATTGCGAGTAGCGACCCCAGCCGGTACTCCCAAAAATACCGCTGCGCCGCCGTTCCGTAAGCGCGGTTTAGCACGCCGCGAAATGCCTCGATTAAGCTGCCCGTTGTCCATAGACCAACCAGCGCGCTGAACCATAATAGCGGACCTGTCCGCGCATTCATGGCGTTTTCCAATGGACCGCGCAGGGCGTCGGCGGCGCTGGGCGGCACAGTCGTAAAGAACGCTTTGATCAGCTCAATGCCTGCCTGCGTCTGGCCAAATGCACCTGCGATCGCGGCGGCAACAATGGAAAATGCAAACAGCGCAACCAGCGATAGATAGGCAAAGTTGCCTGCCTGCGTAAACCCATCTGTGTATACGCCCGCCACCACACGGCGTGCAATTTCGGCCGATTTGTGCACCGCGTCCAATCGCGCAAACCAGCTTGCTTCGCTTATGCTATGTTCTGTAGGTTGCTGCGCGCGTGCCTCTGGCGATAACCGGGAGGCTTCGTCGCTCATTCAGCTGCCAAACTCTGCGCGCACATGTGGGTCATGCGATAGCGCCTCGGACAATAATTGTAGCGTACCTGCATCGCGCGGCAGCGCAATCATCAACGTCACTAATTGGTCCCCCCGCGTTCCCGTTTTTGCAGGGAACCCGCGGCCCTTAATGCGCAATGTCGCACCGGAATTCGTTGCAGGCGGCACCGTTAGCATCACGGCGCCGTCAACCGTTGGTACCTTTACTTTGCCGCCATCGATTGCTTCTTTCAGGCTAATCGGCAGATCAATCCGGATATGATCGCCGTCACGCACGTAATACGGGTGTTTACCGATTTTCAGGGACACCATGCCGTCACCATTGCCGCCTGGCCCTGCTTGCCCCCGGCCCGGTAACCGTATTTGCTGGCCCGCCACAAGGCCAGTAGGCAGCTTAAACTCAACCGTTTTACCATCACGCAGCGTTATCCGCTGCGGCAACAATGTGGCTGCGTCGGTAAACGACACGAGATGTTCGTAGGCGATATTTGCGCCTTTTGGCGGGGCAGATTGGCGTTGTTGCCCGCCGCCAAATCCGCCTGCGCCTGATCCGCGTCCGCCGCCGCCGCCAAACAATCCTTCGAATATATCCCCAAGGTCAACGCCGCCTGCGCCTGCCTGCCCGCCTCCTGGAAACCCGCCTCCTGGAAACCCGCCGCCTGCCCCGCCATACCCGCCGCCGCCAAAGCCCCGCGGGTTGCCGTCACCATCAATTTCGCCGCGATCAAATGCGCTACGTTTTTTGGCGTCAGACAACAGATCATACGCCTGCGTCACCTTGCTAAATCGTTCGGTAGCGTTGGGGTTGTCTTTGTTTTTGTCGGGGTGTAATTCTTTGGCAAGTTTGCGGTAAGCGGTTTTAATCGCCTTTACATCCGCGCCTTTGGATACGCCCAGTGTAGAATATGGATCGCTCATAGTTTCCCTGTAATAACTGCAATACTATCCTAAGTCGGGATTATCCGCCCGAGAGTCAACGCGGCGTAAAACCATTTTCCAATTTCTTTCCCAAAAATGCTCTGAGAACAAGGTAGGATAGTAATCCGATCGGCCCAAACATCAGTGTCAAGAATAGCGAGGGGACTTGCCAAAAACGCGCGATGCCGTGGCGGTCGGCGTTACGCGTTATCCATAATCCGACGAACAAATCAAACGCTAGATAATGGATCCACCCTATGGTTGCCCCGCCCTTGCTATCAAACAATGCCATTACCCCTGCCAATGTGGTGAAATCCGGGCTACTAGATGCGCCTGCCTGCGTTACCATAACGCCATCAAACGCCCCGCTAAGCAATCCAATAATTAGAACAGCATACGTCAGCGCCAGCAGTCCTGTCCCAAACAGGAATACACCCCGCGCCCACATTGTTCCGCGCGGACCGAATGCAAGCAGCAACCAAAATGGCAACACGCCTGTATTTGCAATCTTAAAAATCAATTCCCAATTCACGCAAAATTTATCCTTTGCCCTTTTTAATATTCGCAGCTTAGCGTATTGGCGCAGTAATGGAAGATACAGAACCCTATACCTTGTTTGATTCATGGCTTAGCGAAGCCGAAGCAAGCGAGCTTAACGATCCCAATGCGATGGCGCTTACTACGGTTGCGGCAAACGGCCGTCCATCCACACGCATGGTGTTGCTAAAAGGACATGGCCGCAATGCGGAAACATCGGGCGGATTTATATTCTATACTAACCTTGAAAGCCGTAAAGCTGGTGAGCTGATGGCCAACCCGCATGTCGCATTGCTGTTTCATTGGAAATCGCTGCGCCGGCAAATCCGGATTGAGGGCGCGTTACGGCGGGTTTCGGATACCACTGCTGATACATATTTTGCCACGCGGTCACGCAATTCGCAATTGGGCGCATGGGCGTCGGAGCAATCGCGGCCATTGGATAACCGCGCCACGTTTGAGGCACGCTTTGACGAAATGCAGGCGCGATATAACGGCAAAGACGTGCCGCGCCCGCCGCATTGGTCCGGGCATATTGTGATCCCCGACCGGTTTGAGTTTTGGCAGGACCGCGAATTTCGTTTGCATGAACGCTGGATATATCAGCGGGACGGCGATGCTTGGCAGACAGGCATGCTATATCCATGAGCGGATCGCACGGACATCATACCCATGCTGGACACGGCCATGGCCACTCCGGGCCTAGCGCAACAACCACAAAAGCTGCCTTGGCCAGTGTTAGTGTGGCGTTATTCCTGCTGATCATAAAAGTTTATGCTGCCGCCGAAACTGGATCAGTGGCAATGCTCGGCTCGCTAGCAGATACCGGGCTAGATCTTGTGGCATCATTGGTTACGTTGTTTGCCGTACGTTATGCGTTGCAACCTGCAGATAATGAACACCGTTTTGGCCATGGCAAGGCCGAGGCATTATCGGCTTTGTTCCAAGTTATGCTCATTGCAATGTCGGCGCTGGCCATCGGATGGCGCGCAATCGTGCGCATGCGCGACGGCGCGGTTACGACGCAGGCAGAATACGGCATCGGCGTTTCTGTGATTGCGATTGCGGTAACGCTCGTGTTGCTTGCGTATCAACGCATTGTGATCAAACAAACCGGGTCACTCGCAATTGGCGCGGACCACGTGCATTATCAAACCGATCTGCTGCTAAATATTGCGGTTATCGTTGCCATCATCCTTGATACTGTTGCCGGGGTAAAGGGCGCAGACGCGCTGTTTGGAATTGTAATTGCGGCATGGCTATTGTGGGGCGCATGGCGTGCGGCCACCACTGCCATCGATCATTTGATGGACCGCGAATGGCCCGAAGACCGGCGCGCGCGTTTTTTGGAAGTCGCACAAAGTCATCCCGAACTTAAGGGTATCCATGATTTGCGTACACGGTCATCGGGGTCGGACGAATTTGTACAGTTTCACGCATGGGTTGATCCCAATATGTCGGTATCAGAGGCGCACAGAGTGATGGACGAGGTAGAAGCAAAGTTGATGGCAGAATTTCCGGGTGTCGAAGTGCTGATCCATCCTGATCCTGAGGGGCATAGCGACGACGAAATTGGCTATATCCCCAGCGAAACGAAGCTGCACGAAGAGCATCATCAGAATGACCATCACGGACACAATCATACATGACCACAGTTACAAATACTCTGCCCTATTTCCACGTTGATGCATTTGCCAGCGGGCCATTTACAGGCAATCAAGCCGCGGTCATGCCGCTTTCTGCTTGGCTGGCAGATGATATACTGCAAGCCATTGCCGAAGAGAATAAGTTTGCCGAAACCGCTTTCATTGTCGCCGATCCGTCGGGCGAGACAGATTTTGAACTGCGCTGGTTCACGCCCACGAACGAGGTGCCGTTATGCGGGCACGCCACGCTTGCCAGCGGGCACATTGTATTATCGCAAGATGCCGACATGGATATCGTTACTTTTCAAACGCGCAAATCGGGTATCCTGTCGGTTGAGCGCGCCGGCAGCGGCTATTCCATGGCGCTGCCTGCATACCCGCCCTCGCCCGCGGTGATGCCAGATTGGGTTTCGGCCCTTCGCGGCAAGCCCGCGGAACTGCATTTTTATCCAGGCCGTTATAATCTGTTTCGGTTTGAAACTGCTGCCGAGGTGATGGCACTGCGCCCAGATTTTAAGGCGCTGGCCGTGCTTGGCACCGATGACCAGTTTATCTGCACCGCGCCCGGTAAAGGCCACGGATCAGGCGCCGACGTTATCAGCCGGGTGTTCGTTCCGGGATGCGGCGTAGATGAAGACAGCGTTACAGGTAGCGCGCATGCTGTTCTCACCCCTTATTGGGCAGGTATACTGGGCCGCGATAGCTTTACTGCATACCAAGCCAGCGCACGCGGCGGGCACGTCGGTTGCAGGCTAGACGGCGACAAAGCCTTGCTTAGCGGCACATGCGTGACAATAGTTGAGGGCACTTTTCGGATGCCATGACACAATATTGCATTTGGAGGTACAGGTACGCATCGCCCACAACAGATAATTCATCCGCAGTAAATATACACAACATTAATCGGCAAACATCGTGTCGCACATCTAACTATAAATGGAGTTTTGAATGAACAAATTGATCCTTATTTCCGCCGCTGCAATATTAGCATTGGCTGCCCCTGTAACCGCGCAAGACCAAATGCCTTCTGTCGAACAAATCATGGGCTTCCTGGATGCCAACAAAGATGGTTTCATCGACAAAACCGAAGCCAAAGGACCGATGGTAGAATATTTTGATATGATGGATGCTGACAAGGACGCCAAGGTTTCACCCGTGGAATTAAAAACCGCAATGGACATGCGCGCAAAAGCTATGGCGCAATCATCTGTCGAACCGAAAGCAAGCGGCGAACCAGCTGCTCAAACTGTAGAAGCAAAGTAACAATTTGCTAAAGATCAAAAAACGCGCGCTTCTGCTTATGCTGAAGCGCGCGGTTTGATTAAGCCTATTAGGCAACCACTGCTGATTTTATCAAGCCGGGGTTTGCAGGTGGCTCGCCCTTTGGCAAAGCGTCAACATGTTCCATACCGCTTTCGACCACGCCCCATACCGTATACTGACGGTCAAGGAAGCTAGCGTCATCCAAGCAGATAAAGAACTGACTGTTTGCGCTATCTGGATCACCCGAGCGTGCCATTGAACATACGCCGCGCGCGTGGTTTTCTTCGTTAAACTCGGCTTTCAGATTTGGTTTTTTCGAGCCGCCCATACCGGTACCGTTGGGACAACCGCCTTGTGCCATGAAACCCGGGATGACGCGGTGGAATTTCAATCCATTATAAAATCCCTCGCCTACCAATTGCGTAATGTGTGCAACATGGCCCGGCGCAAGATCAGGGCGCATGCGGATAACGACGTCGCCGGTATCAAGAGTGAGAGTAAGTGTTTGACCAGTCATATTCATATCCTTTGTACTGCAAAAGTGTGGCAAACCCCTAAGCGAAGCTTTCCAATATAACCAGCCCCTAATCACAGTTTGCCGGTATGAACCATTCCAACATGCTTGCATTTTACCGCCGTCTGATTAGGGATATTGTGATAACGCGTATGGCAAGGAGGCGAACGTGACACACAGCATCGCCGATCCTCAAGCTGAGCCAGATATCTTAGAAATTCCTGTTCCCGCGCCGCTCGATGAGGACGACCGTTTAACCCGTGATTATGTCGACAGCGTGCTAGATGCCGTTGAGGCAGGCGACGCGGGCAGCGCATACCGCCTTGTCGAACCGTTGCACGAAGCCGACATTGCCGATTTACTCGAGCTTACCCCGCGCGAACGGCGCGGGCAAATTGCGCTGGCGCTTGGTGATCTGCTGACGGCCGAGGTGCTGGCCGAAGTTAATGATTACGTCCGTGAGGATATCATTGATGCCCTGCCCGCAGGTGTGGTCGCTGATTTTGCGGGGCAATTGGAAACCGATGACGCGGTTGCGATAATCGAAGACCTGGAGGCAGAAGACCAGCGGGCTGTTCTGGCGGAACTTGCACCCGAAGACCGCGCGGTTATCGAAGACGCGCTGTCCTATCCCGAAGAATCCGCTGGCCGTATTATGCAGCGCGATTTGGTCGCTGTGCCCGAACATATGTCGGTGGGGCAATTGATTGATTATCTGCGCGATCACCATGATCTGACATCGGAGTTTTGGGAGATTTTCGTTGTAAACCCCGCGCATCATCCCGTTGGCACATGCCGCCTAAGCTGGATATTACGCAACCCGCGCAAAACCCAGGTTAGCGCGATTATGCAAACCGAACAGACCCTGATCCCTGTAGATATGGATCAGGAAGAGGTTGCGTTGCGGTTCCAAAAATACGCCCTTATTTCGGCGGCTGTGGTGGATGATAGCGGGCGGCTCGTCGGCGTAATCACCGTCGATGATATCGTGCACATCGTTCAAGAGGAAGCAGGCGAAGATATCCTGCGTTTATCAGGCGCAGGCGACGGCGACATTAACGAGCCGATTCGTGACAGTTATAAATCGCGTGTCCGCTGGTTAATCGCCAATCTGGGAACTGCGATGGTGGCAACGTCAATCATCGCGTTTTTTAGCGGCGCGATTGAAACGATGGTGGCGCTTGCGGTGGTTATGCCCATCGTTGCCTCAATCGGCGGGAATGCCGGCACGCAGACGTTGGCGGTTACAGTGCGCGCGCTGGCCACCAATCAGCTTACGCAGTCCAATACTATGCGGTCGATATGGCGGGAAACCCGCGTCGCATTATTAATCGGTGCAACTATCGCAGTGATGGCGGGGCTTGGCGCAGGCGTATTTTATGGCAACTGGGTGCTCGCCGGTGTTATCGCAGTATCGATATTGGTCAACATCACCGTCGCTGGCCTTGCGGGCGTGGTCATACCCGTTATCCTTGATAAGCTGGATCAGGACCCCGCCGTTTCAAGCGCGATATTTGTCACGATGATAACCGACAGCATGGGATACCTGATATTCCTAAGCCTTGCGGTGATGAGCGGGCTTGTGGGATAGAGCCTCAGCTCTGCAAAACCCTGCTAATTTAATCGTCCATTAAACGATATCGAAAAACTGGTCGGCCCTGCATTTGTTGCTGCTGCCATAATGCCCGTTGGCGCGATGCGTAATCCCTTAATTGCCGCGTTATATCCGCTGCCCAGCGGCGCGGTAAACGGCGCGCCTCCATTTGCCTGCGCGGAATAGGTTACCATATTGGATTGATTGAATGCATTAAGCCCGCTTGGGTTTGCGCCATTGGTAAATGTAACGGGCGCCGATGCATCAAAGGTAAAATTGGCAGGCAATGGATCAAATATTACTATTGTGCTTGCGTCTACTGGTAAATTACCAGTGTTGCTTACAGTAATCGTATATCTGACGACTGCGCCCGGTATTGCTTTGGGATTGGCGCTGCTGATGCCATCTGACAATATCACGGACGTTTTTGCCACCACCAATGTCGCATTGGCCGGCATTGCAGTGTTGGTTATTGTGCACGTGATCACATCCCCCAATTGCGGGGTAATTATGCCAGGTGATGCGCTGGGGAACGAGGTAGTTATGCCGTTTGCCGCGTTGGTGCAGGACATGACACTGGAGTATTGGGATAGGCTGCCTGAAGCTGCGGCAATTTCATCCAAGGTGTACGCCGTTCCCGGTGTGACCTGAGTTTGCCCAGTATCACCGCCTGTAAGAACGGCCAGCGAGCCTGCTGTCGTTGAAGTAGCAACAGGCGTAGCGCCATCCAATATTCGCACCGTAAATTGATCACCCGCAAATCGCCGTCCCGTTGCGCTTAGTGCTTTACGCAGTTGCAGATGGGGGAACGCCGTGTTTGTGAAGGTACATTGTATCGCATCACCAAACTGCAACGATCCAAAATTGTAGGAACTTGTTACCAAATTGACAGGTACAGCCGTGCTGGAGCCTATGGTGCTATTCGTGCATGTCAAAGTACCGCGGTATTTTGTCAGCGCACTGATGCTACCTGCCGCCATACTTTCGGATAAAGATAGCTGCAAACCGGACGCAAGCGAAATTGCCGACGCATTAAACGGGCCGTTGCCAGTACCCGACGTAATACCACTGGCCAGTGTTGCGCCAGACGCCGTAGATGTTACCTTGAAATTAAACTGATCCGCGGCATTGATCCGTGCGCCAACGATGTTTTTTGATACGCGCATAGAGGCAAATCGTACGGCAAACATAGCGCCCTGCAATCCGCCTGCCACAACATTAGTTGTCACGGTTGTTGGGCTGTTGGAAGCAACGATATATCCGCCTACTGTTCCTGCAACTCCTGTTTCTGTGAAGGTATTGGTGTTTGTTCCGGAAATCGCAGGGTAGAGGTTGCCGCTAATGGGATCGACTTGATCCAGTATAGTCCACGCCCCGCCATTTGTTACAAACTGCAGGCTCTCTCCATTATTAGTTGATTCGGCATCCGCAGCCACAAAGGCAAAACTAGTTATTGCCGCCGATCCTATGGGCGGAGTTACCGTAATGTTAGAAAACTCGATTACTTTAGTACCACCAGATAATGTGTATAAAATCGGCTTGCCGGGTATTCCTAAAAACGCAGTATTGCCAACAGCCGATCCTGTCCAGGATGGTGACGCCTTTGCTTCAAATGCCGCCGCAGCGCCTGGCGATGTCTTTAGAGTAAATGACAAAACCGTACCATCCGCAAGCGTGAGCGAGAATGGCTGTCCTGTTGCTGATCTTGCTGCGGCGTCATTGTAACTTGTGAAATCAAGCCAGCAATATGTCTCCCAACCCGCGGGCGCTGTTCCTTGCGAAGTGGCAGAAGAACAGGCCCACGCAGCAGCAGGGATGATGTATAAAATAAGGCTAAATACTATCGCGCAAATACGGCGCGACAATATCAATTTTACTGCATGCATTGGGCGACCATTATAACAATATTAGTTTGACCGATCTTTTACTCACAATCTAAGTTAAACACATGTAAAATTTAGTCACCTTATAGGTTTCGGATAAATAGATTTTCTCTTGCACACGCAGACATGCCAGTTTGCGGGCTATTAGTGTAACGAAATTACAAACGCAGTCCGACCCTATTGCATTAACACTCAACACGCCCGTTTTCTGGGAAAGTTCACAGTTCAATTGCCTTTTGGGCCCATTGTTTTTGTGGGCCCCTAAAACTCAAACTGCATGCGGGCAGAGATCACATCGACGCCGTATTTACGGGTATCGACAAAGCCGGTTGATGCCGGCAGAACCGCCGCCGCCAATGGTCCGCCTGTTACATTAACATGCGCATAGTTGAGCATAAATCGTGCATAATCAATTGGATACCAGTTTAATCCAACAAGATATCCCACTTGCTTTCCGCCGCGGCCAAGACGGCTGTCCAATGCAGCCAATGTCGCGGCGCCTGTGTTGAAGTTATTGGTCAGTCCGGCTTTCAATTCCTTAGTGTCGAGATCGAGATAGTCCAAACGTGCGGCAACTTGAAAAGCACCAAGGCCGCCTTTACTCAAAGGTTTTAGTACCTTAGGACGAGCCCATGTGCCCGCTTTGTTATTGTAGCCGCGTGTCTCTCCTGTCAGGAACGCGCCCACTTCGGCAAATGCCCCAAAGAATCCGGGGTTATCCGTTGGTACAACCGCAGCATTTCCGCCCGAAAAAGTATCCAGCCCAGTTGCAGTATCGCCAGATTTATATCCGCGTGTTTTAAGCCACTGTGCCTCGCCGCTAATATAAAATTGCGGGAAAATCGCCGCAGCTTCAAATCCCAGTATGCTATCGCCCTTGGCAGCGAAACTACCTGTATCCACAAATCGCACATCTGTTAGCTGGCTGTTTGGCCGTGCGCGGTACCGTGCCAATTGGTTTGTGGATGGCGATGCAAGCGAAGCCGACGGTGTACCTGCATTATTAGTTGAAAAATCACGGTATTGGAAATTGGCCCCCAAATGCAGCTGCGCTTTGCCAACCTTTGGCGCATAATATGCGCGGGCCGCGCCAATCCAGCCATCGTTATCAAGGCTGCTGTCAATAGTATGCCCTGTGAACAGGCCGACCTCGGCAAATAATTCATTATTCTTACCATGCACTGCAACGGCCGCGCCCAAACGGCGAGCATTGATGAAGGCATCGTTAAATGCGTTGCGCTCCATAAACGTAACATTATTTGAACTGCTGATCTGCTCCATGCTGTTTAGCGTTTCAAAATTACCGATACGAACAACAACCGGCGCATTTTTGGGTGTGTAGGTTAACCAGACATCTCCGAAAGAGATATTGGCATTGGCAAAATCCACATCTACTTTATAGCCCAAATCGCCCGGCATTGTGCCTTCCATGCCAAGCCGTACGCGGCGTATTCGGCTGGCAAAACCAAGATTGCGATTTTGTAATGCGCCCGGCGCGCTAACCGAACCCACGTCATAATGGATGCGTCCCCGCGGTTTGAAACTCCAACCGCCTTCACCGATGGTTTCAGGCGCGCCTTTCCATTTGGTTTCGACCTGTGATTGCGCCGGCGCTGGTTTCTTCGCATCTGCGGCGGCTTTGGCTTTTTGGGCCGCATCACTTGCGTCAACTTTTGCGGATATCGCGGCGAGTTGATCCTTTAGCAGCTGCACTTCAGCGCGCAAAGCTTCCACTTCGTTTGGCGTGCTTTGCGCATAAGCGGTGCTTGGTGCAGATACCAAAGCAGTTGCAATCAGAAGGGATTTACTCAATTTCATAAGGGTAGACTCGCAAATTTAATGTTGATGTCGCCTAAATAGCATTCTCATTACGCAATCGTGACTAATATATTTCTATTTTGTGACATTGCGTGACCTGCGGCTTTACGCTTGCGTAAACGTAAGCTTCATGTCAGTGCGCAGCCATTGTAGTAAGTTGCACAACACACAAACCAAATCTATGCCGGAGTTCTTTCATGCCAATCACCTTCAAAGACAAAGTCGCCATCGTAACAGGTGCAGGCGGCGGATTGGGCCGGGAATACGCACTGGAACTTGCACGGCGCGGCGCAAAGGTTGTTGTCAATGATTTGGGCGGCGCGCGCGATGGCACGGGCCATTCGGACAGCGCATTGCAGGTGGTCGAAGAGATTAAGGCGATGGGCGGTGAAGCGATGTCCAACGGCGGCAGTGTGACCGAATACGATCAAATGGTGGAAATGGTAGCCAAAGCCAAAGAAACTTGGGGCGGCGTGCATATCTTGATTAACAACGCAGGGATCTTGCGCGACAAAAGCTTTGCCAAAATGGAACCCGAGGATTTTGATCTGGTGCTTAAGGTACACGTATCGGGCTCGGCAAACTGCACCAAAGCGGTGTGGGAGCTGATGCGCGAACAAGCCTATGGCCGCATCCTGATGACTGCATCATCGACCGGGCTTTATGGCAATTTTGGCCAAGCCAATTACGGCGCTGCCAAACTGGGGCTCGCAGGACTCACAAAAACGCTATATTTAGAAGGCGCAAAGTATAACATCAAATGCAATACGCTGGCGCCAATCGCGGCTACTCGTATGACTGAAGATATCTTCCCGCCCGAAGCATTCGCTTCATTCGCGCCCGTGAACGTGGTGCCCGCCGCACTGTTCTTGGTATCCGAGGATGCGCCAAGCAACGTGATCATGGGCGCAGGTGCAGGCTTCTTCCACACCGCGCATGTGACCATGACCAAGGGCATGGCGCTTGCACCTGAAGACCGCACACCCGAAGGCGTCGCTGCAAACTTTGCACAAATCAGCGACCGTACCGGCGAAACTGTACCCGCATCAGGCGGCGAACAAGCCATGGGCGCAATGACCGCGTTGCAGGCTTTGGCGAAGTAAAAAATTACGCAATAGCGCAAGCGGGTCAGGTGATTTTGCAATATAAGTCTGCTTGCTGTGCGAACCCCAAAAGTCTATTGCGAACGATCAAGGCGCCCGAGCGCGCGCAGCGTGGAGTTGTTATGGCAGAGATGGCGCCGTTTAATTGGTCTGATCCGTTCGATCTTGAAGGGCAGTTGACAGAAGAAGAACGCATGATCCGCGATGCGGCGCATGGATTTGCTCAAGATGAGCTGCAAACGCGCGTTATTGAAGCTTACCGAAACGAGACCGCCGCGCCGGAGCTGTTTCCGCTTATGGGGCGCGCCGGATTGCTGGGTGCAACATTGCCGCAGGAATATGGCGGAGCGGGCGCTTCGTATGTCGCATACGGCCTAATCGCGCGCGAAATTGAGCGTGTGGATTCGGGATATCGGTCAATGGCATCTGTACAAAGCTCGCTGGTGATCTATCCGATCTATGCTTATGGCAACGAAGAGCAGCGCCGCAAATACCTACCCGGATTGTCGGCAGGTACGCTGATCGGTTGCTTCGGCTTAACCGAACCAGACGCCGGATCGGACCCTGCCGGAATGCGTACCACGGCCAAGAAAACAGACGGCGGCTATGTTATTACGGGCAGCAAAACGTGGATTTCGAACGCGCCGTTTGCTGATGTCTTTGTGGTCTGGGCAAAGAGCGAAGCGCACGGCGGCGGCATTCGCGGCTTTATCCTTGAAAAAGGTATGAAGGGACTATCCGCGCCAAAGATCGAAGGCAAATTGAGCTTGCGCGCGTCCACCACTGGCATGATTGTGATGGACAGCGTTGAAGTGGGCGAAGACGCGCTACTTCCCGAAGTACAGGGCCTGAAAGGTCCGTTTGGTTGCCTGAACCGCGCACGTTACGGCATAAGCTGGGGCGCGATAGGCGCCGCCGAATTCTGCATGCATGCCGCGCGGCAATATGGGCTTGACCGCCACCAATTTGGCCGGCCACTTGCCGCAACGCAGCTATTTCAAAAGAAACTAGCCGATATGATGACCGACATTGCGCTTGGATTACAAGCATCATTACGCGTGGGCCGGTTAATGGACGAGGGCAAATTTGCGCCTGATATGATTTCTGTTATCAAACGAAATAACGTGGGCAAAGCGCTCGACATCGCGCGCCAAGCCCGCGATATGCACGGCGGCAACGGCATTAGCGAAGAGTATCAGGTGATACGCCACGCCGCCAACTTGGAAACCGTAAACACATACGAAGGTACGCACGATGTGCACGCGTTGATACTAGGGCGCGCGGTAACAGGTATTTCAGCTTTTTAAGATAGGTAAAAAAAGGGCCGCTCTGCTTTTCAGCGGCGGCCCAAGTGAGGCTGTTAAGCCTGCTAGGGAGGAAAGTCTGTCTGCGAAGACAGAATTTAACCCTGATAGAATGTAATGGTTAACAACCGTTTAATTACATGCGAAAACTGCTGTATTATCCCGCGCAGGCTCCTACCATTCGCGCCTCGACGTTAAATGCGAATGGCGAGCTGTCCTTGACCCCTTGCGAATCGATATGGATCAGCCTGCTGCTTTCTTTACGGATAGTCGTTGTGCCTTGGCCGATGCCCCGGCAGCT
>JAYWFI010000171.1:0-1734 GCA_043778865.1 Sphingomonadales bacterium
TGCGTCATGAAACACTATCTGATGTTAACCTGTGCAATAATCACAGTGTCCCTTGCTTACCCTGCAATTGCATGTGCCCCAAAGAAAGCTGATATGCCCAATACTCAAAATCCCCCAGCACCAAAATCAACGGCTCCAAAATCAACTGTGCCAACTAGAACGCCGCCTATGCCTTGCGCGCCCGATGCACCTGTTGCCGAAAAGCGCGCGCACAGCTTTACGCATCACGGAATTACGATTGAAGACCCATATCACTGGCTGAAAGACGAAAGCTATCCAAAAGTCGATGACGCCGATGTGCTGGCATATTTGAAAGAGGAAAACGCTTATTTCGAGAGCAAGATGGCTGCGCAAAAGCCGCTGACCGATAAATTGTTCACCGAGATGAAAGCGCGGATCAAAGAGGATGACAGCACCGTTCCGCAAAAAGACGGCGATTATATTTACTGGAGCAAATTTGAGGAAGGCGGGCAATACCGCAAGCATTACCGCAAGAGAGCAAATGGCGGTGAAGCAGAGGTCGAGAGAACGGACGGCATAATCGAATATGTATCCATAGAGGGACCCGATGAGCTGATCCTTGATGAAAACGCGTTGGCCAAAGGTAAGGATTACTTCCGGCTTGGCGAACTGGAGATTAGCCCGGATGGCACATTGATGGCCTATGCATTTGATAACAATGGTTCGGAACGGTTCGAGGCGCGGATACGCGATTTAACCACTGGCAAGGAATTACCCGATGTCATCCCCGGTACGTTATCCAGCATCGTGTGGACCGCCGATAGCAAGGCGTTTGTATATGGGCTTGCCAATGAAAACTGGCGTACCGACAATGCGCGGTTGCATAAATTGGGTGATGATATTGCCAAGGACGTAGTGCTGTACAAAGAAGCAGACGAAGGTTTTGGCGTAGGTGTTGGCATTACATCGCAGGAAGACTGGATCGTAATTTCCGCAAGCGATCATGTTACATCCGAAATGCGGCTTGTGCCCGCCAGCAATCCAGCCGCAAAACCGATTGTTATTAAACCGCGCAAAGCAGGCGTGCAATATTCGGTGGACGTGCGCGACGGCAAGATATGGGTACTAACCAATGACGATCACGTAAATTTTCGTCTTGCATCCGCACCGCTGGAAACGCCTGATCAATGGACGACTGTTATTGCGGGTTCGGACAAAACATATTTGACCGGATTATCGCTGTTCAAAGATTTCTTCGTTACCGAAAGCCGCGTTTCTGGCCTCGATCAAGTGGATATTCGGCAATATGATGCGCCTACAAAAACGCAGCGTATCGTGTTTCCAGAGGCAAGTTATGATGCGGGACTTTCCAGTAATCCTGAATATGACACAAAAAAACTTCGGCTGTCATACGAATCCATGGTCACGCCCGATACTGTTTTTGATTACGATACCGCGTCCAAAAAACTGGAAACGCTAAAGGTTCAGGAAATCCCATCGGGGTACGATGCCACCCAATATGTTACAGAGCGTTTGATGATAAAGGCCCGTGACGGAGTGGAAGTGCCCGTATCGGTTGTATACAAAAAAGGGTTTAAGAAAGACGGCAGCCAGCCGCTGCATCTCTATGCGTACGGCGCGTATGGTTATGCAATCCCGCCCGGATTTTCGACCACGCGGCTAAGCCTTGTTGATCGCGGCTTTGCTTATGCCATCGCGCATATCCGCGGCGGAGATGATCTGGGGTATCAATGGTATCTGGACGGCAAGCTT
>JAYWFI010000172.1:0-6069 GCA_043778865.1 Sphingomonadales bacterium
TGGACGCGTTGATTGTGCTTGAAGAGCTGGCGAAAGTTTCCAGCGCGGTCGCATTCCCTGCATTTGAAGCCAATGTTGGGCCCGTTCAAGCCATCCGTCATTTTGCGCCAGAAGCATTGAAGCAGCGCATTGTGCCTGCGGTGTGTAAGGGTGAGATGATCGTGGCGGTATCAATGTCGGAACCCGGTGCAGGAACCGCGCTAACCGATCTTACTACGCGCGGCGTAATGGACGGAACAGATGTTGTTATTAACGGCACAAAACGGTGGTGCTCGGGCGCAGGGCACAGCGATGCGTATCTGATATATACCCGTTTATCCAGTGCACCAGGTGCAAAAGGTATCGGCGCGGTGCTAGTGGAAAAGGACACGCCGGGGTTGCATTTTGGCGAAGCAGAAACACTAATGGGATTTCGCGGTGTGCCGTCCGCTGATATATTCTTGGATAACGTGCGCGTACCTGCGGGCAATATTGTGGTTCCGGCAGGTGGCTTTGCTCGATTGATGGAGGCATTTGATCTGGAGCGGTGCGGCAATGCAACAATGGCATTGGCGCAGGCATCAGGCGCGCTATCCGATGTATTGGATTATGTGCAAGAACGCTCGCAATTTGGCAAACCGCTCGTGGACTTTCAGGCAGTACAGATGAAGCTTGCCGAAATGCAAATGGAGGTTGAAGCCGCCCGGTTGCTAATTTGGCGCGCGGCGGCAAATGCCGATAACGGACTGCCATCGATATTGGACAGCAGCACCGCCAAATGCTTTGCTAATCAAATCGCTCGTAATGTAACGGGCCATGCATTACAATTGATGGGCGGATATGGATATAGCGCAGACTATCCCATGGAACGCCGCATGCGCGATGCGTGGGGGTGGGGCATAGCAGGCGGCGCAATCGACATCCAAAAAGTAAATATCGCCAGCGCTATGGTAGGCCGCAGGTTTGATCAACGGCGTTGAATTGAAATAATTTGAAGTAGATTTCTTGTGTAATCACCATACCAATGTTTACTCGCCGTGGCTGCTTATGTCCAAACCTGTCTGTTCGGCTTCTTGGCTAACGCGCATCGGTAGGACCATCGATATTGCGTAGCCGATAATTACCGTAACCACCGCAGAGTATACCGCAACAACAGCGATACCGCTGAGCTGGATCAAAAGCTGCGATCCCATGCCATATCCTTCGACATAACCCATACCGCCCAATGTCTCACTTGCGAAAATGGCGAGAAGCAATGATCCCAGCATTCCGCCTATACCAAACAGCGCAAATACGTTCGCGGTATCATCTATTTTTAGTGTATTTTTAATTATGCCGGTCATGTAAAAACAAACGGCTCCTGCGGCGATGCCGATCAAAGTCGCGCCGCCTGGGCCAACGACGCCTGCAGCAGGAGCAATAGCGGAAAGCCCGGCGACAGCGCCCATCGCAAATCCTGCGGCGGTCGCTCTGCCCAAGGTGACGCGCTCGATCAACATCCAGATTAATGCCGCCATAGATGCCGCAAGATGCGTATTGATGATTGCGCTAGCGGCGCCCAAGTCGTTTGCGGCCAGCGCGGATCCGCCGCTCAATCCAAACCAGCCTATCCATAACAGTCCTGCACCTGCAAGAATTAAGGCAGGGTTGTGTTTGGCTGCCTGCGCAGTGCTAAAATCTGTACCTCGCCCCATCATTACGGCAATTACTAGCGCTGAAACTCCCGCTGAAGTAAGCACGGCGATGCCGCCTGCATGATCAACAACTCCCCAACTTTCGAGAATTCCATTCCCCCAAATCCAGCGTGCGACAGGAGCATAAACCAGCAGCGACCACAGCGCGCTAAACGCCACAACCCAGCCGAAACGTGCACGCTGTGCCCATGCGCCAACGATCAGAGCAGGGGTAATGATTGCAAGTGTCATTTGAAACAGGCCGAATACCAATTCGCCGATGCTTTGTTCGTCGCGCACCGCAAGCATATCGTTGAACATAAAGTTTTGCGTGGTACCAACGTAGGAATTGCCCTCGGTTGAAAACGCAATGCTGTATCCGATGAATATCCACAACACAGATGTAATCGCAGTAATCGCACCGATTTGCATCAGGACCGATAGCAAATTCTTTGCGCGCACTTGCCCGCAAAAAAACATGGCAAGTCCAGGGATTACGGTCATTAATACGAATGCAGATGCAGTGAGCATCCAAGCGGTATCGCCGCTATCTGTCTCAACGGCTTGCACGGCAGCCTGGGCTGCGCCTTGTGCAAATGCGGGCGTTGTAGCAAGCGCATTTAGTATGACGGCAGCAAAAGAGATTTTCAAAATCTTGCGCATTCTATATCCTGATCCCATGCCTAAAGTGAGCAATTCAACAATAATGTAAGCAACATAGTCTCTAATGGTTAAAGAGTGCTTGATCATAGAGCCTGATCATTAAGTACTTGCGCGTTTAATCCTAATCTTCAAACACCTGATCCGGCGGGCGGTGGCCATCGGCCCATATTCGGATGTTGGCGATCACCCGTTCACCAGAAGCCTCGCGGCCTTCAAATGTTGCGCTGCCTAAATGCGGCAGTAGCACAACGTTACTCAGCGCAAGCAACGCCGGATCAACGGCGGGTTCGTGCGTGTATACATCCAATCCGGCGCCTGCGATCTGGCCTTTTTGTAATGCTTTAATTAGTGCACTTTCGTCCACCAGCTCCCCGCGCGAAGTGTTGATTAGATAGGCTTCAGGTTTCATCAATCCAATCCGCCGTGCATCAATCATCTTATTTGTTAGCGCGGTTAGCGGACAATGCAGGGATACAATGTCACTACGCGCAATCAACCTGTCCAATTCGGGTTCAAATACGATGCCCTGCGTTTCTTCTACGCTGGGCGGCAATCTTTTGCGTTTGGTGTATAGTATGTTCATGCCGAATGCTTTTGCGCGCATTGCCACCGCTTCGCCGATCCGGCCAAATCCGATAATGCCTAGTGTTTTGCCGCCAATCCTGTGCCCCAACATCCCGCTTGGCCGCCATCCGTCCCACCGCCCGCTGCGCATTAACTTCTCGCCTTCATTCAACCGGCGCGGCACCGACAAAATCAGCGCCATGGTCAAATCTGCGGTATCATCTGTAAAAACACCCGGCGTATTTGTAACCATGATGCCCTTTGCCTTTGCGGCAGCAAGATCGATGTGGTTCACGCCCGCTCCGTAATTGGCAATTAACCGAAGCCGGGGCGGTGCAGACGCGATTAATTCGGCATCAATCCTATCGGTTACGGTGGGCACAAATACATCGCAATCATCCATTGCTGCGCTCAACTCAGCTTTTTCAAAAGCAATATCGGCGGTGTTGAATTGTGCGTCAAATAACTGCGCCATGCGTTCTTCAACGGCGGGCAGTAACTTGCGAGTTACGATTATACGTGGGCGTTCTATACGGGTATGCGTGGTCATATTTTTGTGATTATGCCGTATATGTTGATCAGGTCAAGCAATCAGACTTGAACTGTCGGACTACCTTACACTATAAGGTAGAAAGATGGGGCAAACCGGCGAATACATAATGAAAAATCTTATTAAAATCTTTGGGTTAATTGGCATATCAACAGGTGCGATATGGGGCTGCGTTGTTGGCAATAATCCAGCTGCAGCACAGGCAGAAAAGAAAGTACCTTACTGGGCCTCGCTTGATGAAGATGAAGCAAGAATGCGCACGGGGCCAAGCACGGATTTTCCCGTTAAATGGGTATATAAACGCAAAAGCCTGCCTGTTAAAGTGGTGGCGGTATCTAGCGTATGGCGCAAGATACAAGATCCAGACGGCGATCAAGGATGGATGCATGTGCGGTTGCTTAACCCCCGGCGTACCGCAGTTGTAACAGGCACCAGTGCAGGCGCGCTACGCGATGAACCCGCCGCCACATCGCGTATTGCATGGCGCGTTGAACCCGGCGTTGTTGGCCGCATTGATGACTGCCAAAAAGGATGGTGCCGTTTTGATAATGCCGGCCGCGCAGGGTATATCGAAGCCGATAAGTTGTTTGGTGACGAAGCGCCATAATCCCCAAGCACCATAATCCCCAAGCACCATAGTCCCCAAGCACCATAGTCCCCAAACTAAAGACCTTTATAGACAATTCTAACTAACTTGGTATTTGACCCATATGACAAATTATATCCGAAATATCGCGCTTATTAGCGCCTGCTTTGCAATGACTTCTTGCGCGCAGGCAAAGCCGGGCAAGCCTGCAAAAAAACAAATTGCCTCGGCATCACCGGGTGGTTGCACCATGAAAACGGCCTCTGGACTGGGGTATACCATCACCAAAAAAGGTGTAGGTGCGATGCCCGGTCCAACAGATAAAGTGACAATTAATTACCGCGGTACGTTGGCCGCAAATGGCAAAGAATTTGATAAAAATGACGGCGCTTCTTTTGGCGTAGACGGCGTTGTTCCAGGATTTGGTGAAGGACTGCAGCTCGTGCAACCAGGCGGCAGCATCAAGCTGTGCATACCGGCTGCACTTGGTTACGGCAGCGCAGCTGCGGGGGACATACCGCCTAATTCTGATCTTGTATTCACCGTTGATTTGTTAGCCGTATCGCCTGCGCCGCCCGAGGTAATGCCCGTGGCGCAGCGCAGCTGTAATCAGAAAACGGAATCTGGTTTGGGGTATCAGATATTGCAAGCTGGCACAGGAGCGAACGCGACAAATGATCATGTGGTGCTTGTTGGGTATACCGGATATCTGGCTGTTGATGGCAAAAAGTTTGATCAAAGCGCGCGGGCTGTTTTCCCTGTTACAGGGGTGGTTCCCGGATTTTCTGAAGGCCTTAAACTAATGAATAAAGGCGCGAAATATCGCTTATGTATTCCATCGCAGCTGGGTTATGGAGATAAGGGAGCAGGGCCGATACCAGCAGGTGCCAATTTGGTGTTCTTGGTTGATTTGCTGCAAATGAAAACAACCGCAGAGATCAAAGCATTACAAGCGGCTCAACCCAAAAGTTAACCCTAGGAAGCAAAGGCCCAGCGTAGTGTCGATGCAATCGTCGTGGTTACGCCGCGTACAATGGGTAGGCCTTTTGGTCTTTGCAGCTTGTGCATTTGCCGGGCCCATATAGGCAACAAATCAACAGCAGCGCGCATGATTATGCCTTGCACAGGCGCCGCGCTGGGATGTGGTGGCGGCTGGTTCAACACAATATGAGCGACTTCAAATGTACGCGCGTCGGCCGACAATTCGGGAAGGAACACCCGCATTAACGCCGCCGCCTCGGCGCGTGATTTGGGTACTTTGTCCGCACCAAGGGCAATCGCGATTATGGCGAATTCTGCAAAATATTGGTCTTGATCAGCAGCGCTCATACCGGGCTCTGCATATCGGATCCATGCGTCCAGAAAACTAATGGCTTCGGCCAAATGGACCCACGATAGCAGGTGCGGATCATTGGCGCTGTAGGGCGCGCCGCCTGCAAGCGTGCCGCCAACACGTTTGTGAACAGAGATAACTTTTTCTATAATCGCGGCGCTATCATCACGGTGGCCAAAGGTCGTGACCGCAATAAAACGGGCGGTACGCCGCAGCCGGCCCAGCATGTCATCGCGAAAAGAGGAATGATCCCATATGCCTGATAGCGCCGCGGGATGCAGCATTTGCAGCAGCAACGCAGTAACCCCGCCAACCATCATTGTGGTCACATCTCCGTGCACGCGCCAGATCACCGAATTTTGATCGAACATCGCGGCATCGGACCGGAGAACGGGCTGCTCTCCGCGGGCTTCATCATTAAAAACACTACGCACACGCTGCGTTAAGCCGTTACGTATTATGCTAGATGGGCTCGGTAGGGCAGGCGGCATAACGCAGTGCTTTCTTAAAACCGGATCATTACCGCACGTGCCAAACGGGGCGATATTGAGTTCACCAGCTGTAGTATTTTGACAAGACCGATATTGGCTTCGGGCCTATTATTCTCGATTGCAGCAACAATCTGCCGGGCGCATTGCGCCGCGCTCATCTTTTTGCTCGCGCGCCCTGCGGTCATTGCGGTGTCGACCACAGGCGGCAAGGCATCAATAACATGTATGCC
>JAYWFI010000173.1:0-7525 GCA_043778865.1 Sphingomonadales bacterium
CGCCGCCAATATGCCGGTGATGCTGATATCCTCAAACGCGAGGCCCAGATCGCCGCGCTCAGAAAATATCACCCCTGCGCCGCGTTTGTAATCCGTCACCCGCATGTTACCTTGCGCGCCCACGCTGCCTGCGCCCAGTAGCGTCAGAAAGCTATCCAGCACATTGCCGATAATCAGGTCCTTAGTCCCCGCCGCCGCGCCGTCCTCAAGCTTATACTTAATCCACGGCACAAACCGGTCAAAGTAGATCAATGGCAAGCCCGCCGCCGAACGGTTAATCTTCAACAGCCCTGCCGCCGCCGCAATCCCCGGCATCGCAAACGACACCACCGATGACGCCGCTACTGCGCTCACGCATCCCCCGGATGCGCGTGCTCGGGTTGCGGTGACACGGTTGCGGTGACAGTGCATTTATCTACTACACTATCGTAGTCCCTCACCCCTCCCAAACCACTTTGTACTGTGAACTTACCAAGAAATCTGCGGTTTTTCGCCTGAACAGCTTGCGGTAGTTGCCAGCGCAGTGGCAGGCAGCGTTGTCAGCCAAGCGGTGGGCGTGGCCACGGGCATCCGAGACAAGTTTAGCTGGAAGGGCGTTGCGCTAGCGGGGATCGGCGCGGGGATCGGCGTAACGCTTGGCAGGAGCTGTGGCCGAAGTGACGGCAGAGGTAATGAAGCGGTATGACGCGCGATTGCTGCACTATAGGTTTGCTCCGATTGGAGCACGGCCAATGCTTTGGCTTGATGCTACATTGGCGCTTGCAATAATATCTCGGCTGCATCATGCCGGACTTATAACAAGCTATAATGGAGTACATAAATGCGTCAGATCGATCATTTTATTGCCAGCGGTTCCGGCCAATCAGTTGGCTCAGCTTCCGGTACTGGTTCCGGATCTGGTGCTGGCGCGCGTTACGGTGATGTGTTTGATCCCAATAGCGGCGCAGTGCAGGCACAAGTGGCGCTTGGCGATGCCGCGGTGTTGCAGCGCGCCGTTGATGCGGCATTGCGCGCGCAGCCCGCTTGGGCGGCGATCAATCCGCAGCGGCGTGCCCGCGTTATGTTTGCGTTTAAGGAATTGGTTGAGGCCAATATGGACGCGCTGGCCCACATGCTATCGTGCGAACATGGCAAGGTAATTGCCGATAGCAAAGGTGATATTCAGCGCGGGTTGGAAGTGATCGAGTTTTGCTGCGGCATTCCGCACATAATGAAGGGCGAATACAGCCAGGGCGCAGGGCCGGGGATTGACGTGTATTCGGTGCGCCAACCGATTGGTATCGGGGCAGGGATTACACCGTTTAATTTTCCTGGCATGATCCCATTATGGATGTGCGGCCCGGCGATTGTGACGGGCAATGCGTTTATTATCAAGCCGTCCGAACGCGATCCGTCGTTGCCAGTACGCCTGGCGGAACTGTTTATTGAGGCTGGATTGCCGCAGGGCATTTGCCAAGTGGTACACGGCGACAAAGAAATGGTTGATGCCATTCTTGATCATCCCGATATCGCGGCCATAAGCTTTGTGGGCAGCAGCGATATTGCGCAATATGTGTATTCGCGCGGTGTGGCGGCTGGCAAACGGGTGCAAGCCATGGGCGGCGCAAAAAACCACGGCATTGTTATGCCCGATGCTGACCTAGACCAAGTTGTCAACGATTTGGCAGGCGCGGCATTTGGCAGCGCGGGCGAACGGTGCATGGCGTTACCCGTTGTGGTTCCCGTTGGCGAAGACACCGCAAACCGTCTGCGCGAAAAACTGATCCCTGCGATTGCCGCGCTGCGTGTTGGCGTGTCCACAGATGCAGATGCGCATTACGGACCTGTTGTAACCGCCGCGCACAAGGCCCGCGTCGAAGGCTGGATCCAAAAAGGGGTTGATGAAGGCGCAGAGCTGGTTGTTGATGGCCGCGGATTTAAGCTGCAAGGCCATGAAGAGGGGTTTTTTATCGGACCGAGCCTGTTCGATAATGTAACCACGGACATGGAAAGTTATAAAGAGGAAATCTTTGGCCCAGTGTTGCAAATCGTGCGCGCCGCCAATTTTGAAGAAGCCCTCGCATTGCCCAGCGCGCATCAATACGGCAACGGCGTTGCGATCTTTACCCGTAATGGTCATGCCGCGCGCGAATTTGCCGCCCGGGTTAATGTCGGCATGGTTGGCATCAATGTGCCGATCCCCGTACCTGTCGCATATCACAGTTTTGGCGGCTGGAAACGGTCGGCATTTGGCGATACCAATCAACACGGAATGGAAGGCATAAAGTTTTGGACCAAAGTGAAGACGATAACGCAGCGCTGGCCGGATGGTTCATCCGATGGCGGTAACGCGTTCGTCATTCCAACAATGGGCTGAACTTGGGTTTTGAGCTTAAAGCTGCTTATCGCCGCCTGTAGCGGAAATACCAGACCTCATGTCCTTGCCGCCGTGCCTTGGCCTCAAACCGGGTTTCGGGCCAGCCGCCGGGACGGTTCACAAAATCTGCGGGCACATTGCACAGCCACTCAAACGGCGCGCTTGGCCCGGTGCAATGCCGCTGCATGATCATCAACGCATGGCGCAGATATACGGGATGATCGGTACCAAAGCGAAACTCTCCGCCCGGTTTTAACTTGGCCGCAATCAAGTTTATGGGACCGTCATTGATCATGCGCCGTTTGATGTGCCGCATTTTGGGCCACGGATCAGGGTGCAGCAGATACACAAAACTCAGCGCGCCATCGGGCACTCGGCGCAATACTTTCAACGCATCACCCATATGCAGGCGGATGTTCGCCAGCGGCCCTGTTCCGTGATAATTCTCAGTAAGAGCCAGCGCCATCGCAACGCCGTTTTGATATGGCTCGCACCCGATAAAGCCATGATCCGGCAACATATCGGCGCGCGCCGCCATATGTTCGCCGCCGCCAATGCCGATTTCAAAATGCAGCGGCTTGTCCGTACCAAACAACAGTTGCGCTGTAATCTCGCCCTCGTCAGGCACCGAAATCCGCGGCAACAGCGTAGCCATCAGATCACTCTGATAATTGCGCAACCGCTTGCCTTTCGACCGGCCATACAAGCGGCCGAGTGTGGTGGGATCGTTCATGATAAAAGTTATCAGGTTGTAGGTGAGAGTTTTAGCAAAGCCGCATCTAAACAACGCAGATAATCAGAGTGGGTCATTTCAATCCAAGGATCAAGTTTATGCGCATTGATCAGCTTATCGATTTCGGTTCGCACATTCCCATAGTCATTTACCAGTGCTTGTCCGCCTGGAAGGGGAGAAGCGTTACCAATTTGATTACAGGAGAGCCAATTGCGAACTTCTTTTATGACTTGCTCCGGCTTGCCACTATGACATGCATTATCTTGTCCACTGATATCTGACGTGGAAGCACCATAGCTGTGAGGTCCTTTGTCGAGAATTAGTATACGTTTCATGCGTTGACGTGGGCCGCCATAACGTTTTGCACCTAGGGAAATTCCCAGTTCCAAAGGCATATTGAACCGCGGCATATTTGTGCCCTTATCTAACGTCACTTCCGAAAGATCGTGAATACCCCAATCACAATCTCCAATTAGATCGTAGATTTTATCGATCCGTACCTTTGCCCCATCATTTTCATCTTGGGCGCAGCGCGGGCTAAAGCCGCAGGCACGAACCGCAAATACAATCGCCCGAAAAATTTTAAGGAATTTGGGGTCAAAAGGGCAGTTTACAAAAACATCACTATTCAGCAGCTTTTTAGCTGGCATGCATTGGTTTTTTCAAAGCAAGCATAGCCTCGTAAATTTCTCTCGTTTTGGCACTACGTGTCAATGCAGTTGGCCTAATTTCTATCCCTCGATAGATAAAAGGCTGACTGAAATTGACTTTGGCCGCAGTTTTTTTTACTTTGCTCATTAATTGCATAAAGCAGATTTAAGGCGAAAGTTCAATACAATTTAACCCTACAACGCGGCCTTCAATGCATCCACCAAATCGAGCCGCTCCCATGGGAAGAAATCGCCTTCTGCTTTTTGGCCAAAATGGCCGTAAGCGGCGGTTTTGCGGTAGATGGGTTTGTTAAGGCCCAGATGGGTGCGGATCGCGCGCGGGGTTAGGCCGCCCAATGCTTCGATGCGCATGATCGCCGCCTCGATTGCGTCATCGCCCACGGTGCCCGTTTCATGTGTGTCCACATACAGCGACAATGGTTTTGACACGCCAATCGCATACGCCAGCTGTATGGTGCACCGTGTAGCGAGGCCCGCCGCCACGATGTTTTTGGCCAGATAGCGCGTGATATATGCGGCCGAGCGATCCACCTTTGTGGGGTCTTTACCCGAAAACGCGCCGCCGCCATGAGGGGCCGCGCCGCCGTAGGTATCAACGATGATCTTACGTCCGGTAAGGCCCGCATCGCCGTCGGGTCCGCCGATCTCAAAGCTGCCTGTGGGGTTGATGTGATACTCGGTTTCGCCCAGCAGATTGGCGGGGATTACATCCGCGATCACGCTCTTAACATAGGCGTGCAGCTCGGCTTCTTTTGCGCCTTCGTCATATCCGGGCGCATGCTGCGTCGACACAACGACGGCGGTTGCGGCAACGGGCGTGCTTTCTTCATAACGCAAAGTAACTTGGCTTTTGGTGTCTGGTTCCAAAAATGGCGCAGCACCCGAATGACGGTCGGCGGCCATCCGCTCAAGGATTTTGTGGCTGTAATACAATGTTGCGGGCATCAGTTCGGGGGTTTCATCGGTGGCATAACCGAACATGATCCCTTGGTCCCCTGCGCCCTCATCCTTGTTGCTACCTGCATCCACGCCTTGCGCAATATGTGCCGATTGGCCATGCAGATTGTTCATAAACGTCAGTGTCGCATGATGAAAACCGTCTTGCTCATAGCCGATTTCTTTGACGGTACGCCGCACGGTCGCCTCGATTTCTTCCTTTGCGCCGTCCGCCCATTGTCCATTTTCATACACGCCTTTGCAGCGTATTTCTCCAGCAAGAACAACCAACTGTGTTGTCGTCAACGTCTCACACGCAATCCGCGCTTCGGAGTCTTTCGACAGGAACAGATCGACGATAGCGTCAGAAATCTGGTCGGAAACTTTGTCTGGATGACCCTCAGAAACGGATTCAGATGTAAAAAGGTAACTGGTGCGCATGAATGATCCTATTGATATAAAGATTGCTTTATGTGTTCATACGCATGCCTTTAGCGCGAAGTACGCCGCGTGACAACCGCAAACACAGGCCGCAATAAACCGGCGGCTAGTAATAATACTGCAAACATAAGCGGCGCGGCATTGCCCCATATTGCAAACCATGTGGACGTATGAGTAGGCGGCACTGTGCTATCAATTCGGCCTGCGGTTCCCAGCGGCAAGCTTTTGAGTATACGTCCGTCCGCATCGATAATCGCGCTTATGCCAGTGGGCGTTGCGCGAATAATCGGTAGCCCTTCCTCGATTGCGCGCAGCCGCGCCTGTGCAAGATGTTGCGGCGGGCCGATGGTGCCAAACCAAGCGTCATTGGACGCATTAAAGATGAAATCTGGACGGTGCGTGCGGTCGGTGATGCGGCCAGAAAATATAATCTCGTAGCAGATTTGAAAACCAACCTGTGCCCTGCTTTCCGGTGCCCGGCCATCGCCAAGATTAAGTGTTGCAGGACCGCGGCCCGGCCAAAAATCGAGGTCACCGGGAACCAGCCGGTTCAGTCCGAAAAATCTTAACAGAGGCGCCATTGGTAGATATTCGCCGTATGGTACCAAATGCGCTTTATCATATGACCCGCGTAAATCACCATTCGCATCCATGGCCAGCATGCTGTTACGTGCCGCGATCAACTGTCCATCCTTATCAATAACCAGCCGCGTTGCTCCTGTCAGCAGAACATCGCCTTTACCCAGCAAACTTTGCAATCGCATACGCGCGCCAACCGCGCTGCCGCCGGGTTGCGGTTGATAGAAACGCGCCGGATATCCGCTCTCTAAATAATCGGGGATCGCCGCCTCTGGCCAAAGCAGCAATCGCGGCCCTTGACCGGGCAAAGGCTTGCTCTGCACCGCCAATTTAACGAAATTTAGCGCATCATAATTAAGGTCATATTTTACCGCTTGGCTGATGTTTGGCTGTACGATGGTGATGGCTTGGCGTTTGTCGGGCAGCACCGATCCTGCCGCCATCGTACCCAGCCCAGCGCAAAATCCCGCCAGCAACGCAGCGTCTAATAGCCGCGCGAATGCGGCTTTCCATTGCATGGTTAGCACAGCGCCAATCAATCCCAGCGCAATCGCCGATAGCAGCACAATAATTCCTGATGCGCCATACGTACCGATCGCGCGCACCGCGATAATCCCGGGGACATCGATCATCGCGGCGGATACGGGATTCCAAGCAAATCCTGTAAATACCAGGCTACGCAACCACTCGGTAACGGTCCACATCGCAGCAAAGGATAATGCAAAGGCGATGGTTGGCGGCCGCTCGCTGCGCCGCACGGTGTCGCCTATCTTCCAAGCCGCCGCCGCGGTTATTGCTGGGTATACCGCAAGATATGCGGCCAATGCCGTTACCGCAAAATATCCAAGCCAAACGGGCATCTCGGCCTGAAAATGAAACGCTGCTGCAATCCACTGATTGCCGATGGTAAAATGCCCGAGCCCAAACAACCATCCGGTTAGCGCTGCTGTGCCCGCAGTTTTTGCCTTTGAAGTAAGGTAGATCAGCGCCGACAGGCCAAGCACAATTAGCGGCCACACCCCAAAAGGCGCAAAGCCAAACGCAGAAAGCGTTCCTGCAATCAGCGCGGCCAATTTTGGAAATCGGTTCAGGATATCAGTCAACTTTTTCACCGCATTCCATTGCCGAGTAATGGAAGTAATTGCAACGGCGCGGTTGTGCAATCAGAATACAAAGCTTGCCGTAGGGTGTGATTTTGGTAGGCTCAGGCATGAATTTAATGCTTGCTCTTATTCTAACGCTAATACCCAACTCACCCGTGGATAACCCCAAACCGCTTACGCCCGCCCAGATAAGCGATATTGGATGTGTGGCGGCGATTGCAATTGTGGCGCAAGACCAAAAAACGCAGACTAAATCGCAGGTTCGTTACTTTGACGTACAAGAGCGCGGCCGGTTATGGGCCGGTATTGTAGGGGACAGGGTAACGCATGTAAGCGGCCAGCCCCGCGAAGTAATCGTATTCGCATTACGCCGCGCTGCGGCAGCCGAGCGTAAGTTAGACCGAGCTACGCCTGATTACAGGGCCCGTGTCACGGCATGCATAGTTCAGATGGACGCCGATATAGCGCGTGAAAGTTCGGTAATGTGACGGGTGCACCTATGCTTAGGCCATTTCATTTGGCAGTGACGGTACATGATATCGCCATCGCGCGCGCCTTTTACGGCGATATCTTGGGATGTGAGGCGGGCCGTTATGAGGACCGCTGGGCTGATTTTTCATTATGCGGACATCAGCTGGTGGTGCATTTGGACGAGAGCAAAGCGGCATCGTCGTCACAAAATATCGTCGATGGCCACGGCGTACCC
>JAYWFI010000174.1:0-3219 GCA_043778865.1 Sphingomonadales bacterium
GTCGCACCTGCCAATATGATGCGGCGAGGCATTATATATTACCATAGATTTGCGCATGGCAATTTTGCGCGTAGCGGTCGGTCATCCCCGCCAAGAAATCGGCGATATGACGGCTGCGACCGGGCTGCTCATCTGGCAAGGTGGCGCGCCATTCGCTGGGCAAAGTGCTGCTATCGCTACTGTACGCTTTATACAAATCACTTACGATTTGTTTGGCGTCATTGGCGGCGGCAACTTGTTCGGGATGATGGTATAGATTGTCGTACATAAATTTCTTTAGCATTCGTTCTTGCTCCATCATCACACCAGAAAAGCCGGCGGTCATCCGCCCTGCGCTGCGCACATCATCCGCTGTTTTGATACCCAGCATGTCAATATTTGCGCGCGTTGTATCGATCACGTCATTGACCATCACGCCAATTTGTTCACGAATCAATTCTGGTAGCAACCTATCCGGGCTGCATGATGGATATCGGCGCAGTATCTCGCTCCAGCGATCCGCCACAAAAGGGAGCGCGCACAGTTGCTCAATAGAGATTAAACCTGCACGTATGCCATCATCAATATCGTGATTGTCATACGCAATGTCATCGGCAACAGCTGCAACCTGCGCCTCCAATGAGGACCAGCGGTTTAGATCGAGGTCAAACGCCTTATTAACCTCTTGCAATGCCCAAACAGGATTGGTCACTGGACCGTTATGTTTTGCAAGGCCTTCCAACAATTCCCAGCTCAGGTTCAAGCCGCGCCATAACGGATAAGGCGATTCCAGCAGAGTTAATGTGCGCAATGTATGCGCATTATGGTCAAAACCGCCCGCATGCGCCAATGCCGTTTGTAAAGCATCTTCGCCCGCATGACCAAATGGCGGGTGGCCGATATCGTGGGCAAGACACAGCGCTTCGGTTAAGTCCTCATTCAACCCCAATGCCCGCGCGATAGTACGGCCAATCTGCGCCACTTCCAAGCTATGCGTTAAGCGCACGCGGTAATGGTCACCATCAGGTGCAATGAATACCTGCGTTTTATGCCGTAACCTGCGGAAAGAAATCGAGTGGATTATCCGGTCACGGTCACGCTGGTAAATGTTACGCGGCCCGCGCATATGGCCCGCATTTTCATTATATAATCGGCTGCGGCTTTTATCGGGGTCGCACGCAAATGGAGCCTGGCTATTCATAGCATGTTTCTATGGACAAACACCGCGTAAAGCAACGGCGCTATTTGCCTCTAAATGGCTTTACTTCTGCGCCCTTTTCACTGCGCCACACAAAACCTTTGCCGCCCGCCTTATTAAAATCTGCTTCCCATTTCTTTGCCATCTTCATATCTGTAAACGGCCCAACAACAAGCCTGCTGTTGTTACCCCATGGTGCAGACCATGCAGCTTGCCCTCTAAACAAGGCCGGATATTTACGTGCATAGTTGCGCATGTCACCCATGAATGCCGAGGTGTTGCCCGTGGCAATTTGCACCCATAAACGTGAGCTTGAATCTAGAACCGCAGTCTTAGCAGTATTCTTTCCGCTCGCTTTCAATTTATCAGCCGCAGCGTGTTCAGCAAGGGATGGCTTTGGCGCAGCAGTCTTGAGAGTTTTAAGATTTACAGGAACGATATCGCGCTGCTGCTCACTTTCCGGGATTTCAATCGATCCAACAATGTCATCTAAACTAAACCCTGATGCAGGAACAGCCTTTGCCGCGGGCAAAATATCCTTAATAGGTTCAGCAGAGGCAATAACGGGTGACGAAATAATAGGAGCCGCCGCAATTTGTGGTGCGCTCGTATCAACAAGGTTAGGTATCGCGGGTACGCTGTCCTGTGCTCCTGTTGGCGTTGGAGTTGGAGTTGGCGTTAGAATTGTAGCAGGCGGTGTAATCACAGGTGATGCAGGAACCGCAATTGATGATGAAGGCGGAAATTGTGCGGCTGATGGCGCTGGAGTTGGAGCTGGTATCGGCACCGGCGTTTGTATTTGAACTGGTGCCGTAATTAGCGCTGGAGTTTGTATTTGTGCCGGTGGTGGTACAACGGGTGGTGGCACAACAGGCGGTGGTACAACAGCTGGTGCAAATACAGGTGCCTGTACCACAGCAACAGGTGCCGATATTATTGGTTGCGGTTGCGATTGCGGTTGCGGTGGAAAGGTCTGCGGCACAGGATTTGGCGCAGGTTGCGGAGGGAGAAGCTCTCTCGTCACATTGGCAATCTTAACGTCGGTCATTACTTTGGCGGTAGCAGGCGCTGCAATCTGAACGGGCTCAGACCGCGGAGCCACGGTAACCAGTGGTCGTACATTGTCGGGCGGAGGCATTGCATTCGATGCCACCAACCTTACTGACGCTTGCTCAGCCTCCAGTATCCGCGAACGGGCGATGTCTGTAACCAGCCCCGGCGGATTGCTTACTGGTGAAGCGCCCGGCGCAAGATCACCTGTAGCAGCGGGTCTTACAACCGATGCCGCTTTCGTATTCTTTACCGCTTTCGCCGCCAGTTTTTCGGCCCGCTCTCGTAACTTCCGGTCCTTGCTGCTTTCTTTTGCAGCTTTGCCTACACTGTTTGCTCCCAGAGGTGGTCCAGAGGGAACCAACCTGCCCGCACCTGTTGCGCCCGTCACAGGATACTTTGAGGCAACTGCCCGAATGGCGTCAGTATCTCTTCCGATATTGTTTGCTGGAAAATGCCCTAAATGTATTGCGGCGGCTTGTTGCGCGCCGGTTAATTCAGGCATTTGCCGCAAATACCGCTCCAATTGTTGCGCCGAACGAGCATCCATAAACCCTTGGGTCACACGCGAAGACTCTTTATAATCACCGCGCGCAGCCAAAAGGAACGCGCGCGCGCGCCACGCGCTCGCAACATTACGCCTCAATAAAGGCGCCAACATTGCATCCCCCTCTGCACGCTTCCCGCCAATTGCGAGTGATATCGCCTGCTGCACTATCAAGTCGTCAGAGGCACCGCCCGTTCTTGCCAACGCATAATCTTGTTGTGCACGAACAAAATTACCCAACAAATCATATGCCAAGGCACGGTCAGCCGCAATGGTCCGTTCGGCAACACCCAGCCTTACGGCTTCATCAAACAATCGCAGTGCTTCAAACGGATTTTCGGTACGTACACTGGCAATGCCGAGCCCCATTTTAATCCGGCCATTTGACGGTTGAAGTGAATTGGCGCGCGTGAAAAAATTCAGCGCAGCATTGGGGTCACCAAGC
>JAYWFI010000175.1:0-4857 GCA_043778865.1 Sphingomonadales bacterium
TCAGGCTCAGGTGGAGGTGGCTCCTCTTCTGGCGGCTTTTCTTCTTTCACATCTACAACATTTAATCTTTCTTTCACTTTATTAACAGCCTCAAACGCGAGACCAGTGACGAAAGCATAACCAATAAATGCGTGAAGAAGTACGACGATGACAATCGAAATAATTCGATTGGTGCTCATTCCTTGTTGGTCAGCATATGCCATGCGGAAACTACTCTCCTAACTTCCCGTGTGTTAACCAAGATATCGAACGAATAGTTAATCCTGTTCTTTACCTCAGCGCGATCGAATTTTTTACTATTATGCTCGATTCCCCTAAAGCTTTAGCGTCGCAAAAACGCACACGCAATCCGGTTTGTTCGATTATTTGTCTGTTTCATGTAATAAACTATCATAAACTGTGCCAAATAGGGCAATGAAACTAAACAAAGCTATGAGGACATAATGATAAAACCGACAATCTTTGCGCCATTTGTATTCGCGGCAATCTTAATGTCAGCAGGTAGTAACGTCATTGCGCAACCGGTGACAGTTAATCCCCCAATTCCCAGCGATAATGCTGCTTATGCAGATGTTGCCGATCTGGTTACGATCGCGCCCATGATCATCGATGCAAAAGTTCGCAAAGTAACCAAAGTTCCCCCTGAACAAGCCGAAGGCGTGCCCGCAAATTTGCAGCGTACGGTGATTGATGCCGATGTAATCGCGTTGATTCGTGGGCAAGACGGCGTGGCCTCACAAATCCGGCTTACGCTTGATATTCCGAAGGATGCACGCGGCAAAATAGCGAACTTGAAAAAGCAGCGATTCTTTTTTCTGGGCAGCGCTGCACCCGGCCGCCCAGGCACGTTGCGGTTGGCACGGCCGGATGCGCTGATCACTTATAGCCCAGCCAACGATGCTTTGCTGCGAGCAATAACTAAAGAAGCCGTGATGCTGGATGCGCCGCAAAAGATTACCGGGATCACTAGCGCCTTTTACAGCGCCGGAACGGTGATTGGCGAAGGGGATTCGCAGATTTTCCTGCGCACCGAGAATGGACAGCCTTTCTCATTATCGGTAACAAGCCGTCAGGGCCAATCCAAGAAGTGGAGCGTTTCAACCAGCGAATTGATCGAAGAGAATGCCAGCACGCCGAAAAAATTCACGCTACTTTGGTACCGTCTCGCCTGCGGACTGCCAAAACAATTGCCGCCCGAGCTGGTGCAATCAAGCGACGCAGAAGGCGCAGCGCGGGTGCAGGCGGATTATAACTATGTAGTTGGCGCACTTGGTTCCTGCGGACGGCAACGATAATGCGGACAGCAACGATAATTTCGCAAGTAATTACACAAAGCTTAGCGTGATGCGCCGGGAACCCACAGAATGTCTCCGCCACGCGGCACATTAATGGCGCGGCACAAAACAAACAGATAGTCGGACAGACGGTTGAGATATTGTATTGCAAGCGGGTTTATTGAAACCGCTTGCGATGCAGCAACCAGTGCACGCTCTGCCCGCCGCACGGTTGCCCGCGCAACATGCATTGTTGCCGACGCGTTGCTACCGCCCGGCAGAATAAAACTAGTCAGCGGCGGCAAAGTATCATTTGCCACATCAATGCGCGTTTCCAGCCAAGTTATTTGCGTGGCAACCACGCGCAATTCCATCGGTGACGGCGTAAAATCCGCATCGGGCGACGTATTGGGCGTTGCAATATCTGCTCCAAGATCGAACAAGTCGTTTTGAATGCGCCGCAGATGCATGATTAAATCCGCATCTTCTGTATCCGCTGCCACGTGATCTGCTTGCAGCGCGCAAATCGCAACACCAAGCGTGCTGTTGGCCTCGTCCACTTCGCCAATGGCATGCAAGCGCGCATCCGTTTTTGGAATGCGTGATCCATCAACAAGTCCGCTGGTGCCGTTATCCCCAGTACGCGTGTATATCTTGTTTAGTTTTACCATCGGTCTCGTTACTTTGTCTGTGAAATTAGAAGTAATATTACGACGCCGATAATGGCAATCGCTTGCCACTTGATACGCGCAAACATCATCTTGTTCTGCCGTGTTAACGATTTAGGAATACCGTTTTCATCAAGATCAGCGGGCTTCATATCGGCAAATGCGTGCAGTCCTCGAATAACCGCGACAATAACGGCGCCCATGGCAAAAATTATAAGTATGATGAATATTATATTCATTGGTGTATCCTTTTGCAGATAGACGAACGATATCGCCAGTCCTTAACATATACGCGTATCTTTCGCTTAGTCAGCTAACAACGATATTCCAAGCGGAAGGTTGCCATGCCGGATAGCCTTCGCCAGCACTGCACCATCATCACCGCTTGCGCGCATATTTGCAAGCGAAGGAGAATTAGCGCTTTTTGAAAGTTTCTCGCGCTCATTGCCGCATAACAAATCGTGATGCCAATATACAGGCTGCAACAGGCCAAGCAGTTTTTGCAACAACGCATGCACCGAAGTGTAGGCAAATATATCTTTGCCGCGCACCACATGTGTGATTCCATCGGCAGCATCATCGCACGTAGCCGCCAAATGATAACTGGCAAGCGCATCTTTACGCCACAGCACTACATCGCCAAACAATGCCGGATCAGCATATTGACACCCCGCCGCCAAATCATTCCATTGCAGAGGCGTACCATTCAGTGCGCTGCTAACCAATCGTATCGCTGCATGCATATCCAACCGCCAGCATGCCTGCGCATTAATGCTGATGGTTTTGCGGCGGCATGTTCCGGGATAGATCGGACCATCGGGGCCATGCGGTACCGGATTTTGCCGAATTGCCGCTGCAATTTGACTGCGCGTGCAATCACACCTGTACACAAGCCCCATTGCCTTTAGTTTTTCCAATTCCGCTGCATATGCCGCTTCGCGCAGCGATTGATAAATAACATCGCCGTCCCATTGCAGCCCCAACCAATTTAGATCGGCAATAATCGCGCGGCGATGTTCGATTCGGCTTCGTGTTCCATCGATATCCTCAATACGCAGCAAGAACCTCCCTCCATGCGCGCGAGCAAAATCATGCGCACAAATGGCTGAATATGCGTGCCCCAAATGTAGATAACCATTGGGACTAGGAGCAAAGCGCGTCGCTACCACCGCTGTTGGCATATCCCTAATATCTGTGGGTAAAGTGATATGTAATGACATTTGCCCTCTTGACGCCACTCTATCCAAACATAATGTGTGTTATGTAATGTTGTTCTAGTAACAAAGCTGTAATGCTAATTGGTGAATAGGGACAGCAGCAAACGGGGGTAGAGTGATCGAGGCCATGTTTGAATTAGGTACATTAGAAGCCGCTGGACGTGCTCGGCACCCGGACAACTGCCCAGCGTTGGTGCTCAACGCTGATTACACTCCGCTTAGCTACTATCCGCTAAGCTTATGGCCGTGGCAAACTTCGATCAAGTCCGTATTCTTAGATAAAGTAGACATCGTCGCCAATTATGCCGAACAGGTGCATAGCCCTAGCCTCGATATGCAAATCCCGTCGGTAATCGCGCTGCGCCAATATGTTAAGCCATCCGAATATCCGGCGTTTACCCGGTTTAACCTGTTCCTGCGGGACAAGTTTGAGTGTGTATATTGCGGATCGGGCGATAATCTAACATTCGATCATGTGGTACCGCGCCGATTGGGCGGCGTTACCAGCTGGGAAAATGTGGCTGCCGCTTGCCTCCCTTGCAACCTGAGAAAAGGGGGGCGAACACCCGCGCAGGCGCACATGCCGATCCGCCGCAAACCCATTCGCCCCACCAGCTGGCAATTGCAAGATTGCGGCCGCGGCTTTCCGCCAGGCCATTTGCATGAAACATGGCACGATTGGCTCTATTGGGATATTGAGCTGCAAGATTGATTTTGGCGTGTATTCAGTTTTACTGTTAGTATGAAAGTCGCAGTCTTTATACTGTCGCGTCAGGTCGGCAAACTCTCCTTCGCAAAAATCAAACAGATAGTCACAGGATTAGACATCATTCTTGGACGCTAATCGGCAAAGATTGCGTTATAATTCAGCGCAGTTTTCAGAATGCCCGCCGGCACGTTGCGGTAGGAATATTATCAATGCCGCGATTGCAGCAGCCAAAACGATCGATGCAACCGGACGGCTTAAATCAAGTCCGCCTTTTGCGAGCGGCTTATCCAGAAAATCACCAACAGTCGCGCCGAGCGGCCGAGTGAGAATAAATGCCGCCCAGAACAACAGAATTTTAGATGACGCCGTGTAAAAATACAAAGCAGCAACAATCACGAGCAATGCGGCAAACAAAACTGCCCCGCCCAAATAACCAAAGCCAGATGTATCCGCGATCCAATCGCCCAGCGCGGTACCCAATGTCTGTGAAAATGTGATCGTGATCCAATAGAACACTTCGGCTTTTGGCGTACTTATACTATCCGACGCGATGCTGCCTAACGACCATTTCCATGCTGCCAATGTTCCCAAAACGAGCGTCAATAACAATGCCGATCCTCCAGCATAGCCAATCCCGATGGAACGCGTGGCAAAGTCAGCGATCGTAGTGCCAGCCATTGTCGACGCAATGATAGTCGCCCAATACAGCCAAGGATAAAAGCTACGTGCCCGTATCTGAAACCATGCAAGCACCGCCAATAACGGTAAAAACAAAGCTGTGCCAATTACATAACCGGCATCATGCGACATACCCACCATGTCTGTATAACTCATGCTAACAGTATCGCCGCCAGTTTCGCCCAGCGTCGTCGCAAGTATTTTGATAATCCAAAAACCGATCGTAACCGCTGGAACCTTGCTTAATGTCTCAAGCATTGCCTGATTGTTTGCGCGGGTATCACTCATTGGATTTTCCTTTGGCGAAACGT
>JAYWFI010000176.1:0-2272 GCA_043778865.1 Sphingomonadales bacterium
GGCCATTTCCGCAACATGCAAGATGTGATGCGCGATGCGGGTACGGTACTGGAAAAATACAAAGAAGGCATGGATCGCACGGCGGTCGCACAAACACTGTTTGGAAGAGGCGCAGGGGATGGCGCGGCGATTATTAGGGCCTCCAAGGCAGATATGGCGGCAGCGGAAGAGAAAGCCCGGTCGCTGGGCCTGGTTATTGGCGTTGAAAACGTCGAAGCATTAAAGCAATATAAGGCGGCAATGAATGATGCCGAGGACGTGATGAGCAGTTTCAAAAAAGCTATCGGCGATGCAGCGATGCCAGCTCTAACCAAGCTGGCGGAGTGGTTCGCAGATATTGGCCCGTCCGCTTTTGAAGTAATGCGCGCTACGATGGCTACTTTTGGTGAAGCGATCAAGGGTGTGGCCACCGTAGCAAAAGTATTGTGGTCAGTAGTGAGCGAAGTTTTTGGAGCTATCGGTGATGCTATAAAAAAAGCTTTCGATGACGATACTTTATCCGGCATGACGCTATTTATTAATATCACCAAAGTGGTAAGGATTGCGATTGCGGGGCTCGCTTCTGGATTTGAACAGATGGTTGAAGGCATCCGGGCTTCATCTTTGGTACTGCATGATGTTCTGATGCTTAGGTGGGGCAAAATCAACGGAGTGTTGGAAGAGAGTGCAAACCGGCTGGCGAAAATCAGGGCTGAATTTGTAAAAACTATCGAAGATATCGCAATGGGGCCAACATCAACGCCTACAGCGAAAGTCAAAGATGGCGGCTTGAACTACGAACCGCCTGAGGATGATATCCCCGAACATGTAACAAAAGATGAAAGTCGGATGCGTTATTTTGAAGCAGCTCTCGACGAAGAGAAGCGTCTGGCGTATGAGCGCGATGCGTTGCGCGGTTATACCAAAACCCAAGAGCTGGCGTTTTGGCGAAAGATGCTCGACCATGCTGATATGGGGAGTAATGACCGGCTTGCCATCGAACACAAGGCATCCGCCCTGATCGTCGAGATCAAAAAAGCCGAGGCCAAGCAGCGGCAGGAATTGGACGGCGAAGGTATACGCTCCACCGAGACGTTTGCGATGGGCCGCGTGGAAGCCGAGCGTGCCGCTGCTCAGACAGCGCTCGATTTAAACCAGATAAGCAAAGCGGAATTTCTTGCTCTTGAAGAGGATTTCGAACAAAAACGCTACGATATTCAGAATTCCGCAATGGTAGAGCGCATGCGGCTAATGGAAAGAGACCCAAACCTTAATGTAGTCGAATATACCCGCCTCTTGCATGAAATGCTGGAGGCGGAGCAGCACCACAATACCAAGCGCATGCAGATACAAGGCCAGGCCGCGGTGGAAAGCCAACAAATATGGAAAAGCCTGGGCGACCGTGTCGGTAATTTATGGGATCAGGGCACGCAAGCCATGCTTAACGGTACCTTGACCTGGAGCAACTCCATGCGCGCCATTGGTGCCTCGATCGTGGCGTGGTTCGCCACCGACGTGGTGGGTAAGAAAGTAAAAACATGGCTGCTTGGTGAGGCCGCCCAAACCGGCGCCACCCAAACCGGCACCGCCACGCGCCTGGCAATCGAGAGTTGGGCGGCGATTAAGTCGATAGGGATTATGGCAGCGACCGCGATCAAAAGGATTATGAACGCGGCGTATGAGACGTTCGCCGGTATCTTTTCATTTCTAGCTCCGACAATGGGACCCTGGGCCGCTGTGCCTGCGGCCGTTGGCATGGGTGCGGTGGCCGCTGTGGCAGGATCAGTGATGTCCGCCAGAGGCGGCTACGACATCCCGCGCGGCATCAATCCGATGACGCAGTTGCACGAAGAGGAGATGGTGCTACCAAAGGAGGATGCAAATGTAATTAGAAGCCTAAGGGGCAGCAGCACAGAGAGTGACGGCACATCGGTGAGAGGGGGTGATCAATTCCATTTCACTATTTATTCGCCTGATACAGGGGGCATGCGCCAGCTACTGCTTAATAACAAAGCCGCGCTTGTCGCGGCTTTGAGGTCGGCCGCAAGAGAGTTCCATCGTGTTTAACACCGCTTCCCCATTACTGTGCAGACATTCGCCTGCTCGGCCTTATTTACCTAAAGAAAGGAGTTGAGATGACAACCACCATCACTCTGGCTGGACGCGATCTGCCTGTCCAGGAATTTACCTACGCACAACTCAAGCGCCTGCTGCCCGCTATCAACCGGGTGGCGCGCGCGATGTCCATCGGCAACCTTGACGAAGCCACCATGGACGATATGGACACCGTGCT
>JAYWFI010000177.1:0-13423 GCA_043778865.1 Sphingomonadales bacterium
ACCCAAAGGGCGTTCAGTCAACTTGGCCTCGCCGCTTGGACCGGGAACCTATCTTGTTGTCAACGGCGGCACGGACGTTTCGGTCAACGCCCATGCCGATGCCCTCGATCTAACTGTTGCCGCCCACCGGCCTTATTATGGCACTGGCTATGGTGTAGATCTGGTGGCAATTGATCGCTTTGGGCTGCGCGCCGATGCTATTATGCCCCCAGAACCGCGCCGCTACCGCATTTTCGGGTCGCCGGTTGTTGCACCTTGTGACGGTAAAGTGATTGCTGCGGTGGACGGACTTTCAGATATGCCGGTCCCGAAAACTGACGAAGCACGCCTAGCGGGCAACCACATCATTTTGAGGTGCAGCGGCCTCGACATTTTGCTGGGCCATTTTCGTGAAGGTTCGGTGCATGTGGCCATAGGGCAAAGTCTCAAGACGGGCGATGCAATTGCAGCTGTGGGGAATTCAGGCAGCAGCAGTGAACCGCATCTGCACATCCACGCACAATTGCCTGGAACAGTTATCGCGCCCTATTCCGGCGCACCAATCCCAATCCGGATCAATGGCCGGTACCTTGTTCGTAATGACCGCTTTGTTGGACGTTGAAGTGCTCTTTGGCAGACGACCATGATTTTTACGAGGCTTGGAACTTTTATTACTCAGCGGAGTTATATGTTTACCGCAACGAGTCATATATATTTACCGCAAAAAGGTCACATAAACCATTATGATGAAGCATGAAAATCTCAAACGCATTCTGACCAAGCGCCTTGACGTAATGCAAAAGCGGGTCGGGCAAATCGAAAGCGATATTTGCGCTCCCGAAGATGCTGACCTGTCGGAGCAAGCATTGTTTGATGCTGATGATGAGAAGCTTGAGGCCCTTGACGAAGCGGGGTTAGCAGAAATCTCGGATATTAAAGCAAGTTTGGCACGGATTGAGCAAGGCACCTATGGCGTATGCACCAATTGCGGCTGTGTTATCCCCGTAGATCGATTAGAAGCTATGCCTATGGGAGCGCGATGTATCGAATGCGCCGAGGATTTTGACCGGCTGCATCACCGGCTTTAAGAGCTAGCTGAGCAAAGATATGGCAGAACAAGCATTAGCTTTTTTTGTTCTGATCGCTTTGATCTTTGCATTGAATGTTATCCCGGTATTTGCACCGCCGACCTGGATGGCGCTTGCGTTTGTGGGTTTCCAATTTCCGCAAACCAACCCGTGGGTACTGGCGTTGGTGGGTGCGGGAGCTGCCACATTAGGCAGGCTTACGCTGGCGCTTTTATCGCACAAGATTATCGGCATGCGGCTTTTAGGTAAAGCGCAGTGGTCAAATATTAATGTAATCAAGCAGCGCCTTAAAAACCGAACAACACTAACATTCGGTATTTTTCTATCTTATGCATTTAGCCCGCTGCCCTCAAACTTTCTGTTCATTGCTTATGGTTTAACCGCTCTTCCGGTTGCCAGAGTTATACTGCCCTTTTTTGTTGGACGTTGCGTAAGCTATGCGTTTTTTATTGTGGGAGGCCAAGCGGCAGGAAGGCGCTTTCAGATCGACTCCCTTGAATCGACAATTTACGCCAGCAGTTATTTTATAGTTACCCAGCTTGTTGTGATTGCCGCGCTTTACATTTTCACGCGAATCGATTGGGCCAAGCTGATTGATGATCATCGCTTAGTATGGAGACGATGAATGGCCTTCAAGCCTTTTTGACAGTATCGGCATCGCTGCGAGCAAGGCTAGCTGACAACATTGCCTTTTCAGCTTCATCGACACCGGCAAGAGCCACCACCACCGATGCATCTGCGTAACGTTCGGCCCGATCAGCACGCGCATGCAGCTTGTTGCTATCAAGCGTGGCTTTCCAATCGGCAATAGTTGTTTTGGCATCTTCCACCCGTGATCCCATTTCGCCTCGGGCGTGGTCCAGCGATTCTTTTGCTTGATGCGCGCTATCTTCAAGAGTTGCGACATGCGCGCGGATGGCTTTTTCAGCATGTTCGGTTTGCGCGACGGTGCTGGCCTTCAAAGTTTCAAGACGCTTTTCAACTTCTTTCATCTTGGCCTGCATTTTGACGTTAAACTTGGTCATATTGTTGCTCATCGTAAGTTCCTTTTTATCAATGAATAAGCCCGGCGCTCCTCTCGGGGGAGGGGGGGAAAAGGAAAATGCGCCGGGCCTAAGATGGTCAAACTACAATCAGGTCGTTTTCAACTGTTGTAGCACCGCGAGCGGCCCATGCTGTTGATCCTGCAGTGCGCCTTTCCATCCAAGAACCAACAGTTCCGGTTAGTTTGACGTTTCCACCTTCTGCTGAAACGTGAACATTCTCTGGTTGGAAGAATATAGAACGATGAAGCGCATGCTGGATATCGTCCTGAAGGTTTTCGGTATTGACGCGGGTTTTGATTGTAATCTGGTTAGATACGCCAATAACTCCCATCAGGTTTCGGACCTCACGCGCTGCGGCTTCTTTCATGTAATGCCATTCGACCTCTCCGGTCAGTGTCACCCAGCCCTTAGCAACTTTGACCTTCACTGTGTCATGCACCGTATTTGTATCCCAAGCGAGCCGGTTCACAGCGGCAGACGCTATATCGGCATCATCTCGCTTGATCTCGAAAGGGAGCCGAATTTCGATTTCCTCGGCAATAGCTTTGACGCCTTTAACGCGCCCCGCCGCCATCTCGGCTGCGTGTTTCTGGCCATAGCTTGAAACGTGCCCAGTCAAAGTAACCGTGCCGTTTTCTGCTGTTACGCCGATATGAGCAGCGGTAATGCTTGGCTCCCATTTGAGTTCGGCTAAAACTGCTTTTTGTAATTTATCGTCATGTGACATGATCATCTCCAAGTTTAAGGGGGTTAGATAAATATAGATCAACGGGCCACCGGTATGCCAGACTCGGAAACTACTTAGTGGCAGGCAGGTTTAAGAATGATGGGGACATTATTGTGGAATTTATCAGCAAAAATAGTCGAAATAGTAACTTCTAAAATACGCATCATGCCTCATATTCCCGCAACAGATCGGCAACGTCTGATGGGGATCGTCCGGCATAATCCTTATCGATTTCTGCAACGATACGCTTGCGCAAATCGCCACTATAATGCTTACGCATAACACCCAAGACATGCGGGGCCGCAACCACGATAAAATCGAGGTTTGATTGTTGAGCCAGGATATTTAATTTTTCTACGGCAGCCTTAGCGAATTGATCTTCCTCTACCTGATGATAGTTAGCTGTTTGATAGGCACTACGCCCGCTTCCCATTGACCTAAAAGTGCGTCCGGGTTTGGCGGTCCCCATTGCAGATGTGCTGGCCGTATATTTGGCGCTGTGCTCCAGTACTTCTAAATCCGCCGCAAAATCTTTTCCTCGGTTGCGGTATAAAGCCATTTTCGCACCGTCTATCGCCACAATTATGGCACCATGAGTTACAAGCATGTTCCGCTATCCTTTTGCTAAACCTTTAACGACACCGCGCATCTCGTCTTCCGATTGACCGGCCAAGGACCGCGCCGCCGCCTGCGCCCAAGATTGTTCCGAGAGTTTTTGAATCGCCGGGTGCAATCACATTGCCCAGAATTCCGCCGGCAATTGCGCCGACAATGAGGCCAGTCGTGCCGTCATTGCGCCGACAATAATAACGCCCGTCATTCCCGCGGTAAATCCGGTCATTGCGATTCATTTGACGTTCCTGATACCGCGGATCATCGCGGTAGTAACGCCCTGCGTCATAGCCGTCATAAGCGGGGTCGGGCCGGTTATAATCATATTGGCGGTACGCATAGCCAGGCTCTTGATTGCCCATGCCAGTGCATCCTGCAAGTAACGCAACGGAGCCAACGGCACCAAGGGCAACGACAGTCAACCGGCATTTGCCGAGTTTGCTATTAGCAAAAATGATCTGCGTGCAATTATCAATCTTTGACATGATACTCTTCCTCTTTTCATTTCCTAAAGTACGCGTGAGCGATGACTTTCGCTGGTTGTAAAGAACGGCATCCGATGCTGGTTGCGTAGTCAGTGCCGCCGTTCGTCTTCAAAGGTTGTGATGCGCAACTGACCACTTAAACGGTCCAGTCGGACATTGATCGCCGCTTCGTCGCGAACCGAGAGTTCGCCGTCACGGTTGCGGCGCATAGAACGCTCATTGCCACGAATGTTGTCAAGATCACGGAGCGCACGTTTGGTTTCGGCGCGGTTCAACGTCCCATCATTATTGGCCGAGCGAATGTAGCGTTCGAGCCAAGCCTCGCGGCCGCGAACTTCGCGCGGCATTCCTGACCCCGGACCATTGTTATTTGATGGTCTTGCGATCCAGCGTCCGCGATTGTCATAATAACCCCCCGTAGTACCAGCGATCCATTGGCCGTCACGGTTGTAATAGCCATCAACCGACGGGGGAATCCAATGTCCTTGGGCATCATAATAACCGGCTGCTGAGGTGTCTCCGTTTGAGGCGACCCAACGTCCTTGCGCGTCATAATAGCCATTTGGCGTACCGTTGACCCATTGATTGTTTCGATCATAATAGCCTCTGGCCGCCGTGCGGTCAGCAGTGCCTACATGCCAAAAACCCTTGTCGTCGTAATAACCATAGGCGTCACTGCGTCGCCCGGGATGCGTTTGTGGGTCCGGATTGGAGCCAGTGGATATCCAGCGGCCACGTGTGTCATAATAACCAGAAAAGTTCCCAGCATGCCAGCGCCCATCACTGCCATAATATCCATTCTGTGGATCGTTTACCCAATTTCCATTGGAGTCAGAACGACCACCCGCCATACCCGCCATCCAGCGTCCGTTATCGTCATAATGGCCTGTGGTATTGCCCGCTACCCAGCGCCCGCTATCATTATAATAGCCCGCCGAAGAACCCGCAATCCAACGATCATTCTGGTCGTAATACCCATTGGCCGAGGCCGGAACCCAATGCCCCTGGGCACCGTAATAGCCGTTGTCATCCTGCGTTCCGGGATTTTTAATCCAGCGATTGCTGTCGCTATAATATCCATTTGGCGTGCCGTTCACCCATTCGCCATCGCGGTCATAATAGCCGGTAGTCTCAGAGCGATTTATCCCCGTCGCATGCCAACGATTATCCTGATCATAATATCCAAAGGCATGGGCGCAATCGGCATTGGGCTTTGCAACCTGATTCCCGACCACGCCGCCAATAACGGCTCCGATAACCGTACCAAGCGTTTTGTCGCCGCGTCCGGCAATGACGTTTCCAGCGACACCGCCGACGGCAGCACCGCCAACGGTTGCGACTAAACGGTTTGAACGCTGGCGTTCGCAGGATTGCTGGGCGAATGCGCTTGCTGGAACCAATGCGGTAGCGGCCATGCAGGCCGCGAGTATATATTTACTCATAATGGAATGCTCCTTGAAAGGGCAGTTGCCTTGTGTGGAATCCAAACACGCAAAGAGGCGAAAGGTTCCGGCCTTACGTTTAGGTGATCGCCGCGGGTAAATACGTACTGAACTGAGCGAACGAGCGCACCCATGATTCCGAAAATCCTTAGCAGCCATACAATGACAATCAGAAAGCACATGAAATTAGCGAGGAACATACGCTTTCTTCTGCGATTAACCGTTAGTGTTGTTCTATGGTGTCATGCCTTCAAGCGAATATCAGTCGCATGTTTGGGATAGGCTGCGACAGGTGCGGGATTGGCAGGCTGTCCCGCAAGTTTGTTAGCATAGCCATGATTGATATCGCGGTGATGGGCTTCATCATCGCGGACGAGCAATACAACATCACGTAGAGTAGCATCCTCGGGCATTTGCCAATAATGTTTAGCAATTTCCGGAGCAGGCACGTTGGGGGATCGCCCTTCGTCTATTTCCTGAAGATAGAGCGTGTAGCTTATGACTGCTTCCTCCTCGAAATAGCCTACAACACGGTGCGCTGTGCGTGATGAGATCAGATAAAGCAGCGCAAATCCGAAGAGGAAAACCCCCTGCACGAGTAGGATAACCATCCGTTCAAACCATGTTGGCTTGGCGATTTCGATGAACGTCATCAAATGCATACGCTCATTCTCGGCCTCTTCCATGAGCGTTCGTATCCAGCCGTCATCATCCTTCATGCGGCGAAGGCAATTGAGATGGGTTATCATAGCGCCGACCATCCCGGGCACCGCCGCAACGGTTTCGAGAACAATGGCGCGGTGGCCATAGCGTTTGGCAAAGAAGGTATCGGCCGAGAAACGCAGCAGCTTTGTAAAGCCGACCGCAAACTTATCGGAGAAGCCGTGTGGGACGTGATGGATATCAGGCTCAGCGGCCCGTTCCTTTGCAAGAGCTTCTGGCGTCGGTGTAAGGATTGAATTGACCATTTGCATTCCCCTGTGCGCGTTCTTTTCTGCAGTACCCATGGTAACGGAGTCTTGAGGATAATGTTCCAGCGCACACAGGTAAAAATGGGAACCAATCCCAGGTTCGCACGTTCTATTTTTCTGACGCGCGCATAGGATAACCCACTCAAGATGAAATCTCTTATCGTTTTCGATCTCGACGGTACGCTGGCAACAAGCAAGCAAGCCATTGACGCCGAAATGGCCCAGCTCTTTGTCGCGTTGCTCAATCTGCGCTGCGTCGCTGTAATTTCGGGCGGTGACTGGCCGCAATTTGAACGCCAGTTGCTTGACCAACTGCCGCCCTGCGGCAATTATGACAAACTCTATATGCTCCCTACATCGGGAACAAAATTCTACCGGTTTGATGGTGTCTGGTCGCAGGTTTATGCGGATAACTTTTCAATCGAAGAACGCAAATGTGTAATGGACGCGCTGACAAGCGCCATTGCCGAAGCGGGATTTGCCAATGAAGTCGTTCGAGGTGAACAGATTGAAGATCGCGGAAGCCAGATTACTTTTTCAGGTCTTGGCCAAGAGGCGGCGCCTGAAGTTAAGGCGAATTGGGATCCCGATATTCAAAAACGCAACCGGCTAAAGGCTTTGCTTGATATCCGGCTACCCAACTTTGCAGTCCGTATCGGAGGTTCGACCTCAGTCGACATCACCAAGCCAGGGATCGACAAAGCCTATGGCATTGCAAAGCTGGCGAAGATCAGTGGCTATGGTCTGCCCGAAATGCTGTTCATCGGCGATGCGCTTTATCCCGGCGGGAATGATGCCCCGGTTCGCGATGCGGGTGTGGCAACGATTGCTGTCCATGATGTTGCTGACACTAAATTGGTGATGGAAACGATCATAAAGTTTGCAGGTAAAACCTAAAATTCTACTACGTTAATCCCGCGTGATCGCGATTAAATGTCCAAGGAGCGAACAAATGTCAACGCCGCCTCTGTTCCAAATAGCAGCGATAATTGCAGCAATAACGATGTACTCCCCGGTCTATGCGCAAAGCGATATTTGCCCCTTCGAGCCTCCGCCCGAAGATAACAATCAGATTGTTATCGGCATCGGCGCGGGTTTTGTGCCCCGTTTTGACGGAGACGATGACTACAAACTTCAGCCTGGCGGAATTGTTAGCGGTAAAGTTGAGGGGTTTGAGTTCGCGATGCGCGGGCTCAATCTTTATATCGATTTGGTTCGTGAAAGACCGGCGGACAAGGTCAACCTTATTGCCGGGCCCGTCGTGCAACTGCGCACAGAGCGGACTGGCGGGCTAAAAGATCCACGCTTGCAATTACTAGGCAAAAAAGACATCGCGATTGAGCTTGGCGGATATGTAGGGGTCGGCAGACGCGGCGTCCTGATCCCGCCTGACAGAATGACCTTTGACATTAGTTTCGTCCATGATGTTGCTAATGTGCATAACAGTTACATCATCAAGCCAGCTATTACCTATGCCAGCCCGGTCTCACAGCGGACATTTGCATCGCTTAGTGTGTCGGCAGACTATGTCGGCAGCGGATATGGACGGACCTATTTCGACACGCCAGCCGTTGCCGCCCCGATCGCGGCGATCAGCGGTTATACGACAGATGGTGCGGGGCTTAAAAGCGTAGGCGCTAGTTTGTTGCTGGCCCATGATCTCGGCGGTGACAACCGCAAGGGCTGGGGCCTGTTTGCACTCACCGGTTATTCCCGGTTGCTCGGCCAATATGCCCGTTCGTCACTTGTCCGCGAGGCGGGTGACGCCGGCCAGTTTCTTGGTATCTTTGGTATCGGCTATAGCTTTTGACTCAAAACGCATTTAGTCCTTACAACATTGAGTAACAACAGGCGGCACGTTGGCGAACCAAACTTCGTCATTGCTCACCAGCAGAGCGCCATCACTGCCAAATATCACGGCAACGATTTGGGTAGCGTTCGCGGAAATCAGAGCGCGCGCTGCCCATACCTGCGTCTCTGTGTCCTGCAGAATGCTCCCCGTCAGCTCTTCGAGCTCGCGAAGGTTCGGCTTAATCAGGAACACACCTTTGTTCAGCGTTTGGCGCAACGCAGGGCCGGACGCGTCGAGGATCAATCGTGGGGTTGAGCGTGCGTGCGATGATCGGCTTCATGTCGCGCTAATTCATACCTGCCAACAACAGATCAAGCGGCACCGTCGCAAAGGTCGTAACACTGTCGGCAACCGCAAAGGGCAAGATGAGGGTGCGGTTGTGGACGATTGCGCCGCAAGTATAGGCTGTGTTGGGCACATATCCGTAGCGCTCCTGAGGTGTTGGACGGATTAGTGGGATCCGTGTCCGCGCCAAAAGCTTGGATGGGTCGTCTCGGTCGAGCAGACAAGCGCCGATGCAATAGTTTCGCACCGCTCCGACGCCGTGAGTCAGGACTAACCAGCCCTCATCGATTTCGATGGGCGAACCGCCATTACCAATCTGGACGAACTCCCATGGCCAGCGCGGAGCAATGATCTTCGTGCCGCCTTGCCAGTCATACAGATCATCTGACGTGAGTAGCCAGATATTCTCATGGTCCTGCCGCCCAAGCATATGGTAACGACCTGCAATCCTGCGCGGGAAAAGCGCCATACCTTTGTTGGCAGTCGCTGCGCCGCGAAGTGCGATTAATTCGAAAGTTTTGAAATCGGTGGTACGAAGAAGTTCTTGCCGGATGCTTTGCCCGCTGAAAGCAGTATAAGTGCCAAAATAGGTGACATTGCCATCATCATCAGTGAAGCGCACGAGGCGGACATCTTCAATGCCATGACGCTGGCTGGGAGTGATTGGAAAAATAACTACTTCAGACAGGTCATAGCCGCTCTCGCAAAACAAACGCACACATAAATATTCAGGATTTCTGCCCGGAATATATTCAATGCGCGGGGAAATGGCACGGTGGCTGGGCGGATCAATCGTGATAGCTCCATCCGCTCCGCAGACACCAGTGCGAAATGTCACGGACGATACATGCCCCTCGCCAACACTGCGCAATGATAGAATGAAACGAACACATCCTGTGGTCATGCCGGTTTGATCTGGATGTGAAGCAATGCTCGGATTGAACAGGGCCGCCGCCTCGAAAGCATATTCTTCGCTGAAATAGGCACCGATCAACAGTGCCTGTTTGTGCGTCACCATGCAGTGGTCGATGATAGGGCCGTTCACCTCATGGAAGCGGCGCAGCAAGATACGCTCGGCATCACGGTGGCGGCGGTCAAGATTTTCGAATACGCGCTTGAGTTCCTGATCAAGGTCCGCTGCGTCAAGCGCGAGTATCCTGTCCGCTACCCTTTGGGCACGCGGGCTATCTTTTGTGGCATACCCTGGAGGCGCCTCAGCCGGGATGAAAGGTTTGATCACAACCCGAGACGGATCGGGCCGAAGCAAGATAGGGAGATGAGTGACGATATCTGGCTCCGACATGGCTAGATGTTCGCTGCCGGTGCCCTGGATTCAAAACGCCGGACGAAAGCTTTCGAGTCAAACACGGTGATCCGAACCACGTCTTGTGGTAAGGGCATCACGTCTTACCGAGCGTTTTCCGCATCAAGACGAGCGCCGAGTTGTCTGGATGGATTTGTTGTGTGAACCCCATTTCGCGCTCAAGGTTAATTGCTGCGTGGTTTTCCTGTGCTTCTACAGATTCAAGCGAGGTGACAGCTATCGCTTCTGCATAGCGAACGACATGCGCAAGAAGTTCCCAACTGACCCCGTCATTTTTGAAATCAGACCGAATAATCAGATTCACATCGCAGTGATTGCGATCCGTATCGCAGTCAAGCGTCGCTGCTGCGATGACTTCTTCCTCATTGTCAACGAATGCCAGAAAAGTCTTGCTGGGATGGTGATCGATATTAGCAATTTTAATCGTTTCGCTGTGCCCGGTGAGAATAAGAAATGCCTTATCCTCGGCTGTGATATGCGCGAATAATACAGACAGTTTTTCTTCATCGCCGGCATGTGCGGGACGGACATCGAACATGCAGCCCGACCGTGTAATCAGCCTCTTGCTCCACTCTTGCGTGCCCATGGCGATCCTTATAATGCGGTTTAACAGGGGAAATTCTCAGCAATACTTGGTATGATAAACATGCGTAGGGATAGATTGTTCCCGTATCTGCCGATTTGCGAATGGTTTGAGTAACTCGAGTGCAACGAGCAAAATCCCACCCAAGGCAAAGGAGGCAGCGGTATGTCTCCAATCAGGCGCGCCGAATTTGAGGAGTGTGCGAAAAGCTGGGATAACAAGCGTCAGCGAAAGCACCGCCGCCACGGCTGCAAGTATATAGCGCAGGGTCATGTTCTTGCGGGTGAAGGCTTCGATCAGCGACGTATCAAACGAACGGTTGACGAGGATGAGTGCAACAATCGAAACAATCAGCGACAGGAAGATGAACTCGCGAACATCTCCCTCTGGCATACCCAAATAGGTCGCCGACAGGAATGTCGCTGCCAAGATGCCAAATGCAACAAGGCCTTGAAACACACTCCACGTAATCATTGGAAGTGAGAATAACGGTTGTTCGGGATCGCGGGGTTTGCGCTTCATAATGTCCGCTTCTTCGGATTCGGATTCGAACACCAAAGCGCAGACGGGGTCGATGATCATTTCTATAAAGGCGATGTGGATGGGGCCGAACAGGATCGGCAGACCAAAAACGAGCGGGAGCAGCGCAAAACCCGCGAGCGGCAAATGAACAGCGAAGATGAACGCCATCGCCTTACGAATGTTGTCATAAATCCCGCGTCCCAGCCGGATGGCCTGGATGATGGAGCCGAAATCATCGTCGAGCAGAACGATGGCCGATGCCTCTCGCGCCACATCAGTGCCGCGCTGGCCCATTGCAATGCCGATATGCGCGGATTTAAGCGAAGGCGCGTCGTTAACACCGTCGCCGATCATCGCAACGACTTCGCCCGCCGCCTTATAGGCGTTTACGATCCGCAGCTTTTGCTCAGGCATGATCCGTGCGAACACGCTCACCCGTTCAAGGTGCCGGGTCAGCGTAGCATCATCCATCACTTCAAGTTCGGGGCCCGTCAGAACTTCACCGTCGGCGATCCCTGCCTGAAGCGCGATAGCACGCGCCGTGGCCGCATAGTCGCCAGTGATCATCACCACCCTAATGCCGGCACTTCGGCATTCTGCGACCGCAACAGGCACGCTTTCACGAATAGGGTCAGCGAGGCCGACAAGACCAATTAGCTTGAATTTGTAGTCGCGCTGCGACTTGGCCCATTTTTTGTTGGTTGTATGCGCAACCGCAACTCCGAGAACCCGGATGCCCTGCGCAGCCATTGCATCGACCGCCGCCGTCATGCGCCGCATCGCCGCCGGAGCAAGACGGCAAAGCTTCGCAATCGCCTCGGGCGCGCCCTTGGCTGCGATGATATAGCCGCCTTTGGGATTTGCACCGTTCCAGATGTTCGACATGGCGAGCAGGTCGGACCGCAGGCCATAGCTGTGAACATGACGGTAGTCGGCGGGCATGGGAGGCGCGGCCGCGTGCAGGGCAATTTCCATCGGATCAACCGGCGCTGCGGCGCTCGCCAAAATGCTGGTTTCTAGGACAGCGTGAAAGGCGGCGGGAATTTCAATACCGGAACGCACCTTGTTCACCTTACCCGATGCCAGCCAAACCTGTGATACCGCCATTCTGTTTTCGGTCAACGTCCCTGTTTTGTCGGTACACAGCACGGTCGCCGAACCCAATGTTTCAATCGCAGCCGAACGGCGCGTAAGAACGCGGACCTTTCCGATCCGCCACGCCCCCATTGCCATGAAGATGGTGAGGACCACGGGGAACTCTTCGGGCAGCATCGACATGCCCGTGGCGATGCCAGCAAGCACAGCCTGCATCCAATCTCCGCGCAACAGCCCATAAAGTAACACTACAAGCAGGGCGACGCCGCTGCCGCCTATGGCGCTCAATTTGACGATCCGCGCTGTTTCCAGCCGCAAGCGCGGCGGCTCAGGATCAAGCGTGGCAAGTGACTGGCCAATCTTGCCAATTTCGCTGAACGTGCCGGTGGCAAAGGTGCAGGCAAGTCCGTTGCCCCGCGTCACCAGCGATCCTGAATAGACGTAAGCTTGCCCGTCTCCACCAGGGCGATGCGCTGCTTCTGCTGCTCCAACCTTCTTGTGAACCGGTAGCGCCTCGCCTGTTAGCAGCGATTCGTCGGCCTGAAAATCATGCGCTTCTAAGAGCAGGGCGTCGGCCGCCACACGGTCACCTTGTTCAAGCACTAACAGGTCGCCTCGCACAACCTCACGCCCGGCAATCCGCACCCGTGCACCGTCACGGATAACCATCGCACGCGGGGCCGACAAATCGCGCAAAGCTTCGAGCACATGTTCGGTGCGGGTTTCCTGCACCACAGTCAGCACAATCGAAAACGCGGCAAAAGACAACAGAATCAACGCCTCTGTCAGGTCACCCAGCACCAGATAAGCGACACCGCCCGCCAGCAACAGAGCCAGCATCGGCTCCCGCAAGACTTCGCCGACGATCTTGAAGGCAGAGCGCGATCCTGTTCGTGGCAGTTCATTTGGTCCATCGAGTGCAAGGTGAAGTTGCGCCTCGGCTGCGGTTAAACCCTTGGTATCCATGTGGGGCATCGGGGACGTCACCATCGTCAATGTCCTTTTGCGCTCACTTTACGATAGGATAGATAGCAATGGCCTGCTCTTCACTTCCCTGATTTCATGATCATCTGCTGCTGAACCATCAGGCTTTCCATCATCTGATGCATCATCGCCATATGCCTACCCATCTTTTCCATATGCGCTGCGTCCATCGCCATTGGCCCAGAGGCTGGCATCGGCATCGGCATTGACTTGTCCTCCATCATCGCGGACATTTCGGCCATATGGACCTTCATCATGGCCATATTCTCAGCCATCAGCTTGCTGCGCTCTGCGGGCGTTTTGGCCTGCTCTGCCTTTGCCATCATGGCATGCATTTGTGCGCCGTGGTCAGACACGGGCGTGCGCGCGGTCATTGGCATCGGCATGGCCATAGGGGCTTGGGGTGGAGCGGCGACGGCCATGGGACT
>JAYWFI010000178.1:0-22794 GCA_043778865.1 Sphingomonadales bacterium
GCGATTAGTTCGACAATCGCGCTGCCGACAACAACACCGTCTGCCACGCGCGCGATGTCGGCGGCTTGTTCAGGGGTACGCACACCAAAACCCACCGCGACGGGTAGGGCGGTTGCGGCCTTTAATCGTGCAACGGCTTCGTCAATGCTAACCTGTGCCGCTTGTTGCAGACCAGTGATGCCCGCGACGCTGACATAATAGAGGAAGCCAGTCGCATTGCTTAGGATTTTGGGCAGGCGGGCGGCATCGGTTGTGGGTGTGGCAAGGCGAATGACGGCAATGTCTTTTGCGCGCAATGCGTCGCCTAAGCTGTCGTCCTCCTCAACCGGAATATCAACGCAAATTACGCCGTCAACGCCTGCTGCAACGCACGCATTCGCAAACCATTCCGGCCCTCGGATTGTCATTGGGTTGGCATATCCCATTAGGACGAGTGGTACACCGGGATGGCGCATGCGAAAGGCAGCGGCCTGCGCGAATACATCGGCGGTTTTTGTTCCGGCGTTAAGGCTGCGGATATTTGCTGCTTGGATGACAGGGCCATCGGCCATCGGATCGGTGAACGGCATGCCGAGTTCAATAATATCCGCCCCGCCCGCGACCAGTGCGTCAAGATTGGCGGCGGTATCGCCGTCACCCGCCGTGATGAAGGTGATGAGGGCAGGATGGGGCTTGGCAAAGGCAGCGGAGAAGCGGTTCATAAAGTCCTCTTCCCTTCAGGGGAGAGGAGGGGGGCGTATAGCTGCAATGTCATAAACCCAACTCGCTCAATTCTAAATGTTCTTCCGGACGTTGACCTAATGGCCAATGAAACTTTCGCTCATCAAGGCTAATGGGATGCTCGTTGATGCTCGCGATACGGCATGACATGTATCCTTCGCTATCAAATTCCCAGTTCTCATTGCCGTAGGCACGAAACCAATTCCCACTATCATCGTGATATTCATATGCGAAGCGTACAGCTATGCGATGATCATCAAAGGCCCAGACCTCTTTGATCAAGCGATAATCCAATTCGCGTGACCATTTTCGGGTCAAAAATGCCTCTATTTCAGCACGACCGTTGATGAATTCAGCGCGGTTTCGCCAATGGCTGTCAGGTGTATAGGCAGCGGCGCAGCGAGAAGGGTTGCAACTGTTCCATGCATTTTCGGCTATGCGGGCTTTTTGTGCAGCGCTTTTGGCATTGAATGGCGGCTGCGGAGGGCGGGTCATATCACAGTGCCCAACGCCTCGGCCACGGTGAAGATATCCTTGTCGCCGCGGCCGCATAGGTTGGCTAGGATAATCTGATCGCGGTCCATCGTGGGCGCTATGCGTGCCACGGCGGCAATTGCATGGGCAGGTTCCAGCGCGGGGATGATGCCTTCGGTGCGGCATAATAATTGGAAGCCCTCAAGCGCCTCGACATCGGTCACGCTGTCATACCGCACGCGGCCAGACTCTTTTAGCCAGCTGTGTTCGGGACCAATGCCGGGATAATCCAATCCTGCGCTGATGGAGTGGGCTTCGGCGATTTGGCCGTCTTCGTCTTGTAACAGGTACGTTTTGTTACCGTGCAATATGCCTGGCTTTCCGCCAGCTAAGCTTGCCGCATGTTCCTTGTTCAGCCCGTGTCCTGCCGCCTCAATCCCTAGCATTTCAACGCTGGCGTCATCCAAGAATGGATGGAACAGCCCAATTGCGTTGCTGCCTCCGCCAATCGACGCGACCAATAAATCGGGCAGGCGGCCCACCCGGCTTAGCATCTGCGCGCGTGCCTCCTTACCGATCACACTTTGAAAATCGCGGACCATTTCGGGGTAAGGATGCGGGCCAGCCGCAGTGCCAATAATATAGAATGTGTCGTGCACATTGGCGACCCAGTCGCGCAATCCTTCATTCATCGCGTCTTTCAACGTGCCTGCACCGCTGGTTACAGGAATGACCTCGGCGCCAAGCAGCTTCATGCGGAACACATTAGGTTGTTGCCGCGAAATGTCTTTTGCACCCATGTAAATAAAGCAAGGTAGGCCAAAGCGGGCGCACACGGTGGCCGTTGCAACGCCGTGTTGGCCCGCACCTGTTTCGGCGATAATTCGCGTTTTGCCCATACGTATCGCGAGCAGGATTTGGCCAATGCAATTATTGATTTTGTGCGCGCCGGTATGGTTCAGTTCATCTCGCTTAAACCATATCTGCGCGCCTTTACCCGCAGGCGCATCTTTGCGGCATTCTTCGGTCAGCCGTTCTGCATAATAAAGCGGGGAAGGCCGGCCAACATAATGTTCGAGCAGATCGTCGAATTGCGCGGCAAACGCAGGGTCATTTTGCGCGGCGCGGTATTCGCGTTCCAAATCGAGCACCAATGGCATCAGCGTTTCGGCGACATAACGCCCGCCGAATTGGCCAAAATGGCCGCGTTCGTCTGGTTGATTACGGAAAGAATTCGGGGTTAGTTCAGGTCTGTTCATAGTGTTGTACCGCTTGGCAGAAGGCGGCAATCTTGGCAACATCCTTTACGCCGGGCACGCTTTCAACGCCTGATGATGTGTCGAGTAAATTCGCGCCTGTGATGCGCAGCGCTTCTGCTGCGTTGCCGGGGTTTAATCCGCCCGCTAGCCCCCATGGCAACGGTGACTGATATCCGCGCAGCATCTCCCAATCGAACCGCATCCCCATGCCGCCGGGCAATGCCGCGCCATCAGGTGTCTTGGCATCAAACAATATCCTATGCACTGCGCCGCGATACTTGCTGGCTAATTTCAGGTCTTGGCTTGTTTTAACAGGGATCGCCTTCCAGATTTCAAGCCCGTGCTGCTGTCCCATCCGCGCAGTAAAGGCAGGGCGCTCCTCTCCGTGGAATTGCAGGACTTGCAGTGTGACCTGCGCACGCACGGCGTCAATAAAGGCCGCATCCGGATCAACAAATAACCCCACGGCCCTTACATGCGATGGCAGGCGCGCTGTTAAAGCCGCGGCTTCTTCTGGAGAAACATTGCGCGGGCTTTTCGGAAAGAATACCAGCCCGACATGCGTCGCGCCATGGGCAACGGCGGCATCAATGGCCTGCGCGGTATTGACGCCGCATATTTTGATCTGGATTTGCATGACGTGGCTTTTATACAAACTATGGAGCTACGTCATGCAATTCTTGCGGATTAAGCCGCGTTTGTGCCGTCGCCGTTTAGGAATTTATACAGCCCGCCGCCAATCATTCCGCCTACGATGGGCGCAACCCAGAATAGCCATAACTGCTGCAACGCCAATCCGCCGACTACCAACGCTGGGCCCGTGCTACGTGCAGGGTTAACCGACGTGTTGGTGATGGGAATTGAGATTAGATGGATCAACGTCAATGCCAGACCTATGGCAATCGGTGCAAATCCGGCGGGTGCGCGTCCGTCGGTTGCGCCCATGATGATCCACAAGAAAAATGCCGTTAGAACGCCTTCGATAAGCAAGCCTGACATCACATTATATTTACCGGGTGATCCAGCGCCAAATCCATTGGCCGCCAAACCATTTGTGGCAAGGTCATACGTCTCGGTGCCACAGGCTATGTGATACAACAGTAACGCCGCCAATATTGCGCCTATAACCTGCGCCGCAACATACAATGGTATATCTTTTGCTGCAAACCGTCCGCCCGCCCAGAGCCCGAATGTGACCGCCGGGTTTAAATGACACCCCGATATATGCCCAATTGCATACGCCATTGTTACCACGGTTAAGCCAAATGCAAGCGATACGCCCAGCAACCCGATACCTACTTCTGGGAATGCAGCGGCAAAAACCGCGCTGCCGCACCCGCCAAATACGAGCCAGAATGTGCCGATCATCTCGGCAACTGCTTTTTTACTGTTAGTCATTGAACTATCCCTCCCAAGAAGTTGAAGTTCAACGATAACCCATAAGCAAAGTAAGTGGGAGTAAAATTACCTATTGATCGCTTTTTGCTTATGGCGCTCATGTAGCTATTCGAGGATGACAGCGGCAAGCGTTATGAACAGGAAAATACATAGGGCATCGCCTAAAGCGTTCCTACGATTGCTCGCGCGGCATCATCGGGGTTATCCGCAGCGGTAATGGGCCGTCCTATGACAAGAACGCTTGCCCCGTCGTCACGCGCTTGCCGGGGCGTTACGGATCGTTTTTGATCGCCCATTGCGCCGCCTGCAGGGCGCAGTCCGGGTACTACAAAAAAACCGTTTTTCCACAATTTTCGCACGGCTCTTACTTCGTGCCCTGAACAAACGATGCCGTCTAGCCCGGCCTCTTGCGCCAATGCCGCAAGCCGTTCAACTTGATGCTGCGGATCATCGGATACGCCGACACGGTTCAGGTCATGATCGTCCAAACTGGTCAGCACTGTTACGGCGACTACTTTAGTATTCAGGCCCGCTGCGGCCTTTGCATCCTCCATCATCGCGCGCCCTCCGCTGGCGTGAATCGTTAGGATCGCAGGTTCCAATCCATTGATCGCCTGCACCGCCTTGGCAACGGTATTAGGTATATCGTGCAGTTTAAGGTCAAGGAAAACGGGCAAGCCCAACTTTGCCATTTCATGTACGCCGTGATGGCCGTTTGCGCAGAAAAATTCGAGGCCCAATTTTACGCCGCCAATATGATGCTTTATTTGCTGCGCCAATGACAAGGCGTGGTCAAGATTGTGCGTATCAATGGCAACAAATACTGGGTTACTCATGTTCGATTGCCTACTTGGCCCGTGGGTAGGGGCGGTGCAATATCCTCGCGTGTCATCTCCAGTGGTTTACGTGCCGTGCTAACACCTTCAAGCGAATTTATCCGGCGTTTCATGCGCCAATGCGTAATCCGGTGCCACAGCCATAATGGCAAAAACCCTATCAGCAAACTCACGATTACCAGCATTGGCAGTTTGGTATCAAGCAGCATCCCGCCCCACAGCTTCACAGATACCGGAACCCAATTGTTAATCGCAAAAACAGTTATCGCAACAATCAGGATCACCCAAAACAGCGTCTTCAGAAATTGCATTGTCATACTCCCTGCACGGTAAACGATTTCTTATATCTTATGGTAAGTTCTGGGCTTTTGCCAGAGCGTTATTTTTGATGTCCATTATCCAAACACACGCGTGAAGATCGTGTCGATATGCTTAAAATGATAATCAAGATTGAACCGTTCAGCAATCTCATTGGGCGACAGCTTCGCCGTGACGTCGCTGTCCGCTTGCAGCAGTTCAAGAAGCGAAAGCGCTCCGTCCGATTCCCACACTTTCATCGCGTTACGTTGCACAATGCGATAACTGTCTTCGCGGCTGATCCCCGCTTGCGTCAGTGCCAGTAACACGCGCTGCGAATGGACAAGGCCGCCCATACGGTCGAGGTTTTTTTGCATGCGTTCGGGATAAATCAGCAGCTTCTCTATCACACCTGTCAAACGCCCTAATGCAAAATCCAATGTGATCGTTGCGTCAGGGCCTATATATCGCTCGACCGAACTGTGCGAAATATCGCGTTCATGCCAAAGCGCGACATTCTCCATAGCCGGCGTCACCGCACTGCGCACCATCCGCGCAAGTCCGGTTAGGTTTTCGGTCAGGATAGGGTTGCGTTTGTGCGGCATTGCTGACGAACCTTTTTGACCAGGGCTGAAATACTCCTCTGCCTCCAGCACTTCGGTACGTTGCAAGTGACGTATCTCAACGGCAAGCCGCTCAACAGACGATGCAACCACGCCAAGCACGGCAAAATACATGGCATGGCGATCGCGCGGAATAACCTGCGTAGAGACAGTTTCAACCGATAGCCCTAGCTTGGCCGCGACGTGCGCTTCCACAGCCGGGTCTATATTGGCGAAAGTGCCCACCGCGCCCGATATCGCGCAAGTTGCGATTTCTGCGCGCGCGGCCACCAGACGTTCACGCCCACGCGCAAATTCGGCATACGCTTGCGCCAGTTTCATCCCGAAGGTTACAGGTTCGCCGTGTATACCATGACTGCGGCCTATTGTTGGCGTAAATTTGTGCTCCAACGCGCGGGTTTTTATCGCGGCGAGCAGCTTATCCGTATCGGCGATTAACAATTCAGTTGCTTGCGTTAACTGCACCGCAAGGCAAGTGTCGAGAACATCCGAACTTGTCATTCCCTGATGCATGAAGCGTGCTTCATCGCCGACGTTCTCGGCAACCCAAGTAAGAAATGCAATCACGTCATGCTTGGTTACCGCTTCGATCGCGTCAATCGCGGCCACATCAATTTTTGGGTTGGTCGCCCACCAATCCCACAGCGCCTTGGCTGCGGATTGCGGAACCACGCCAAGCTGCGCCAATGCATCTGTTGCATGTGCCTCTATCTCAAACCAAATCCGGTATTTATTCTCCGGTTCCCAAATTGCGGACATTTCAGGGCGTGAATAGCGGGGGATCATATATGCTGCTTTCTCAAGATTTCGTTTGTGTGCGACCAGTAACAGAAGCGTTAACAAACAAAAAGAGCACAGCTTGAAATAGCGAGAACTGATATTTCGAAAGTCGAAACTGTCCTGGTTGAAATTATATTCCATATACGCAGCAGACTGCGTTGCAAAATTATCACAAGCGCAAAAAAAGCATAATCATAACGGCAAATTTGAAGCATTACATTTGGCAATACGCAAACTTGCAGCCATATCGAGATCGAAAATAAAGGGGAGTCGCATGACAAACATACGTTCAATTACAATACTAGCCGTAACAACAGCTTTAGTAAGCACGATGGGCATTGCGCCCGCATTCGCTCAAACCGCCACACCAAAAACAGATACGACTGCCGCCGAAGAGCCCAGCGACATCGTTGTTTTGGGAACGCGCCGTACAGATCGTACGATAACAGATTCTGCATCACCCGTTGACGTTATTAGTTCTGCTGAACTAACCGCGCAGCCTGCCGCAAATATGCTTGATGCTGTAAAAAACATTGTGCCGTCATTTTTCGTCAGCCAAAATACAATTTCAGATGCCTCGACATTTGTGCGTTCACCTTCATTGCGCGGACTGCCTGCGGATAACATTCTCGTGCAGTTAAACGGCAAGCGTTATAACCGTTCGGCGCTTGTGCAGGTTTACAGCGGCGGCGATACCGCTCTTGGCTATGGCTCACAGGGCGCCGACATTTCGGCAATTCCTTCGATTGCTGTCGGCAACCTGCAAATCCTTCGTGAAGGCGCAACCGCGCAATACGGATCGGATGCTATCGGCGGAGTTATCAATTACGGATTACGCGAAGATGCAGGTTTTGAATTACAGGCACGTTATGGCCAATATTATGACAAAGGCGGTGACGGCCAAAGTAAGCAGGTTTCTGGTTATGCTGGCACAAAACTCGGTGATCGCGGCTTTGTGAACATTTCAGGCGAATACACCAATGACAAAGGCACAAGTCGCGGTGTAACACGACCAGTCGCGGTCGTTTTTGCACAAGCCAATCCAACACTCGCAGCACAACTACCTAACTATCCTGGTCCTGTCCAGATTTGGGGGTCTTCACCAAACAGCGGATACAAAGCCGTGTTTAATGCTGCGTACGAAGTAACCGACAACAGCAAATTGTATTTCTTTGCAAATATTGCACGTAACAAGGGTAACCAAAGCTTCAACTACCGCTCAGCTTTCTCCGTTACCACGCCGCTCGCTGTTAATGACGGATCAGGAGTTCCGGCATTCCGTTCGCCCGGCCGTAACGGTGCCTTCTCGCATCCAGCATATCTAACACCTTGCCCAACAGGTAACGCAACATGCCCTGCAGGCGCATTTGTTAAAGATACTAACGTTTATAACTTCTCCACTTTGTATCCAGCGGGCTTCACGCCGCGTTTTATTGGCGTGTCCAAGGAAATGTTTGGTACCATCGGTTATAAAGGCGAGGCGGAAAGCGGTTTCCGTTATGATATCTCTGGATCGCTAAGCAAAAACTCATTGAAACTTTCGATGACAAATTCTTTGAACCAATCCTATGGTCCGACGAGCCAAACCAGCTTTCAATTTGGCACAGTTAGCCAAAAAGAACTGAACTTAAATCTTGATTTGGCGTATCCAATTGAAGCAGGTCTTGCGAGCCCAATCACGCTGTCTGCAGGCGCAGAATATCGCCGCGAAACATACGGTGCAACACAAGGCGACGCACAATCATACGGTGCGGGTCCATATGCATCGCAACGGTTGTTTTTGCAAACTGCTCCGGGTGTGTTTACACCTAGTCTGGTTGCGGGACCAAACAACACCCTCATTCCCGAGGTTGTTAGCTTTAACCCGGCAGCAAGTGGCTATGGCGGAACAAGCCCGTCTTCTGCGGGTAAATTCAAACAAAGCAACGTTGCTGTGTATGTGGGTGCAGAAACCGATGTTTCAGACGCGCTTAGCCTGGGTCTTGCTGGACGTTACGAGAATTACAACACATTTGGCGGCGCTTTTGTCGGCAAGTTTAACATGCTGTACAAGTTTAATGATTGGTTCTCAATTCGCGGCACATTCGGCACAGGCTTCCACGCTCCGTCACCAGGCCAAAGCAATGTTGAAATCCTGACCACCAACTTTATTGCTGGAAACCAGGTTCAAACCGGAACGTATCAAGTCGGCAATCCGATTGCGCAATTCTACGGCGCAAAAGCTTTAAAACCAGAGCGTTCAACAAACTTTGGTTTAGGGTTCGTAATCAAGCCATCTAATACATTTACGATCACAATGGACGCCTACTCGATCAAAGTACGCAACCGGATCGGCATCACGCAACCTTTCAAGGTTTCGGCGGCTAACATTATTGCACTTCCTGCTCTTGCGGCGGTAGGCGCGGGCGGTGATGTAAACTATTTCACCAACGGTTTTGATACGACAACGTCTGGTGTCGATGTAATCGCCAGCTATCGTACAGATTTCCTTGGTGGGAAATTAAACTCGACACTGGCTTATAACTACAACAAAAGTACTGTAACAAATTTTGATCGCACCGTTATTAGCGCAGCACAAAGATCGGATATCTCAAACTTTGCACCGCGTCATCGGGCGATTTTGTCCGCTGGTCTGCAATTTGGGGATTTCACACTTAATGCACGCGAAAGCTATTACAGCTCGTGGAGCATTCAGAACGATTACCCAGGTCAACGTTTTGGCGCAAAGTTCACCTCTGATCTTGATCTAAGCTATACTTTGGCTGATCATTACACGCTCACAGTGGGCGCAAATAATTTGTTCAATACGAAACCTGACCGGATTGCGCCAACATCGGCTAACCCGATCTACGCATTGACTAACAGTACAGGTGACGGACAGGTTTACCCACGCAGCGGCGGACCGTTCGGCATCAACGGCGGCTTCTGGTATGCACGGGTACGCGTTAAATACTGATCGCTGAATAGATAATCTTAAAAAAAGGCGGGGCATTTGTTTGCCCCGCCTTTTTCGTTAATGGCCCGCAAACGTCGCCAAACGTAATTTGTTGTGGATGAACAGTGTAGCGCGCTTGGCCTTAAGACTATTCGCAGCTACCAGTTATAACAAATGGCTGAGACTACCCAAATTCCCGAAGATCCGTTCGACCTGATAGTGGACGCACCGTTTGATGCGGCGCTGTCGGAACGGTATCTGATCTATGCGATGTCGACGATTACCGCACGTTCGCTGCCTGATTTGCGGGACGGGTTAAAACCTGTGCACCGCCGGTTGTTATGGGCAATGCGCCTGCTAAAGCTGGATCCAAGCCAAGGGTATAAAAAATGCGCGCGTGTTGTCGGCGACGTTATCGGCAAATATCATCCGCATGGGGACCAGTCCGTTTATGACGCCATGGTGCGTTTGGCGCAGACATTTTCGCTGCGGTATCCCTTGGTGGACGGGCAGGGGAATTTTGGCAATATCGACGGCGATAACGCGGCGGCATACCGGTACACCGAAGCGCGTCTGACCAAAACAGCCATCGAGCTGATGAATGGCCTAGATGAAAACGGTACGGATTTCCGGCCGACGTATAACGGTGAGGATGAAGAGCCAGAGGTTATGCCCGGCCTGTTCCCCAACCTGCTCGCCAATGGTGCCAGCGGGATTGCGGTGGGTATGGCGACCAGCATACCGTCGCATAATGTAGCAGAGATTATCGATGCGGCCATGTTGCTTATTGATCAGCCATCGGCTTCGCACACCCAGTTAATGGAGGTTTTTCAAGGTCCAGATTTCGCGACAGGCGGAATCTTGGTGGATAACAAAGCGCTGATCAGTCAGGCATATGAAACCGGACGCGGAGCAATGCGGGTGCGTGCGCGCTGGCACAAAGAGGATGAAGGACGCGGCTCATGGGTGGCAGTGATCACCGAGATTCCGTATCAGGTGCAAAAAGGCAAGCTGATCGAAGCGATCGCCAACCTGATCGGGGATAAAAAGCTGCCGATATTGGCCGATATCCGTGATGAATCCGATAGCGAAGTGCGCATCGTGCTCGAACCCAAGACGCGCAACATTGATCCCGATGACCTAATGAACGCGCTATTCCGAATGACTGATCTGGAAACACGGTTTTCGCTCAACCTAAATGTGCTGGACGATAAACGTACGCCGCGGGTGATGGGACTTGGCGAGGTGTTGTCCGAATGGCTGCGGCATCAGATCGAGGTTACTGTTCGCAAGGCGCAACATAGGCTGGAGAAGATCGACGCGCGGCTGGAACTGCTTGGCGGATATATTATCGCGTACCTTAATTTGGACCGCATCATCGAGATCATCCGCAATGAGGATGAGCCCAAGCCTGTTATGATGGCGGAGTTCCAGCTTACCGACCGTCAGGCCGAGGCTATCCTAAATATGCGGCTGCGTTCGCTGCGTAAGTTAGAGGAACTGGAGCTACGCCGCGAACAGGCCGGGTTGACCGCAGAGCGGGAGGAGCTTGTTAAGCTGCTTGAAAGCCCAGCCCGGCAACGCACGCGGTTGAAGAAAGACCTTGGCCTGCTACGCAAAGCTTATGGCGAAGATACATTGCTTGGTAAGCGCCGCACTACATTAGAAGAAGCGGGTGCAGCGCGCGAAATATCGCTGGAATCTCTGATCGAAAAAGAGCCTGTGACAGTGATCATGTCAAAACGCGGCTGGATCAAGGCAATGAAGGGTCATACAGACTTGTCAGCGCGCGCAGATTTCAAATTCAAAGAAGGCGATGGTCCGGCATATGCGTTCCATGCGCAGACAACCGACAAGATACTGGTTGCTACTGCAAATGGCCGTTTCTATACCATTGGCGCTGATAAACTGCCGGGTGCGCGGGGCTTTGGCGAACCGCTGGGCACGATGATCGATATTGAGGCAGGTAATGAAGTTGCCGCGATGCTGCCTGTTATTGCGGGCGGGCGAATGCTGCTGGCCGCATCAAATGGCAAGGGCTTTATTGCCAATATGGCCGACGCAATCGCCGAAACTCGAAAAGGGCGGCAGGTTGTATCGTTGAAAACTGGTGTGAATTTGAAGGTAGTACGTATGGCCCCTGCAGCATCGCTGGATGAAGAAAAATCCAAGGATGAATACGTCGCGGTGGTGGGCGATAACCGCAAGCTTGTCGCATTTCCGCTAAGCGAGCTACCTGAAATGGCAAAGGGGCAGGGTGTTACTTTGCAACGTTACAAAGATGGCGGGCTGGCCGATGCTGTGTGCTTCCGGATGAGTGAGGGGCTAAGCTGGGCAATGGGCGGCGATAGCGGGCGCATTCGGACTGAAAACGATATGTCACTTTGGCGCGTGGCGCGCGGCGCTGCGGGACGTTTACCGCCCAACGGCTTTCCGCGCAATAACCGCTTTGATTAGGAAGCTTGCCAGATAGGCCAAATAGGAACGCCGATCATGAAGGTATGGCAGCCGCAGAGCAAGAACAACAGATGGTTACCCGGAATAGCCGCAATCAGTATCCATATTTTGCTGGGTTATTTGTTAATCAGTGGACTTGCCGTGGATGTGGTGCGCAAAGCAAATAGTGCGATCAAAGTTACTAATATTATGCCAGATCCGCCGCTGCCTGAGATTAAGCCGCCGCCTACAAAAGATGAGGTAATCAAAAAGGCAAAACCCCAAGGCGCAGCATCGCCCAAAAACATCAAATCAAAAGCGGCACCGCGTGAAGCGCCCACACCCAAGGTAGATCTCTCATTACTAAAGCCCAAGCCTACCGCCGAAAAAGCCGGCAAAGGCAGCGATAACACTACAGGAAACAGCAATCAAATTGGCCCCGGCATAGGTGCAGGCGGTCAGGGTGCAGGATTAGGCGCAGGCAAAGCGGGTAATGGCGGCGGCGGCGTACAAGTTGGATCACGTGCAAAGTATATCTCTGGGCGTATTAAAAATTCCGATTATCCTCGCGCTGCCAGCACCGCAAAAGCCATAGGCGCAGTAACCGTAAAGTTTACCATAACTACAAAAGGCCGCGCCGTTCAGTGCCGCGTTACTCAATCCAGCGGCAATACTGATTTAGATAGCACAACATGCCGCCTTATCGAAAAACGTTTCCGGTACGAACCAGCACGCGACACGAGCGGAAATGCGATTGAAGACGTAACAGGGTGGAGGCAGGACTGGTGGTTGGCAAATAAGGATGAGCAATCAGGTAGCACGAGTTGAATTATCTAAGGTACATTTCTCGTTCTTGTTCAATATTATAAACTACTATTATGATGCCCATTCTCGCGACCAGCATTGCTTAGCGCCTGATGCGTATGCTGGTTTTATAAACGAAGGTTGCAAAATCGGTGGCAACGATGTTCGTGGTGCAAAATAGGTTGACGTATCTGCGATCAATCCAGTCTGTTGATACCATGCCTGTATCATGGAACATTGCGACGGAGGTGACGGCCGATACATAAACGATCGCTTGATTTCCATTAAACCAGTTACGCTGCCGATCAGCAATAGGATGCTTAAAATCAATCTGCTTGAACGCGAGCCGACATCCGTTATCACTCCTGCCATTGTAATACCTAGTATAGCCAGCGGCATTATGGATGCGCGCATTTGAAAATCATTGCTCACGCCAATTCTGTAATGTGGCATTATCAGCAAACATATAATTGTAATATTAGCTGCTGCGATAGTAATCCCAAAGCCATATTCAGAAGGCTTAACAACAAGAAAAATAGCAAATGGTATAATTTCAACTAACAATAGCAGCATAAAATTCAAAATGGGTAAGGTCTCAATCGTACTTTTAACATCGCTAAAACCAGAGCGCAAATATAGTAAAGCCGAGATAGATAGAGCCAAAGACAATAAGCAAATCATAATATCGGACGAAAGAATATCCCGTCGCCATAGGATAACGATACCAACATAGATTGCAAACGGAACAGCACCCATAATTGCCAACGGAGACCATATCGCAAGTAAAGGTATAGCAGCAAAAAATAGACTAAAACGTATGTAGCGGCGTTCCCACAAAAGAAATAGTAACGCGCAAAACCAGCCAGCAAATGCATGTTGCGGTACCCAGAAAAGTTGCGTTATGTGGGATGAATACTGTGAACTAGGCAACCAAGGTTCCAAATGATCGAATGCTAGCAGGCTTCCCATGTGGTGCAAAATTCCAAACCCGATGACGTCAAGACCGCTAAAAAAAACAAAAACTAAAAACGCAATGATACGCATTTTGGTATTTTGAAATAAAACGGAACCCGCCGCAAATAGTCCGCCAAGAATGAGTGTATTGCAAAACAGTATAGCCAAATCGCGTTTTACTTGGCTGGACCCGCCTATAATTGCAGGTTTCAAATACATACCAATTGGCGCACGCAGAATTTCTGTATTTCCGTTTATATTATAGAAAAATGGCCAGCTGTTATTTCCCATATCACGCAGTAAAGTATCGCGTATTTGCCAATCTGGGTTTGCATATAAAAATCGTCCTTCACCGCCCAATATTAACAGAAACAAAGCAGCAAATACGCAAAAGAGTAGCGTTTTTATGCTAATTTCTGCACGTAAGACGTTTGAAGGCATACGTGCTACAAGATAAGTTATGGCAACTGTGGCAGCCAGGCTGGCGGCGCATGCCGCCCAGTAATTTTTGCCCAAAAATGCAAATAGTAGGGCATTATCGATTGATACCCAGCCGATTAAAGCTGCTAGTACCCAGTTTAAACTCACCGCATGATATTGCCGCAAAGATGCACATTTAATCATCCCGCTGCAATGCGGCGCTGTAAATCGTGCACTGGGTTTTTGGTTTCGCCAAGCTCTGCGGCCTTATTCACATCTAAGCCCATATTAATCCGCTCCCGCTCAACCACCAAGGGCCGCTTACGTACTTGGGAATGTATCGATGTCACATATTCGCCCAATATCCCCAAAAATGCCATTTGAGTTCCCGAAAGAAAGAATAGTGCGACGATCAATGTCGTAATGCCAGGAGGCGCAAAATTTGGTACTGTAAAATGCAGGACAACGGAAACCATCGCATATATTATTGACAGAATTGATAGTGATATACCGGCAAATGTGCACAGCCGCATGGGTACACTGGTAAAAGAAAATATACCGTTCAGTGCTTGATCAATTAATCGCGGCAAATTATTTTTAGATATTCCTGATTTGCGAGCTACCCATGTATAAGGCACAATTACACGCCGGAAACCTACCGAAGCGATAATACCACGGATATAGGGGTAATGATCATCATGGGATATCACAGCTTGCCAGACTTTTTTATCAAGCAATTGAAACTCGCCCACATTTACCGGAATATCAATCTCGGACATTGTAGCTACTATACGGTAAAAGATACTGCGGCACGCGCGTAATGCAATGCTTTCTTGCCTGTTTGTGCGCGCACCTGCTACTACTTCTATGCCGCTTTCCCACAGATTTACAAATTCTGCTATCACTTCGGGTGGATCTTGTAAATCAGCGGGTAGAAACACCACAACTGCATCGCCGGTTGCCGCACGCAGAGCATTAAAGTTTGATCTGAAGGGTCCAAAATTACGAGCGTTCAATATTACCTTAATCGAAGGATCTGTCGCTGCCATTTCACGCAGCATTTCATCTGTGCCGTCAGAAGAAGCGTTATCGGCAAAAATATGTTCACGATTATATCCTTTTAATGGGCCGTCAAATAAAGCTCGCACCGCGTCGGCGCAGGCATGAATGTTGTCAGCTTCGTTATAGCAAGGAGAAATGATCGAAATAGTTTTCATGATTGCCCTTCAAATACAAAACGGCGCATTATTGTGAAAGATACAGGAGCCAATAAAAGCACCGCGATGCCTTGAGCGAATAGTGCGGCTATACCGGCAGTAATCAGGTAATTTAGCAACAACAGGTTGCAGCCTAAGATTGAGACATAGGCCAAAATATATCGGATGAGCGGCTCTCTTGCATGCGAACCAAAAAGCTTACCTAATGTACTAAAATTAAAAGTAACACCAGCCAATGTACTACACATGACGGCGATTAATGGCGTTAATCCTATCTGTAAAAATACGGCATAAGCTGTATAACCAAAAAGTGTATTTATTCCGCTTACAGCCATAAATCCGCCAAACAATTTGGCTTTGGAAATCATAGAGCTTGTGTTCATGACGCGGTTCTTGCTGCAGAAGCCAACTGGATTAAGCCATCTTGAATTTTAATTTTAGGTGACCAATTGGCGGCTTCCATCAACCTGATATTATCGCCTTCAAGATGCATAATTTGCGCAGGACCAAATGGGATTTCACCGAATTTCAAATCTAGATCTGGTGCGGTATTATCACGTAGAATTTCGATTATAGTTTTAACTGGCGTTGCAATACCACTGGATAGGTTGAAGATGCCACTGGCATCATCGAAGGTAGCGACAGCGAAAATAGCTGCTGCGACATCATCAATATGCAGATAATCCCAGCGCTGCGTTCCCGCCGTTAACCTAGGCGCAACGCCAGATAGCAATTGCGACAATGCCGCAGGAATTAGCCAGTTTGGATTATCACCGGGACCGTATACTGAAAATAGCCGCATCCATGAAAAACTAATATCCGCCGCTTCACAACGCTGCCTGATTAGCTGGCAAGTAGCAAGCTTCGCTGCGCCATAAAGCATTGTTGGATGAGGCAAATCGGTTTCAGTAATCCGCCTGTTGAAGCGTCCATATTCGGCTTGGGATCCAATACCGATAAACTTGCGGATACCGGATTTGATGCCAGCATCCGCAAGGGCTACGCTGGTACGGATATTGTCGATTTGGATTTCGCCGTCGCGTAGCGGCCCACCTACACCCTCCCATGCACTGTGTATTATAACGTTGGGCCTTAAGTCTGCTACAATCTCTGCAACATCATTTGAATGAGATAAATCGGCAATCACGATGTTTAGCTTGGTTGATAGGCCTGCAAGCCGAGGTGCGTTTGTGCTACGCACCAAGGCAGTAACTCTGTGCCCTGCTTCCAATGCTAGCTTTGCAGTGCGGGCACCGACAAATCCAGCTGCGCCTGTAATCATTATATGAGCTGGGTTAGGCATGGCTAACACCGGCCAAGTATGATATAATTTGTTGTCTCGTAATGTCCGCTAAGTCACTGCGATTTAACGCTGCACGGTACCAATCTACTGTCATTTCCAAAGTTTGATCTAAATTTAACTTCGGTGTCCAGAAAAGCTTTTTAGCAGCATGACTTGAATCAAGTGTTAGCATTGCGGCCTCATGCGGGTGCGATCCCAGCTGCACAGCCATGCCTTTTGCGGCTCCCCATTGATGCGCTAGTTTGGAGACCACAACTTCAACCTTTGCCATGTCTGATGCAGCTGGACCGAAATTCCAACCTGCAGCAAAGCTCTGATCAACGTACAAAGACTGAGCAAGCAGCAAATAACCATAGAGGGGTTCAAGCACATGTTGCCACGGACGCACAGCAGATGGATTTCTAACTGCTACGGTATTGCCCTCTATAAAAGCGCGGATGGCATCTGGTACCAACCTATCTTCAGCATAATCGCCGCCGCCAATTACATTTCCCGCGCGTGCCGATGCTACTCCAACCTTTCGGGCAGCAAAGAAACTGTCACGGTAAGATGCGGTTACTAATTCTGCACAGGCTTTGCTGTTTGAATAGGGATCAAATCCGCCTAGTTTGTCATCTTCAGTATATCCCGTCGTACGATTATCATTGTGATAGCATTTGTCGGTCGTAATTATGACAATAGCTTTGACCGATGGCACTTGCCGACATGCATCGAGGATATGAACAGTTCCCATTACATTAGTGGCAAAATTCGGCACAGGATCAGCATAAGAAGCGCGCACCAGTGGTTGTGCTGCGAGGTGTAGAACGATGTCAGGCTCGTGCTGCGCGACCGCATTCGTCAATATTTCTGCATCACGAATATCACCCAATATGTGATTGCAACAATTGGTACCCGCAATCATATCAAACATGGCGGGGCTAGTTGGCGTAGGCAGTGCAAACCCGGTAACCTCAGCGCCAAGATGCTGCAATAGCATCAGCAGCCATGATCCTTTGAACCCGGTGTGCCCAGTTACAAAGACCTTGCGGTTTCGCCAGAATTCTATGTTTAGCGCCATGTTTTCCATGGCGCGGAATTATTATCCCACATCCCTTCTAACAGTTGCCGATCACGTAGTGTATCCATGGGCTGCCAAAAGCCATCATGGAAATACGACCGCAAATGTCCTTCACTGGCTAATTTTTCAAGCGGCTCACGTTCCCATATGCAGGTATCAGAATTACCAAGATATTTACCAACTTCCTGGGATAATACAAAAAAACCGCCATTTATCCAGCCACCCTCTTCAACAGGTTTTTCGGCAAAGGCCGATACGGTAGTGCCATCAAGATCAAGTTGCCCATAGCGGCTTGATGGACGTACGGCTGTTACAGTAGCTTTGCGGCCGTGTGCGTGGTGAAAATCTATGGCTGCGGTAACGTTCACATCGCTGACGCCGTCGCCATAAGTGAGGCAAAAATCCTCATCATCGCCAAGATACTTCATGGCTTGACGTAACCGCCCGCCAGTCATTGTTTCTGCGCCGGTATCAATCAGCGATATCTTCCAATCTTCACAAGCATTGTGATGCACATCGGTTTTGCCTGTTCGTAGATCAATCGTCATATCTGACATGTGCAAAGAGTAATTGAAAAAATACTCTTTGATCATATATCCTTTGTAGCCAAGGCAGATAATAAATTCATTTATGCCGTGCTGGGCATAAATTTTCATAATGTGCCACAGGATAGGTTTTCCGCCTATTTCTACCATAGGCTTGGGGCGAAGGGAGGTTTCTTCGGCAAGTCGCGTGCCAAAGCCGCCTGCAAGAATTATTGCTTTCATGTTATAACCTATAAATAAAAGTGGTTATCATTAAGTTAATTTATTGAGCTAAGCCGCCGAGCTTATTGAGGGTTTTCTGCGAGGCGACACTGTCGCAAACTACTGCGGACAGCGCTATGTTCTTTATGCGGCTGACTAGGCCAGAACTACCCATTGCAGCTTCACACATCCATGATCCAAATCCTGCATCAATCAGGTGATCTTCTAAAGTGGTAACGCTTTTGCACCTTAGCAACTGTGATGCTTGACTTGATTTGCTAGCCATGCCCCATAATGGCATTGACCATAACGCATGCCCAGCATGTGATCCATTTCCACAGCTACGTTCAATTGCCGCGCTTAGTGCGGCTCCTGTGGACAGCAATATGCGCTCCTCATCACGGCCATTTGTTACTACAGGAACCCATTTGCCAGGTGCTACGTCAGGCACGCTTTCATGAAATTTTGGTTCACCCGCTTTGCCTAGCCGCAAATACGAAGGCCCAGGATTATCGATCAACCAGCGTAAACAAGCGCGCGTTTCAAATGGGTCTCCAGGCGCAGCAATTGTCATGTTGGGCATTGTACGGATCAACGCATAATCCTGTACTGCGTGATGCGAATATCCCAATGATCCATAGGCAACGCCGCCACCAACTGCGACAATGGTAACAGGTAAGTTGTGATGATCAACATCATTGCGTATTTGTTCTGCGCACCGGAATGTCGGGAAATTGGCAATAGAGTAGGTAAAGACATGATATCCTTCAGACGCCATACCAGCAGCCAATCCAGTCATATTTTGTTCAGCTACACCAGCATTAAAAAAACGATTTGGGAAACGATCTGCAAATGGCTCAACAACTGAGTATCCCAAATCACCAACAATAAGAGCAATATTATCATTTGTTCCAGCTTGTAATACGAGCTCATCAATAAAGGCATCACGCATCGCAGCGCTCCTGTAATTCGGCCAATGCAACGGCAAGTTGCTCTTCATTTGGATTGCGATAATGCCATAATACCTGATTTTCCATAAATGATACGCCTTTGCCCTTTGTGGTATGAGCAATTAACATACTTGGCTTTCCTGCTTCCCACGGCGGTTGCGCCAATGCGGCGTTTAAGGCGGAATGATCGTGACCATCTGCTTCGCGTACTGCCCAACCAAAAGCACGAAGTTTATCGGCCAAAGGCTCAAGCGCTAAAGTAGACTCCACACTGCCTAGGCTTTGTAGTTTGTTATAATCGATTATTGCCGTCAAACGGTCTAGTTTGTGATGTGCAGCAAACATAATAGCTTCCCAATTGCTGCCTTCACCCATTTCGCCGTCGCTCAACACAACGAAAGTCCGCCAATCTTGCGTTTTTTTTTGTGCAGCCAATGCTTTGCCAACACCAAAAGAAAGGGCATGACCTAGCGCGCCTGTTGAAAATTCTACGCCAGGAACTTTATGGCTGATATGCGCCATTAAAGCAGAGCCATCTTGGCCGTAGCTTCCCAATTGCGCGTGCGGAATAAAACCAGTGTGGGCAAGAGCGGCATATACCGCAACGCAGGCGTGACCTTTACTTAGCAAAAAACGGTCGCGGTACAGCCAATCTGGTTCATCCGAATTATATTGCAATACAGAGCCGTATAACACCGCAACGATATCTGCGATCGAAAGCGCACTACCAATATGAGATGCCTTTGCACGGGTTACCATTTTTAGGGCGTCAATGCGTATGTTGCGTGCCAACACGGCTGTATCAAAGTTTGAATATAAAGATCTGGAATGCAGTTTATTTATGTTAATCATTATTTAAAGTCCCTTAAATAACCTTGGTTAACATATTCTTTACACGACAACCCTTACCATAAGACAAATGTTTCGTAATAAAGGTAGCGGAGTTTAAAATGAACAGAGTTAATATTTCAGAAAATAATACAGACAGGCCTTGTCCTATTTGTGGTTCCGATCGAAGCAACTCTGTTCCATTTCTGGGCAAAAATATTGATGAAAATCGTATTGGGGCTTCCACTTTTGCCTCTCGTAAAGTACCGGAATATATGAATTATGAAATGATCTGTTGCAGCGGCTGCGATTTGGTCTACGTGCCCAACGCGCCTGGCCAGAATGATTTGGCTTTAAGTTACCATGCCGCTGATTACGACAGCTCGCGTGAAGCAAAGGACGCAGCAGACGCTTACATAACGGCAGTACAGCCTCTGCTTACAAAATTATCTGGCCGAATGAATTCAGCGTTAGAAATAGGAACGGGAACTGGTGTATTTCTCGAACGATTACATGACGCAGGTTTTAATAAGCTGATAGGAATTGAACCGTCGCTCGCCGCAATATCCGCAGCAGCCCCGCAGACGCAGGATTGGATCGAAGAAGGTATTTTTAAACCCGGTATGTATGCAGATGAGAGCTTTGATCTGATTGCATGCTTCATGACCTTGGAACACGTACTTGATCCTAGTGCTTTGATTGCGGCTGCCTATAAAATGTTACGCTCTGGCGGTGCGTTTGTGGCAGTTACGCATGATTATCGATCAGTAGTAAACCGGACGTTAGGACGCCGCTCACCGATTATAGATGTGGAGCATATGCAGCTTTTCTCAAATTCTAGCATACGTGCTTTATACGAGAGCACAGGCTATACAGGCATTGTTTGCAACAGTTTCTACAACGCGTATCGCCCAAGTTATTGGATGAAGCTGTTCCCTATTCCAGATATCATAAAGATGCCCTCAATCAAAATGATTGGCATGACGCCATTGGATAAATTGCGGATACCTATTAACGTTGGCAATATGGTGTCATGGGGCTTTAAGACGTAGGCAAGAAAATATGAAGCTTGCGTTTGTATAAAGACAATACAGGTTAACGGAGGATATGAAATTCTGCAGTGTCACGACATTCCCTTCATCGCATTCGTTTTCAGACAACATGGTAAGTCATTGTGACTAAATAATATGCCCTATTTTGTTAACCAAATATTTGGGATGCTATCGAAAACAATAATTTACATCTTTAGCTTATATCAAAAGCCATGAAGATGATGGACAAAGCAGGGTTTGTTTACGTGTCGCCAATCTCAAGCCACGAAGCAATGGCTGGTTTTGTTGCTGTGAGCACCGTGCAAGCGCAATTTGGGTGGCTATCAACGCTGCCGATTGCGGCGGCTATTTTTTGCCAAGATAATAATATTACGTCGTTATTAGCAAAAAATAACCTGTTTGATCTGATCGCTTTAAGTTCAGACCGTGAGTCCGGGTTTGATATGGCGGGTTTACCCGAACGTATCGGCGTAATGATCAAGCAGGACCGGGAGTCGCATTTTGAATGCTGGCGCTCGCCTGATCCGGTTAGTCGCCGCGAATTGGAAATCAGCATCGCACGATTTGGCGATATGCAAGAGTTGTTCATGGTATCCCTTGTTGACCGCACAGCCGAGGTAATCAGCCGTAGCAATCTGCGCCGTGAAATGATGAGCGATAGTTTGACGGGCTTTTATAATCGTACCGGATTTGAAGAAGAGGTCGAATTATCGATTGAAATACTTGCAAAAAAGCATGCTGAAATAGAAATCCAAGGTAGCTTTGGTATTATATTGATTGATTTGGCGCGGTTCAGCCGTATCAACGAATCCGTTGGCGCGATGGCCGGTGACGAACTTATCATCACAGTTGCGCGCCGCTTGAAAGGCCATGTGAGAAATCATGAAGCATTGTGCCGGCTTAGCGGCAACGAGTTTGCGCTGTTTGTAGATTTGGGCACGCAGCAAAGTAGCATCCAACGTATCGCTGAACGATTGACGGCCGCATTTGTTGAACCTTGCAAATTATCGAACCTTGAGATTCAAGTTGAATTTGCGATTGCCGCGGCGGTGGGCCAAGTTGGCGAAGACGATCCGATGGAGATGCTACGTTTCGCGCAAATTGCGTTAAAGCGTGCGAAGACAAGCAAGCGTTTCGAGCTATATTCCCCGGCTAGCTTAGATACTGCGCGGCATCGTTTTTCGATTGAAACAGATTTACGCCGCGCATTAAAACGCGGCGAGTTACAGCTGCACTATCAACCTTTAATTGATCTTAGCACAGGTATAATAAATGGATTTGAGGCATTGGCACGCTGGGAACATGCCGATCACGGTTTTGTTTCGCCTGTAGATTTCATTCCTGTAGCCGAGGAAAGCGGATTGATAGTGCCGCTTGGCCGCTGGGCACTTGAGGAAGCCGCGCAAACAATTCGCGAATGGGATCAAAAATCGGGCGAGCAGTCTTACTTCACTGTATCTGTCAACATGTCGGCCGTCCAAATGATCCGTGATGACGTGGCTTGTGCCGTCAGCAATGCCATAGACGGCGCAGGCATAGACGGAAACCGTCTGACGATCGAATTGACTGAAAGCGCGTTTGTTTCCGATCCGGAAGGCGCAAAAAAGATACTACAATCGCTCAAGGATTTAGACGTCAATTTGGCGATGGATGATTTTGGTACTGGATATTCTAACCTTAGCTATTTGCAGCAATTGCCAAT